>NZ_JBSFXE010000023.1:0-123423 GCF_053595195.1 Kitasatospora sp. NPDC002522
CTGTTCACCGACGGACTCATCGAACGGCGTGACGAGACGCTGGACCACGCACTCGAACGCCTCCGCACGGCCGCGGAGGAGTACCAGGCTCCGGGACTCCGAGGCCGCATCGACCACATCCTCCGTCGGCTCAACGCCCCCAACCCACGGGACGACACCTGCATCGTCGGCCTCCAGCCGACCTGAGCCGTGGTCACCCTCGTCGGTCCCTTCCGCCATGGACGCGGGCTGGATGGCGTAGTTCCTTGACGATCGCACAGGCCACCGACACCAGCGGCACGGCGACCGCTGCTCCGACCACCCCGGCGAGCAGAGCGCCTGCGGCAACGCTCAGGGCGATCGCCACCGGGTGGATCCGCACGGCCCAGCTCATCACCAGCGGGTGCAGCAGGTGACCCTCGATCTGGCCGATCACCACGATCAGGCCCAGTACGATCAGTGCGATCACCGGGCCCCGCGTGGCCAGCGCCACCACCGACGCCACCGCCAGCGCGATCGGTGAGCCGATCAGCGGGACGAACGCGGCGAAGAACTCCCAGCAACATCAACGGCAGTGCGAGTGGCACCCGTAGGGCGAACAGCGCGACTCCCACCAGGATGGCGTTGCTGCCGGCCGCCAGCAGGCCCCGGGTGTAGCCGGCGAACGTCCCCATGCCGTCCGCCCCACACGGTCCCAGGTCGCACCCGTGCGCGGGCCGAGCTGCCGCTGCGCCCAGTCCCACATCCGCTCGCCCGAGTGCAGGAAGAACACCGAGCAGAACAGCGCCAGGGCCAGCCCCGTCACCGCCTCGACCACCCGACCCGCGCTGCTCACCGCGGTGCTGACCAGCCAGCCGCGGTGCCCGGAGACGTACGACCCCAGCTTGCCCTGCAGATTGCTCAGTGCACCTGCGTCCACATGGAACGGGGGCCCCTGGAGCCAGCGCTCGATCCGGTCCAGACCACCTCGGACCTCCCGGCCCAGCGCGGCGGACTCGGCCGCCACCACCTCGCCCACCCCGACCAGCAGGCCGACCACCGCCACGATCGCCGCCACCAGCGACACCAGCACCGCCAGCGGCCGGGGCATCATACGGGCGACCAGGTCCACCAGCGGCCGCAACACCGCCGTGAACACCAGCGCCACGAACAGCGCGACCGCGACGAGTTGCAGCCTTTCCAGCAGGAGGAAGAGGGCGTACGCGGCCGCGCCGACCAGCAGCAGCCGCAACGCGTAGCCGGCTGCCCGCCGAAGTCCCGGACCGGGACCCGTTCGGCTGACCGGGCGCCAGGCCCGGTGTCGCGTCACGGGGGCGGGACGCGATGCCCGGCTGCCCAGGACCCGTTGCGGGCGGCCGGGCGGCCGACTTTGGCCGGATGCCACCTGTCGATCCATCCCGTTGCACTCCGGCCCTCGACGGCCGTGCGCCGGGGCTCATCACCCGCGTACCTCCGTGCGCTCTCGCGGGTACCCGCTGGCCCGGGCTTCACGCGTCTGCGTCTCCGAGTGAGTGCCCTGCGCCCGTTTGTCCGGCGGGTGCAACGGGAAGACGTGCACATCGACCCGCCAAGGGGGCGGAGGGCCCAGGAGGAGGCCGCCATGACACCGGTCGAGCGGTACGCCGTCACCATTCCGGGTGCGCCGGGTGGCCATGCGCCGCCCCGGGTCGTCGTGGTGCATCATCTGAGGACGACCGGGCCGGACGGACGCCCGGTGTACGCGGACGAGTCCGGCACGCTCGTGGTGTACGTGAGCGGCGGGGTCGCCGAGCCGGTCGGCGCTCCGTCCGGTATGACCGCGCACCCGTGTCTGCAAGCCCATCCGGTGCCGTGACTGGTAGCCCGGTCACGGTGAGCGGGTATGTCCGGCGAGTTGTCGTGACGGCCTGGCGGCGGGGCCGCGAGGTCGAGCTGCTGCACCGGTCGATGGCGTTCGCGGCGCTGTCCTTCGTCACTCTGGTGCCGCTCCTGGTAGTCATCGCCGCCGCGTCACCGACACGCGGCAGCGGTATCGCCGACTGGATCGCCGACGGCCTCGGTCTGTCGGGTGACTCCTCGGTGGCGGTGGGGCAGCTGTTCGCCTCGCGCCGTGAAGTCCTCAGCACCACCACCGCTCTCGGTCTCGCCGCGCTCGCCGTGTTCGGGGTGAGCCTGACGACCGCGGTGCAGAACGCGTACGAGCGGATCTGGCAACTCCCCGCCAGCCCCTGGCACAGCGTGTGGCGGCAGGTCGTCGCTCTGATGGGGGTGATCGGCTACATCCTGGTCGCGGCGTGGAGCCGGATCCCCTGGGAGCACACTCCAGCCCAGTCGGCCGCGCGGGTGGCCGCCACGGTGGTCGGTGGCGTCCTGCTGTTCTGGTGGTTGCAGCGGCTGCTGCTCGGTGCGCGGATTGCCTGGCGCAGGCTGCTGCCGGGAGCCATCGCGACCGTGGCCGCGCTGGCGGGCCTGCGGGTGTTCTCACGGCTGGTCTTCGCGCCGCTGATCGTCACCAACGTCGTGGCGTACGGACCGGTCGGCACGGTCCTGGTCGTGCAGTCGTGGCTGGTCGGCGTGGGGTTCTCGCTCTACGGGGGCGCGATCGCGGGCCGAGCCCTGTTGTCGCTCCGAGCGATTCCACGCCGCCGAGGCCCTCGATGAGGCGCTGACACCGGCGGATGTCGGCCCCGGGGACAGATCCCCGGGGCCGACCGCTCACCAGCGATACCACCGCCTACCCGACCCTCCCGACGAGCCACGGGCCACCACGCACCTCCAGCCCGACCGTCTGCCCGGCTGCGGCGGATCCATGCCTGCCGCCACCCTGGGTGGGCTCAGTGCAGGGCCCGAGGGCGCGGCCGAGTGGATGGCCGACGCGTTCGGCGTGGGTCGACCGGCGGGTCAAGGCCGATCTCGACCGGTCCAAGGAGGTGATCGAAGAGCGAGGCTCTGCCGGCGGTGCCTGGCGGGGCCGGATCTCCCCAGGCAAATCACGCTCGGTCCGGGCCACGCCCACCGGGGCGCTGGCCGCCACCGGAAAGGTCGGCGTCGATCTTCGGCAAGAGCCGGATTGCGGTCCGGTACAGGATTGACCGCTGCGCCGACCGGGAATGTGCTAGGTACGGAGCAGCAGGGCGAGTATGCCCGACTCCGGTACCGGCGCCCATTGAGGCGCCGGGTTTCGCGGCACGGTCACCGTGCCGGGACGCCGCCGCCTGAAGAAGCCGGGCGTCACGGTCTCCCACAGCCGCACCCTCGTGCGCCGCGCGGTCAGCCGAGCTGCACCGCCGCTCCTCGGCGCGGGGGTCAACCAGGGAGATGACTGACCCCGTGTTCGGTCTCACCGCTACGCCGTCCTCTGCTGTTCTGCCCCGGTCCTGCGACGTGACGCCAGCCTCCAGCCTGCCCAGCCGTCAGGAGATGCGGCTGATGGACAAGACCGAGGCGCGCGAGCTGAGCGATGCCCTGTTCGCGCGGCTGGCCAGCCTGGATCGTGAGTCCGCCGACTACAGCTACGTCCGCGGCACGATCATCGAATTGAACATGCCTCTGGTGCGCTTCGTCGCCGCCGGGTTCCGCAACCGGTCCGCCGAGATGGAGGACCTCCTGCAGGTCGGCACAGTCGGCTTGATCAAGGCCGTTGACGGCTACGACCGCCGGCGCGGCATCGAATTCGTCACGTACGCGATTCCCACCATCGCCGGCGAGGTCAAGCGGTTCTTTCGCGACACCTCCTGGCCTGTACGGGTGCCGCGCAGCCTGCAGGAGCTGTACCTGCGGGTCGTGCGAGCTTCGGACCGGATCGAGCAGAGCCTCGGTCGGCTGCCCAGCGCCCAGGAGCTCGCGGACAGCCTGGGGCTGGATGTCGACGATGCTGCGGCCGCACTCGCCGTGGGCCGCGCCTACCGCGCCAGATCACTGGACGCGCTGCGCGAGGACCGCGGGGAGGACACCGGCAGCGCGCTGCTCGACCGGCTCGGCGAACGCGACGCCAGGCTCGACCTGGTCGAATGCCGAGAGTCGGTGCGGCCGCTGCTCAAGGACCTCACGCCACGGGAGCGGACCATCCTGATGCTGCGGTTCTGGGGTGACTGCACCCAGTCCGAGATCGCCGAACAGATCGGCTGCTCCCAGATGCATGTCTCCCGGCTGCTGGCTGCCACCCTGGATGGCCTGAGGGCCCGGCTGGACACGCCTGCCGCCGATGCGCGCTGACCGACCCTCTGGCCGAGGCTGCGCTCAGCGGACGAGGACGGTCTCGGTCGGCCAGCCAGTCGACGACATCGGTCAGCTGGCGCCGCCGCCCGAAGGCGGCCCGCTGGTGGTCTGAGCCAGTCCCGGCACAGAACACCTCCTCCAGCAGGGTCCCAACAGTCGCCAGGTCGCCTGCGGCGGCAAGCCCGGGCGTCGCGTACTCGAACAACTGCTCCACGAGCAGCGCGGCCGGCTCCGGCCGGGCAGCCACCGGGTCCAGGCCCAGGCCGGTGAGCCCGCTGCGGGCCACGCAGCTGTGGGCCGCCCGCAGCACCTCGTCGTCGGCCGGCGGTACGGGTACGCCGTCGTGCTGGTCGGCGAGCAGCCGGGCGCACAGGCCGCGGGTCAGTCCCGCGACCAGCACGGTGGTGTCCACGGTGGCGCTGACGTCGGGGACCCGGATTTCCAGGGTCGGCACATGCTCCGACGGGCGGGCGTACCAGTAGATCATTCGCCGGTCGAGCAGCAGACCGGAGGTGACCAGGGCGTCGGCGAGCCGCTCGTATCCGGTGGCGTCCAGCAGCGGTGCCGGGCCGACGGTCGGCCAGGCGGCCCAGCGGACCGCGCGCCAGTCGGCGAAGGCGGTGTCGCGACCCGCGCAGTACGGAGATTTGACGGCGAGCGCCTGGAGTGCCGGCAGCCAGGGCCGGAGCCGGGCGCTGATTGCCAGTGCCTGCGCCCGGTCCAGGGGGCCCACGTGGATGTGGCAGCCACAGACCGCCCCGCTGGTGTCGTCCACCACTGAGCCGAACCTTTCGGCCATCTGCTGGTAGCGCTGGAAGTCGCTCACGCCAACCGGCTTCTCCGCGGCCAGTGGTGACGTCCCCGACACGACCAGGAGACAGCCGGCGTCGGCCGCGGCTGCGGCCACGGTCGCCCGCAGGCCGGTCAGCTCACTGCGTAGCGCGGCCAGCGAAGCGACCGGGGTGGTACAGATCTCCACCTGGCCGCCGAAGAACTCGGGCTGGAGCTGATCTCCCAGCAGTGGTCCGGCATCGGCCACCACCTGGGACGCCCGGTCCGCCGGCGCGCGGCTTGCCCGGTCGACGAGGAGGAACTCCTCCTCGACACCCAGCGTGGGAACGGTGGGCATGCGGATCACCGGCCAGGCCGGGGCCCGTCCGGATCAGACACGAAGGCGATGCACTCCACGTCGATCTGGTCGGAAACCTCTCCGAGCATCGCGGCGAGAGCGCCGGCTGTCCGCGGGTCCGGGTCGGAATCCATGCTCGGCGCCCGTCGCACCCCTTGGAGGCCGAGTTCGCGCAGCAGGTGGGTGACCTGCTCGGCGGGGATCGCGAGGCCCTCATCCGGCTGGTGGATCAGTGGCACGTCCACCCGGTCCGTGCGCCCACAGCTCCTCTCGGTCAAAGGACTGCCCGACTTCTGTCCCGAACGAAGCGATCAACGCGCAGCCGAAAGCCCGGCCGCACGTGGGTGTGCCGAAATCAGCCTTCGTCAGGCTCGGGAGCCGGATCCGATGTCTGCTCGGCGACCGGCTTGCTCGCCCGCACTGTCAGCACGGTGCGGGTCTTCGGCTGGTCCTTCTGCGCCAACCGGTCTGCGTCGTCGTGTTCGTCGTCGTCGTGGTGGAGGGGTACGCCACCTGAGCCGCCCTGCGGGATGTCGTCCATGGCCTGCTCCTGGTTCTCGTCGGGCCCTTGCGGCCACCCCGGCACTGCGCAGGGAAACCGCTGCTGCGCCCAGCGGTGCGGTAAGGGGCAGTGGGCAGACACGCAGGCCAGGAGGTACGCCAGGGCGACCAGCCGGTGACCGCTCGCATCGATCTGGAGCTGCGACGGCTGCTGTCGTGGGTATTCCTGGGCCTGTTCGTCTGCGGCGTCGCAACGTTCTCCGGCGACGGCGGGCGGCGCTCTGGCCACGGCGACCCTTGGGCGCTCCGGAGCCCCCGTTCTCCGTTCGGGCGCTGCCCCGGACTCCAATTCGTGCGGGGCGTTCGTGGTCACCGACTTCTGGCAGGATGTGGATCCCGAGCACGAGAAGGCCCGCGCCGCGGCGGCAGCACGCCCGCGCCCACGCTCGGCGTTCAGCACGCGATCTGCACGGCACGAGGACTTCGACACCTGCCCGGCCGCCCATCGGGACGCGCTGCGCGCCGCCCTGGCCTCGTCCCCACACGGCGCGGACACGCGCTAGCACGGGGGGCCGACCGACCCTGGAGTCGGGTCGGCCGTCAGCGTGCCGGTGGTCAGAGTTCCTCGGTGTCCGTGGCCGACCGGCTCTCCTCCTTGGGGTTTCCCTCCTCGTCGGTGTCGTCGGCCTTGGCCCGCACGTCCTAGGGCGTCGGTGCTGTGATGTTCCGCTGCTCCGCGGACCGTGCCTCGGTCTCCTTGTCGACCGTTGGTGCGTCGTTCTCGGCAGTTGCGCTCATGGCTTTGTCCTCGCGGTGGACTGCGTCCTGCGGAGGTCACCGCTCGAGCTGTCGGCCGGCTTTTTCGGCTGCCGACAGCAGGCGGTCCGTCCCGCGTCGCTGGTGGGTGTGGAGGACGCCCAGCCCGAAGGCGATCTGGGGAGGGGCTTGGGCGGCGAGTTCCCGGAGTGTTCCTTCCGCGACCACGCCGTCCTGGTGGGCGCCGAGGGCCTTCTGGAGGCGTTTCGTGTGCTTGGCGAGCCGGCGGGCTCGGTTTCCGAGGAGTGGCGCGGTGCATTCTGCGGTGTACCGGGCCCGTTTGGCTGCTTTCCGCGCGCGGTGCAGGGCAGCATCGCGTTCCTGCCCCGGGGGAAGCGCAAGAGCTGTGCGCAGGCGCCGGACGGTTCGTTTCCGTTGGCGGTCCGTCACCTTGCGGGCCTCCTTGCGGCCGTGCCGGGCACGGCCGCGTAGCGGCGGGTCGGCGGCGAGGTCCTCCAGCGCGTCGATCAGAGCGAAGTAGCGAGGCTGGCCCATCGCTTCGACGGCTGCGCGCCAGGCAGACTCGTAGCGGTGCCGGAAGACGGATTCAAGCAGTCGGCAGGTCCGTCGCGGATGGAGCCCCGGGGCCAGGTCGGCGGCGTCCGCGGTAAGGTGCTCGGCCATCACTTCGGCGTCCCGGGCGTGTCCGAGAGTGCGGCCGAGCCGGCGGAGTTCGTCGTCGATGTCCCCGAGGGCCGCCTGGTGGAGGAGGCGGCGGTGGGCGGCGAGGGCGCTGCGGAGGCGCCGCACGTGGACGCGCATCCGGTGCACGGCGTCGGATTCGTCGAGCCGGACGGCTGCGTCGAGTGTCTCCAGAGCGGCAACGTGGGCTCGCAGGTAGGCGGTGAGCGAGGCCCCGACCGAGTCGTCGGCGTTCTGGCTGGCCGGCGGCGGTCTCCGGGATGCTGGTGGAAGGGCTTCGAGCCGTTCATGCAGGGCCCTGCCGAGTTTTGTTGGGGAGGAGGGCGGTCGCAGGCCGTCGGCCAGTAGCCGCTCCTCGACGGCGTCGAGCAGCTCGGGTCCCGCGTCGGTGAGCTCCACCTCGGTCTCGGTCCAGTTGAGATGTCGGGGTGCCGTGCCACCGGGGCCGATCAGATCGGCCGAGACTGTGTCCCGGTCGATCTCCGCGAGGGTCCGTCCGTGCTCGTCCAGCAGCAGCGTGGGCTCCCGCCGGGTTCGCAGGTGGGCGACGGGGCCGAGTCGACCACCGTGTGCGTGGATCGCTGCTCGGGCAGTCAGTTCGTCGGGCGGCTGGTCCCGGCCGTCGGGGGGTAGGCGGGTCTCTGTGCGGCTCCCGTTTGGTTGGGGAGTCTTCAGATGCCATCCCGCGTCGTGGCCGCCGGTGCGCCGCCGCAGGGTGACGCCGCGGCGCAGCAGCCGAAGGTCGGGAGTGTCGAAGTAGACGGCGTCCAGCCGTTCGACGGCAGTCTTGCGCACCGTTGTCACCCCGGACAGGCCGTCTGCGGTGACCGGTGTACGCGGCGCTCCGTCGTACGAGCGTTCGGTCTCCAGGTGTCGTGTCGCCACACTGCGCGTCTGTCCGGTCCGGCGGATCCCAATCATCGGGGCCCAACGTTGGAGGAGGGGCTGGCAGGCGGTTGTGGGTCTCTCGCGCTGGTACCGCGCGTGAGAGCGCGCGATTCGTCATGCGTCCGGCCGTGCCCGGAGGGTGCGGCCGAATGCTCGGGCGTCGGGGCGGGCGTCAAGGGCTGGTGCGATCCGGCGGGTCGCGGGCAGCGCGTTGTCGGCGATGGTGAACAGAGCGTCGGCCTGGGTGATTTCCAGCAGCCTTGTGGCCTGGTGCCGAAGGCCTGAGAGTTGCAGGTCGACGCCCGCTTGCTGGGCTGCGTGGCGGGTCTTGAGCAGGGCGTTGAGGCCGACGCAGTCGCAGAAGACCACGCCTGTCATGTCGATGACCAGCCGCAGTGGACGGCTCCGCACAGCTCGGGCGAGTGCATGGTCTAGGACGGGCTGCCGGTCCTGGTCTAGTTCCCCCGTCAGGTGGACGACCACCGTGCCGCCAGGTGCCTGGGAGACGGTGACAAGTGGTGGTGATGCCGGGCTAGGTCCGTTGGAACTGGGGATGGTGTGCAGCGCGTCCACGGGTGCGCTCCCTTCTGGCCCGGAACCTGTGTGACTTCGCTCCTCAACCCCGGGACACGTCGGGGCTGACCGGCGGGTGCCGATGTCCGCGCCTGGGCGTCGACGTGGAGGCACGGTCGGGCTCGCGCAAAGTGCTCAGGACATCTGCCGCGGCCGCCGGGGCTGTGGCGCGGACCGCGATCAAGGGCCCCTGGATGTCCTTCTTGTTCCGGCGGTCCAGGCCGTCGGCGTACGGCTCGCTGTCCGCCGCGGCGTGGCCGACCGTCGGAGGGAAGTCAGGAAGGCTCGTCGTGCTCATGATCGTCACCGGTAGGGGTTCGGGGGTCGTGGCTGCTGTCGGAGTCGGTGCCGGGCGCGAGGTCGGCGAACAGTTCCAGGAGTCCGGCGATCTCGTGGCGGGCCTCGGCAGGGTGTCGGAAGTAGGTGTGCCTGGTGACGCTGTAGTGGTTGCGCCGTCCGTGCCGCGACCTGGTCAGGTAGCCGGCGCTCTCCAGGTCGGTGATAACCGCCTGTACCGCCCGCTCCGTCAGTTCGCATGCGGAGGCGAGATCCCGCACCCGCACCTCGGGGTCACGCGAGACCATCAGCAGTACCCGCGCGTGCTGGGTCAGGAACGTCCAGCTGGTGCGGGGTTCGTGTGCGTCCGCCACACCTCAAGTATGTACCGGGATTCCGGTTTCGGCATCCCTGTCTCCGCGATCCGGTGCGCCGGCCGGAGGCGAAGGGTCGAGTTTCGCCGCGGTCACAGTGGTTAGCCGCGTGGGAGGGCTCGTCGCATCCGATGGCCCCGTCCGCGGCCGGGAGGAGTTCGGTGATGAAGGTTTCCGACCACGTGCTGGAGAGGCTTCGCGACTGGGATGTCGAGCACGTCTTCGCCTATCCCGGTGATGGCATCAACGGTCTGCTCGCCGCGTGGGGGCGCGCCGAGGACCGGCCGCGCTTTCTCCAGGCCCGGCACGAGGAGATGGCCGCGTTCCAGGCCGTCGGCTACGCGAAGTTCTCCGGCCGTATCGGGGTCTGTGCGGCCACATCGGGGCCGGGTGCGATCCACCTGCTCAACGGCCTCTACGACGCGAAGCTCGACCATGTTCCGGTGGTGGCGATCGTCGGGCAGACCGACCGGAGCGCGATGGGCGGCTCCTACCAGCAGGAGGTCGACCTCCTGAGTCTGTACAAGGACGTGGCCTCGGAGTTCTGCGAGATGGTCACCGTTCCCGCGCAGCTGCCCAACGTGCTGGACCGTGCGATGCGGGTCGCTGCCACTCGGCGCACGGTGACCGCGGTGATCATTCCGGCCGACGTCCAGGAGCTCGACTACGAGCCGCCGGCACACGCGTTCAAGCAGGTCCCGTCCAGCCTCGGCGTGCCCCACTACGCATCTGTCCCGGCCGACGAGGACCTTGTGCGAGCAGCGGAGGTCCTCAACGCGGGCGACAAGGTGGCGATGCTGATCGGGCAGGGCGCCCGCCAGGCCCGGCCCGAGGTCGAGCAGGCCGCCGACCTGCTCGGCGCCGGGGTCGCGAAGGCCCTGCTCGGCAAGGACGCACTGCCCGACACACTGCCGTATGTCACCGGGTCGATCGGGCTGCTCGGCACCCGGGCCTCCTACGAGATGATGCGCGACTGCGACACGCTACTCGTCGTGGGCTCCAGCTTCCCGTACACCCAGTTCCTGCCCGAGTTCGACCAGGCCCGCGCTGTGCAGATCGACCTCGACCCGTCGATGGTCGGCCTGCGCTACCCCTTCGAGGTCAACCTCGTCGGTGACGCCGGCGAGACGCTCCGCCGGCTCGTCCCGCTGCTCGAGCCCAAGCAAGACGGCAGCTGGCGCAAGACTGTCGAGGAGAACGCCGCCCGGTGGTGGGAGGTGATGCAACGGCGTGCCGAGGTCTCCGCCGATCCGGTCAACCCGGAGTACGTGGTGCACGTCCTCGACGCGCTGCTGCCCGAGAACGCGATGATCGCCGCGGACTCCGGATCGGCGGCGAACTGGTACGCCCGGCACCTGCGCATGCGCGGATCGATGCGCGGCTCGCTCTCCGGCACCCTGGCGACCATGGGGCCGGGCGTGCCATACGTGATCGGCGCCAAGTTCGCCCATCCCGACCGGCCAGCGATCGCGATCGTCGGCGACGGCGCGATGCAGATGAACGGCCTCGCGGAGCTGATCACCGCAGCCAAGTACTACCGGGAGTGGTCCGATCCGCGGCTGGTCGTGGCGGTGCTGAACAACCACGACCTGAACCAGGTCACCTGGGAGATGCGGGCGATGCAGGGAGCCCCGCAGTTCGAGCCCTCGTGGAGCCGGTGTGGCGACAGGCCTTGGCCTCCGACCGGCCGTTCGTCATCGACTTCCGCACCGACCCTGCGGTGCCGCCGATCCCGCCGCACGCCTCCTGGGTCGTCCGCCAAGGGGTGAAGGCCAAGGTCCAGGAGTTCCTGCCCGGTGGAGGGACGTGAGCTGTGTCGGAGCGTCAGGAGGTGGACCTGATCGCGCTCGAGCGGGCACGCGTGGCCGAGGGCGACGGCGAGGTCCGGTTCGATGCGGGCAGCCGTGGCGCGTACGCGACCGACGGTTCCAACTACCGGCAGGTCCCGCTCGGTGTGGTAGTGCCGCGCAGCGTGGAGGCCGGTGCCGACGCGGTCGGGGTGTGCGCGGCATTCCAAGCCCCGGTGCTCGCCCGCGGCGGCGGCACCAGCCTCGGCGGGCAGTGCACCCTCCCGATGCCGGCCATCCGCGGCGCCTACCCAGCCGACGACCCCCGCACCGCCGCCACCCTGCGAGCGGTCCGCGCCGACCTTGCCTCGGATCACTACGGGTACCGGTTCCGCCACGACCAGCGGCCCCTGCAGGACGCCGAAGGGGCGTTCCTGCTGTGCGGATTCACCATGGCCCTGGCCGAACACCAGCAGCACGACGACGTCGAAGCGGCGCGCCGGTTCGAACGCAACCGCGCCGCCTGCGGACCGCCAGGCGTCTACGCGGAGGAGTTCGATGTCGCCCAGCGCCAGCCACGCGGCAACCTGCCCCAGGCCTAGGTGCACGCGATGACGCTCGAAACGGCCGCCCGACTAGCGTCCCGGACGGCGACGGACCGACGACACCACCACGGCATCCCGGTAGGAGGGCCCGACATGAATCCCGTCGAACGCCTGATCCGAGCTGTCGACCGCGCCCAGCAGCGCCGCACAGCGGTGGCGGTGGTGGTCGGCGTGGTCAAGAAGTACGGCGACGACCGAGGGGGGCTGCTGGCCGCGCTGATCACCTACTACGCGTTCGTCGCACTCATCCCGCTGCTGCTCCTGTTGTCCACCGTGCTCGGCTTCGTCCTGCACGGCCACCCCGGCGCGCAGCACGCCGTGGTCGACTCCGCGCTCGCCGACTTCCCGATCATCGGAGACCAGCTGCGACAGAACATCCACACCATCCAGGGCAGCGGCCTGGCACTGGTCGTCGGCATCGCCGGGCTGCTGTACGGCGCGCTCGGGATCGCGCAGGTCCTTCAGCACACCATGGCCGAGGTGTGGAACATCCCCGGAACCAAGCGCCCAGGCTACTGGATGCGCCTGGCCCGGAGCCTAGCCCTGTTCGCCGTCCTGGGAACGGGACTGATCGTGGCCACCGCGGCCGCGAGCCTGGTGACGACCACCCTCGCGGGCACCGCCGCCCGCATCGGAGCCCTCGTGCTGTCCGCGCTCGTCAACTCCGCCCTGTGCCTGGCGTGCTTCCGCATCCTCACCCCCAAGCCGATCGCCCTGCGCTCCCTGCTCCCCGGCTGCGCGCTCGCCGGGCCGCTGTACACGCTCCTGCAGGCCTTCGGCGCCATCCTGGTCACCCACCAACTGCGCCACGCCACCGAGGTCTACGGGTTCTTCGCCACCGTGATCGGCCTGCTGTCCTGGCTCTTCCTCGTGGCGCAGGTGACGTTGTTCGCGGCGGAGACGAACGTGGTCCTCGCCCGAAGGCTGTGGCCGCGCAGCCTCGTCCAGCCCCCGCTGACCGAAAGTGACCAGCGGGTTCTGGAGTCCGTCACCCTTCAGGAGGAGCGCCGCCCCGAGCAGCACATCGATGTCGAGTTCGAGGACCCCGCCCCCAGCTCGGCGGACGAGGAGGACGGCTCTGAGGGCGAGCGATAGGTCAGTCCGGCACGTCGTCGCGCCCGGGGGCCACGTCGTCGAGTTCACGTTTCAGGGCGCGCGCCCGGGCACGGCCCTCGGAGCCGGCGTCGATGATGTCGAGGAACACCTGGTCGAAGACGGGGCAGGCCTGGCGTAGTTGCCGCTTGATCCGCACGCACACCTCTTCGACCTCCTCGCTGTCCAGGCCCTCCCGCAGGTCCACGCGGGCTGCCAACAAGGCGGAGTCGGCACCGAGCCGCATGGTGAGCAGGGCGGTGACTGCGTCGATCTCCCGCTGCTCCGCCAGCAGCCGGCGGGCGTCTCGCTGCAGGCGGGGGTCGACTGCCTGCCCGACGAGCAGGCTCTGCGCCTCGCGGCCCAGACGGACGGCGACGCCGATCAGGAGCGCGCCGATGGCCACGGCTGCGGTACCCTCCCAGACCGGGTTCCCGGTGAGCTGGTGGGCGGCAACGCCTGCGGTGGCCACCAGGACACCGAGGACGGCGGTGGAGTCCTCGGCGAGTACGGTCCGTGCCGTGGGGTCGCTGGTCCGCCAGATCTTCCGGGGTCCTCGTGTGCGGGCCTCACCGCGCAACTGCACGACCACCCGGACGAGCGAGGTACCGTCGGCGATCAGTGCCACGAGCAGGACGGCGTACACCGGGAGGAAGCTCTCGGGTCTCGCGGGTGGGGCCAGCCAGGTGTGGACGCCCTGGTAGAAGGAGAAGCAGCCGCCGGTCACGAAGATGCCGACCGCGGCGAGCAGCGACCAGAAGAACCGCTCCTTGCCGTAGCCGAACGGGTGGCGTGAGTCTGCCCGGCGGCGGCTGCGACTCAGGGACGCGAGCAGGAACACCTGGTTGATGCTGTCGGCGATCGAATGCGCGGCCTCGGCGAGCAGCGCGGGTGAGGGTGCCAGCACACCGGCGACCGCCTTGGCGACGGCGATCACGAGGTCGGCCACCAAGGCCACCACGACGGTCACCCGGGTTGCCCGGTCGTCCGGGGCGCGGCTGGTCCCCGTCGGGGGCCAGGGGCTCGGGTCGCGGTCCATGGTGATCGGAACGGCGAAGCAGCGGCTGTTCCGGAGACCCGGTCAGGGTTTCGCGGATTCCGTGGCGGGTGCGATCTCCGTCATCGTGCACATGACTCCTCCAGGGGGAGTGCCGGCCTTAGGTACGTCTTCCCTGCGGAAGCGGGGTCAACCGGTCGGCCCGAAGGTCCGTTCTGAGATGGTCCGTGGGGTTTGGTCCTGGGCCGGCCGGGCAGCCGACGGGCGGTGGGTGCTGTATCGGCTGGCTTCCGCCGCCTGCGATCGCCACTGGAAGGAGCACGTGGCATGACCGTCAATCCCGGACCCCCCGAAGGCCGCCCCGAGCCGCGCCCGGTCACCGAGACCCGCAATCCGGGCCCGCCGACCCACGGCGAGCGCGACGCCAAGGACACCGCTCTCGACGCCGCCCGGGCCGTGGATCCGGACGGGCCGCTCACCACCGACCAGGGCGTGCGCGTCGACGACACCGACAACTCGCTCACCGTGGGAGAGCGCGGTCCGACGCTGCTGGAGGACTTCCAACTGCGCGAGAAGCTCACCCACTTCGACCACGAGCGCATCCCCGAGCGCGTGGTGCACGCCCGCGGAGCCGGTGCCTACGGCTTCTTCGAGCCCTACGCATCGCTGGCCGAGTTCACCTGTGCGGACTTCCTGCAGGAGGCCGGGCACCGGACTCCGGTGTTCGTGCGGTTCTCGACGGTGCAGGGCCCGCGCGGATCCGCCGACACCGTACGCGACGTGCGCGGCTTCGCCGTGAAGTTCTACACCCGGCACGGCAACTACGACCTGGTCGGCAACAACATGCCGGTGTTCTTCATCCAGGACGCGGTCAAGTTCCCCGACTTCGTGCACGCGGTGAAGATGGAGCCGCACAACGAGATCCCCACGGGAGGGTCCGCGCACGACACGTTCTGGGACTTCTGCTCCCTGCAGCCGGAGTCCACGCACATGCTGATGTGGGTGATGTCCGACCGGGGAATCCCGCGCAGCTACCGGATGATGCAGGGTTTCGGCGTGCACACCTTCCGCCTGGTGAACGCCGAGGGACGGGGCACCTTCGTCAAGTTCCACTGGAGGCCGAAGCTCGGCACCTACTCGCAGGTCTGGGACGAGGCCCAGATCACCGCCGGGCGCGATCCCGACTTCCACCGCCGTGACCTGTGGGAGGCCATCGAGGCCGGCGACTTCCCCGCGTGGGAACTGGGCGTCCAGCTGATCCCCGAGCAGGACGAGTTCGCCTTCCCGTTCGACCTGCTGGACCCGACGAAGCTCGTTCCGGAGGAACTGGTCCCGGTGCGGCCGGTGGGCCGGATGGTGCTGGACCGCAACCCGGAGAACTTCTTCGCCGAGACCGAGCAGGTCGCCTTCCACACCGCCAACATCGTGCCGGGTATCGACTTCACCAACGATCCGCTGCTGCAGGGCCGCAACTTCTCGTACCTGGACACCCAGCTGATCCGCCTCGGCGGCCCGAACTTCTCCCAGTTGCCGGTCAACCGCCCGGTCGCCGAGGTGCGCACCAACCACCGCGACGGCTACGGCCAACACGCGATCCACCGAGGTACCGGCTACGCGCCCAACTCGGTCGGCGGCGGCTGCCCGTTCACCCTGGGGGGAGCCCGCCTGCCGGAAGGGGTGTTCGAGCACTACCAGGAGCGTGTCGACGGCACGGCGA
This sequence comes from Kitasatospora sp. NPDC002522, assembly GCF_053595195.1. Taxonomy (NCBI): domain Bacteria; kingdom Bacillati; phylum Actinomycetota; class Actinomycetes; order Kitasatosporales; family Streptomycetaceae; genus Kitasatospora; species Kitasatospora sp. NPDC002522. The sequence continues at coordinate 15,574 of NZ_JBSFXE010000023.1, forward strand.
TCCGCCGGCGCAGTCCCAGTTTCGCGGACCACTACAGTCAGGCCGTGCTGTTCTGGCGCAGCATGGCCGACTGGGAGCAGGAGCACATCACCGCGGCCTTCTCGTTCGAGCTCGGCAAGGTCGCGGACCAGACCGTGCGGCGCCGCACGGTCGCCAACCTCTCTCGGGTCGACGGCGCGCTCGCTGCGGAGGTGGCCCGCCGCATCGGGGAGCCCGAGCCGTCCGCCACGGCCGACGAGATTGCAAGCGAAGGGCCGCAGGTCTCGCCCGCACTGAGCCTGGAGAATCAGCGCGGCACGGGCATCGGCACCCGCAAGATCGCGATCCTGGTCGCGGACGGGGTGGACGCCGCGCAGGTGCGCACCGCGCAGGCGCGGTTGCGGGCCGAGGGTGCCACGGCGGAGACCCTCGCTCGCCACGGCGGGATGGTGGTCGGGCGCGGGACCAAGGACGTGGCGGTCACCCGGGCGCTGGCGACCACAGCGTCGGTGCTGTACGACGCCGTGGTCGTGCCCGACGGCACCGACGCGCTCGCCGGTGATCCGGATGCAATGCGGTTCGTCGGCGAAGCCCTGCGGCACGGCAAGCCCCTCGCCGTCCTCGGGTCCGGAACCGCGTTGGGCGAGGCTGCCGCCGGTGGAGGCCTGCGGGACGTCGCCGGGGTCGCGACGTGCGGCAGCGGGCGACATGCCGACGCCGCGTTCTGGGACCAGTTCGTTGCCCTGGTCGGGCAGCACCGGTTTCCCGACCGCTGACACGCACGCCGAGCGTGGAAAGGAGCAGATCCAATGACCGAGTACGGGTACTTCCTGTCGTGCGAGGAGTTCACCCCGGCCGAGCTGATCGACCAGGCCCGGCGGGCGCAGCAGGCGGGGTTCACCCGCCTGGCGATCTCCGACCACTTCCATCCGTGGAACGACGCGCAGGGCAACAGCGCGTTCGTCTGGTCGATGATCGGGGCGCTGTCGCAGACCACGGCGCTGCCCGTGACCACGCTGGTGACCTGTCCGACGGTGCGGCTGCACCCGGCGGTGACTGCGCAGGCCGCCGCCACGTCCAGCGTCCTACTGGGCGGGCGGTTCGCGCTCGGTGTCGGCAGCGGGGAGGCGTTGAACGAGCACGTCCACGGCGATGCGTGGCCGTCCTTCGACGTCAGGGCGGCGATGCTGGAGGAGGCCGTCGAGGTGATGCGCGAGCTGTTCACTGGCGAGCAGGTCAGCCACCGCGGGCGGCACTACACCGTGGACAACGCCCGGCTCTACACCGCCCCGGCCGGTCCGCTGCCGATCTACGTGTCCGGGTTCGGGCCCAGGGCCGCCGAGTTGGCCGGCCGGATCGGGGACGGTTTCGTCACCATGACCCCGGACGCCGACCTGGTGGGTGCCTTCCGCGACGGCGGAGGCCAGGGCGCGAAGGTGGTGGGCGGCGTGAAGGTGTGCTGGAGCAGCAACCGGGACAAGGCCGTCGACGTCGTGCACCGGCTGTGGCCCACCGAACTCCTGCCCGGCGAGCTGGCCCAGATCCTCCCGACCCCCGCACACTTCGAGCAGGCCAGCAGCCTTGTCACCCGCGAAATGGTCGCCGACGCTGTGACCTGCGGCGACGACGTGGAGGAACACGTGGAGACGGTGCTGGCCTACGCGCGCGCTGGCTTCGACGAGGTCTACGTCGGGCAGATCGGCCCCGACCAGGAGGTCTTCTTCGACGCCTACAGCGAGCTGGTCCTGCCCGCCGTCAAGCACTGACCCGGGTCGGCCGAGGCAGCTTACCGGGCGGGGCGGCGCGCACCGGTGAGGTCGGCGGCGGGGGCCTGAACCGTGCGCAGTCCCGCGGCTTCGAGTTCCTCGGCGAGCTGCTCGGGCCGGACAGGCCACATGTCGAACGACTCCTGTGCTTCGCGCAGCACTTTCCCCTCCCGCTCGACGCGATAGGTGAAGACGGTCCGCTCGATCCCGCGGTGGGGCCGCCGGGTGATGTCGGCGCTGTACTGGTCCAGTCCGAGACGCACCGGACCGAGTCGTCCTGCCGGCTCGTACCCGCCGGGCAGGTGGGCCGGTGGCGGGTCGAACAGCAGCAGGCCGCCCGGTACGAGGGCCGTCGCGATCGCCTGCCAGGTGGCGCGCCTGGTGTCGGGGTCCAGGCAGGCGATCACGCCGGAGGCGACGGCCAGGTCCGCCACGGCGGTCAAACCCGCCGTCGCGAGGGATTCGGCGTGGACGGTGACCCGGGCGCGCTGGTCCGCCCCGAGGTGAGCCAGGCGGGACAGCAGGGCGGCACGCATGGCCGGCGCCGGTTCGACGGCGTGGACCGGGACGCCCGACGTCCTCAGCAGCACCTCGGTAACGATCCCGGTGCCGGCGCCGACATCCACGATCGCATGGCGGGCACGGGCGGCGGCGCCGACGAACCGCCGCTCGGCCATACGCCGGTCGGTCTCGGCCTGCAAGAGGTCGTAGAACTCGGCGGTGACCCCGTAGCTGCCGGTGTCGTCCACGCGCGGCTACCGGCCGTGCGCGGCGTAATGGGCCGGGTCCGCGAGGGCGCTGCCGTCGAGACGGGCGAGGAGGTCGCCGACGTCGCGGTGGACTTCGAGGGCGCCGGCTGCCCGGAGGGCCCGCTCGCCGAAGCCCCCCGAGAGCACCGCGACGCACGCCACCTTCGCCAGGGCGGCGGCCTCCACGTCCCACGGGGTGTCGCCGACGAACAGCGCCTCGGCCGGTGCGGCGCCGGACTTCGCGAGCGCGGCGCGGACCAGGTCGGGCGCGGGCTTGCTGGCCTCCACGTCGTCGGCGCTGGTGGCGTGGTCGATCGCGTCGTCGGCATCCAGCACGCTGCGCATCACCCCCAGGTCGCGTTCCGAGGCGGAGGAGGCGAGAGTGATCGTCCACCCGCGCCGCTTCAGCTCCCGCAGGAGCTCGCCCGCACTGTCGAAGGCGCGCAGCCGGGGCCAGAACCGGGCGAACAACGCCTGCTGCGCCGCACTGATCGCCTGGTCCTGCCTGTGGTCGCGATCCTCGCCCAGCACGTGGTCCAGAAGCTGGTCGGCGCCCATGCCGATCGCCCCGTGGATGCGGGCCATGGGCGGGGTGCGGCCGAACTGCGCGAGGGCCTCGGTCCAGGCGACGGTGTGCCAGTAGTTCGTGTCCAGCAGGGTTCCGTCGACGTCGAACAGCGCTGCGACCGACATCACAGCCTCCCTCGCGTGTGCACCTGACCGGCCGGTCCGCCTCGACGCTACGTCCCCCCATCCGGTGCCGCACGGCACGAGGCCCGTTTGCCGCGCCGCATCGGGGAAAGCCGGAGAAGTACGGAACCTACGGAGCCTGCATGCCGCACGGTCGTGGTCACCGGAGCCAGCGCGGGCATAGGGCGAGCGTGTGCGGTGGCGTTCGCGGCCCGCGGCGACCGCCTGGCGCTGATCGCCCGCGGCCGGGCCGGTCTGGACGGCGCCCTGCGTGAGGCCGAGCACTCCTGGCGCGCAGGCGTCATCAGGAGCGCATCCGCCCCGCCGCGGAGGGGCCGCGCGGAGCAGTCCGCGGTCGTCGCGGCGAGCGCGTCGGCCACGTCCGACAGCGAGTTCCGCCGGGCGAACACCGCCCGCTGGGTGTCCGCGCCCGTGCCGTCGGCCAGGATCCTGGACGCGAGCTGCCGGGCCGGGCCGAGGTCGCCGTGGGCCGCCAGCCCGGGCGCGGCGCGGTCCAGCACCTCGGCGACGAGCACCCGCATCGGCACCGCGCTGCCGCTCGCCACGTCGAGGCCGTCCCCGCGGACGCCGCCGTGCGCGGCCCGCCGGTGCGCCTCCCGAAGCCGGGGCTCCTGGACACGCGGCCCCGGCTGCTCCTCGTCCAGCAGAGCCCGTACTAGGCCGCGGACCAGGATCGCGAGCAGGACCGTGACGTCGACGTCGGCGTTCACGTCCGCGACCCGAACCTCCAGCGTCGGCAGGTGCTCGGACGGTCGGGCGTACCAGTAGATCGATCGCCGGTCGAGGACCGCGCCGGTGCGCACGAGTTCCCCGACGTGCCGCTCGTACCCCGCCTCGTCCAGGCACGGGGCGGGTCCCACCGTCGGCCAGCAGGCGTAGCGGGACGCGCGGGCGCTCGCCGCGCCGCTGTCCAGGCCTTCGCAGAACGGGGAGTTGACGCTCAGTGCCTGGACGACCGGCAGCCACGGCCGCAGCCGCCTGCTGACGTCCAGGGCTTCCGGCCGGCTCACGTCGCCGACGTGGACGTGGCAGCCGCACAGCTCGCCGCCGATCCGGTCGGTGATCGCGGGGCCGACGCGCGCGGCCATCCGTCGGTACCGCGGCCCGTCGTTGATCGGCAGCGGGTGCGCACTCGGCAGGACGGGCGATCCGGATGCGATCAGCAGGCAGTCCTCGCGCGCGGCGGCGGAGGCCAGCACGGTCCGGACCGCGACCAGTTCGTCGCGCAGTTCGCCGGCCGTCCGCACCGGCGGTGTACAGCCTTCGACCTGGGTGGCGTAGAACTCGCACTGCGCCCGGTCCCCGAGCAGGCGCCGCGCCTCCCGCAGTACCGAGGCCGCCCTGGGTACCGTCGCGCGGGTCCGCGGGTCCACCAGGAGGTACTCCTCCTTCCACGCCCAGTTTCAGGCGCCGCACCTGGTCGGTCCCTCGGGGCATCGTGGGTCAGTCCTCGCCGAGGACCGCGTAGGACTCGGCGTCGTCCAGCTCCGGCGGACGCCGCGCCTTCTCCTCGTGCGGGCGGCGCAGCGGGAGCGGGAGGCGGGGGAAACCCTCGCCCGCGAGGGTGACGACGTGGTCCGATCCGGTGCCCCGGACGGGGCGGTGGTCTTCGGAGGTTCGCATGGGATCCTCCCTCCAATCGGCCGACGCCTGTCGGCCTCGTGAGCCGCGCCTACCCGGCTCTGATCAGGCAAGTCCCGGTATCGGCCGGCCCGGGCGGGCGGCGCCCGCACCGCCCGGGCCGTTCGTCACCAGCGGTACCAGCGGCGACGTCCGCCTTCGGCAGCCCCGCCGAGGACGAAGCCCAGTAGCCAGACGACCAGAACGGCGAGCGCCACCCACCACAGAACGTGAACGGCGAAACCGGCGCCTCCGAGGATGAGGGCCAGCAGGAGAACGATGATCACTAGGGCCATGATGTCTGCACCTCCGGCCCAACCGTCTGCCCCGCCGGCTCCGTCGTACTCCTCCCGGGCCGTGATCCTCGTGACTGTCGGTGGCCGAAACGGGGGCCAGGCCGACGCGCCGAGGCCCTCACGGTTCGTACCGACTTCGCCCGCCCGCCGCTGCGTGCTTCGGATGGGGTGGACGCCGGTCGGCGGTCGACGCCCGGTGGTAGCCGGCGACAGCACGGCCAGGGCGGACGCGTGGAGGCGTCCGCGTTCCCGGCGGTGGCGTGTGAGCGACCGTCGCCGGGATGACGGCATGTCATGAGTGGGGGAGCGGCCGGCGGCGATGCCCGTGGTCAGGCCGGATGGCCGGCGTCACCTCGCGCAGGCGCAGTGGCCGCGCGAACCACGCGAGGGCGTCAATCAGAACGGGGACCGCGAACGGGCCCGGGCGCCAGTCGACGGCGGCGAACCTGTCGACGGTGTCTCCGCTGCGGCCGGATGGAGCACGGGCCCGCGAAGCCCACCAGGCAGGGGGCACGGCGCGGGGGCCGGCTGCCGAGCACCCGCCCAGGGCGGGGCTGCCGAGCCCCGGTGCGAGCCGCCCGCCGATCCATCCCACTGCGCTCCTGCCCCCGGTTCCCGTGAGCCACGGACCGTCAGCGGCGCACCCCGGTACGGCCTCGCGGCTACCCGCGGGTCCCCGTTCCACGCGCCCGGGGCGCAGTTCGCCCTGCCCGGCCGCCGGGGCGGGCGCGAGCCACGAGGCATGGCGAGGAGGAGGCGCGTGCCGGGATCGGCCCCGGGTAGGCGCGGGCGGGAGGGGGCGAGCGTAAGGAGAGCCGACATGATGACTGTCGCTTCAGCGGTCACCGCGCCGCTGCCGCCGGCACCGATACCCCTGCGGCGTGGGGAGCGGTCATGAGTCACCGGGCGAGCACGGACTACCCGGTCCGTCGTGGACACGAGCCGGGGGACCAACTGCGCCGGGTCGCGAGTGCCCAGCTGGAGCTGATGGCTCAGGACGTGCGCCGACTGACGCTGGCCCTGCACGACCTGTCCGGTCGTGAGCGTGCCCGGCGGGGTGCCCCGGCCCAGCGTCGCGGCCCGCACCCCCACGCGGACAGTGCCGCGGCCTGACCGCGCGAGCGCAGGGGAACCGCATCGGCGTCACGGGAGAAGGCCGCTGGGGCGAACCGCTCGCGGAGAAGACCGTGCGGACGCTCGTGACACCGACTGCGCCACGGCGTCGCGCCGAGACGCGCGGCGCCGTTGGCGGCCGCCCGCCGTCCGATCGGGTGAGGCTCCGGGCCCGGGCTCGGGTCGGACCGCCCACAGGGGGAACGCCTTCCACCCGGGTGCGGACCGACCCGCCCGCGGACGACGAGAGGCAGGAACGGCATGGGGCACGGCGGGAACGTGATCGAGGAGCTGATGGCCGACCACCGCGAGGTGGAAGACATGTTCGGCCGGATCCAGAGCATGGGCGGAGGGGGCCAGGCGCTCCGCGGCTCGATCGACGAGGTCACCATCGAACTGGTGCGGCACTCGGTCGCCGAGGAGCAGTACCTCTACCCCGCGGTCCGCGAGCACGTCGAGGGCGGCGACGCTCTCGCGGACAAGGAGATCGAGGACCACCGCCTGGTCGAGGACCTCCTCAAGCGGCTGGAGGACCTGCGCACCGACGACCCGATGATGGACCCGACGCTGCAGCAGTTGATGGACGAGGTGTCCGCCCACGTGGCGGACGAGGAGACCAACCTCTTTCCGATGCTACGCATGGCCTGTACTGCGGAGCAGCTGGACGACCTCGGGGACAAGATCCGCCGGGCGAAGGCCATGGCTCCCACCCGGCCGCACCCGTCGGCCCCGGACAGTCCGATGGCGAGCAAGCTCCTCGGCCCCGGTGTCGGCCTCGTCGACCGGGCCCGTGACTTCGTGACGGGCCGCGGAAAGTCCTGATCGTCCCGAACGGGCCGGCACGTTCGACCGGTCCTCGGCTGGCACCCCGTCACGCCCCGCCTGACCGGGCATGTCGCTTTCACGGTCGGGCAGGGCGTGACGGGGGTCATGCCCTCGGCCCGGGCCCCGTGCCTACACTGGTCGGCCACGAGCGGGGCAGTGCGGCTCCGCGACGACCAGCTCGCGCACCCCGATCAGCCCGATCCGGGCGAGCACCGCCCTGAAGGGGCCGACCGCCGTGCCCATCGACCTGACCCCCGTCATAGCCGCCTCCACTCGCTGGCTGCTGGCCGCCTATCCCGCTCCGGGCGGCGCGTTCAGCCGGGCCCTGGCCGAGGCCCAGGCCCGCCAGGCCGCCGCCCTGGCCGCCGCCCTGCGCTACCCCACCGCGATGGACGTCGAGCTGCTGCACCTGCTCGGACCCAGCGGATCCGACCGTCTCGACTGGCTCACCGACCACAGCCCCGCGATCCCCGGCACCCCGGATTCGTGGCGGAGCTGGGTCGACGAGGCCGTCGTCAGCTGGGCCGCCTGCCTGCTCGCCGATTCCGCTCTCGCGGCCCTCGCCCGCCGGGCCCTCACCGACACCGACCACCACGCAGATGCCGGTGACCCGTACCGCCTCACCCACCCCGGCGCCCACGACACCGGGGCAGCCGTCCTGCTCCGCCATCCCGATCTCCTCGAACCCCTCGCAGCCCTGCACCGCGCCGAACTCGTGAAGCTGCTCAGCGCCCAGGGAGCCGGGATGCCGTGACCCGTCGTCAGGGGCCCGGGACGGAACGTGCAACGGGTGTCAGCCTTCGACGCCGGTGGCGGTGCGGGCCGCGCCGACCGGTTTCGACTCCGGTGAGCCGCGTTGGCGCAGGTACATGGAGAGGATCGCCATGGAGGCGACCGCGAGGAGTTCGGACTGCCAGTTCTGCACGGTGCGGTTCCAGAAGTCCGCGGACAGGACGTAGTCCCACCATGTGAACGGTGGTCCCGGGCTCCCCAGGCTGCTACGGTGCCGGGTTCGAACCGGTGCCGGCCTGCCCGGTGTCAGGCCGCCGGGCCAGCACGGCGCTGCTGACCAGGCGATGCCAGTCGTTGAGTGTGCGCGCCTGCGCGGCGGCCCGTTCGGCGAGGCGGTCCAACTCCTCCTGGTCCAGGCGCTCGTCTCTTGCGGCCACGGCGCGAAGCGCTCGCCACAGCGCGGCTTTGCCCTCGACGCCGGTGCGCAGCGTCTCCAGTTCGATCAGGTCGCTGAGCGGGGAGCGGTGCATGATCGTCCCGTTGGGCTTGAGGCGGCCGAGTCGCTCACCTGCGAGGCCGAGCCAGGTCCGGTAGCGCCGCACGGGCACGCCGAGCCGGTTCATGATCCGGACCAGGTCGTTGCGGTCCTGCTCGATGTCGCGGGCCAGCTGCCACATGTCGTTCGAGCGGGTGCTGCCCGGGTGAGCACGGGCTATGCGGTCCGCGAGCGCAGCGCCGCCGAACGCACCGGTAAGGTGATCATTCAGGTAGACGTGCAGGGGTTCGACCAGGAGTTGGGGCGACACGTCGGCTCCTTCCGGTGGTCGTCGCGGGCGCGCCGAGCAGGCGTGTACGGCGGCTGCGGGCCGGTGACGGCGGGGCACACGGCCCGGCCCATCAATCGTGGCGCGCGGTTCTGAAAGCCGCCCGCCGGCCGTGGCTGCGCTCAGCCGCCCGGCCTGCTCCTTCGCCGGTCGTCGGAGGGCAGGAGCGGCCCCAGCGGTCCCAGATCGAGGTTGAGGTCCTGCATGGTCAGGCCGTACCGGGCGCAGAGCTCGGTCATGCGGTCGTGCAGGGCCATGAGGGTGGCTCCCAGCTCCTCTTCCTGTTCCTCGGTGAGGTCGCCTGCTTCGACGCGGTGGAGTGCCTGGCGTTCCATGAGCTGACGCAGGAGCTCGACGAGGGTGAGGACGAGTCTCATGAGGTCGCGTTCGACGGTTTCGGGGTCGGTGGCGATCCTGCGCGGGGTCGTCCGTGGGGTGCCGCGGCCGGCGGGCGGGTTGTCGTACGCGGTGGCCGGCAGGAGCCGGAAGGCGCGGGCGGCTGCTCGGGCGACTTGGCCGTAGCGATCGGGGTGGTCAGAGCGGCGGGGGGTCATGGCGTCCCCGTTCGCGCGGTGTTGGAAGCGTTCCACGGGGCTGGGTTCTTCTCACTGATGGACACGATGAGGGCGCGCAGCGAGATCCGTACGAGGTCGATGTCGGCGATGGACAGCACGATGTCGCCGGTCAGGACCACTCCACCGCTGAGCAGTCGGTCCAGCAGGTCGATGAGGGCGACCTGCTGCTGTGGCAGAGGCGTCCTGGAGCGGTCCGGGCCGTTTTTGATGCTCACGACGGGCTGTCGGGGTCGGGGAGGGCGGCGAAGGAGTAGGGGGCCCAGGGGCCGGTGACGTCGACGCGCACGCCGGTGAGGCCGTCGGTGCAGCGCATGGCCTCGTCGCGGAAGGCTCGGAGGTGGTCGACGGGCACGAGGTAGGCGTCATTGCTGACGTTCCCTCCTGGCCCTGTGGCCAACTCGCCTTCCTGGATGCGGTGGTGGGCCCGTTCCACGGCGTGGGCACGGGCGGCCGCGGCGATCCGCTCGGCTGCCAACACCGCGGCGTGGTGGGCGTCGTTGCGTGCATGCTGCTCGGTGCGGCGTCGGCGCAGGTAGGCGCGCCCCGGGCTGAGCGCCGGAGCAGGGGGAGTCGGCGCCGGGGGCGTGGTGAGGTCGACGTAGAGCTTGACGCCCAGCTCGACATGCCCGGTCAGGCGGTCCAACCTCTCCAGGAGGAGTGCGTGCCGGACCTGGAGCATGTCGCGTACCCGGTTTTCGTCGAGGTAGACCGTCGCCAGACGGAGGGGGAGGACGGTGGTGCGGGCGGCCAGCGCCTCGATGACCCCGTGGTGGGCGCGGGCGAGGGCTTCGAGCCATGCGAGGTCCTCGAAGTGTGCACGCAGTGCCGTCTCGCGAAAGTCGTCGTCGGGGACGGAGCTGACGACGGCCACCAGATCGGCGTCAAGGCGGGAGGGCACGACGTGGACGGGGGAGCCGGCGACGCCGGTGACGGCGTCGAGGTCCGCGGCCAGGCCCGTGCTGGGGCGCGCGACGGCGTAGACGTAGGACAGCGAGGTGGCGCTCATGTGCCACCTCGGGTGGAGCCGGGGTCCGCGGAGGGCCGCTTCGTCGGGCGCGCCGAGCGGCGCGGCGCGGGCTTCTCTTCGGGCTCGTCAGCGGGCGGCAGCGCGGCGTTCGCGCCCAGCGTCTCGAGCTGTTCGCGCAGCCGCCGGTTTTCTTCCTCGAGGGCGGACGGGCCTTCGCCGGCACGGGAGGACAGGGAGGGGTCGTGCTCCCACCAGTCGATTCCCATCTCCTTGGCCTTGTCCACGGAGGCGATCAGCAGGCGCAGTTTGATGGTGAGCAGCTCGATGTCGAGGAGGTTGATCTGGATGTCGCCGGCGATGACGATCCCCTTGTCCAGGACGCGTTCCAGGATGTCGGCGAGGTTGGCGGAGGACGGCTCGGAGGGCGCGGACCTGGAAGGGAGGGAACCGAGGCGGTTGGCAATGGGATCACTCACGGGGGGCCTCTCTCCTTCGCTCGTCGGTCGACCGCGAGGTCACCGGCCTCGGCGCTGGGCGTGGGCCCTGATCTCGTCGAGACGGTCGAGGAGTTCGTCCTCGCGCCGGTCGAACGTCTCCTCGTCGATCTGCCCGGCCAGGAGCGCCTTCTCGAGTTCGGCGAGTTCCGTTTCGACGGGCGCGGGATCGTAGTACTCGTACTCAGCGGTCTCGACGACGCGCTCAAGCACCCAGACGGTGCCGCGCACGGGGGCCAGCGGAAGGGTGAGGATCTGGGTGATCAGGCCCATGGTTCGGCGTCCTTCACACGAAGCTGTAAGCGGGCAGGGGGCCGTTCAGCCGCAGGTCGAAGTCTTCGCCGAGTTCGCTGGTGAGGTTCTTGCCCGCAGCGAGGAACGGCTCCCGGTGGTCGTGATCCACCAGGAACGAGATGTTCAGGAAGTCGTTCCCGGTGGGCTCGGACGTCCGCTGCCGGCGGGTGTGGGGGCGCAGCGCGTCGGTGACCTCGGCGGCCAGCGCCCGATGGCGGGCCTGGACCTCCTTGGCGACGAGTTCGCCGAGGGCGAGCGCCAGGTCGGGCGTCCGGTCGCCGGCTCTGATCTCGTCGTTGAGCTGTCTGGCCCGGGAGGACTCTAGCAGGATCTGGCGAAGGAGGGCCTCCTCGTCGACGGCCGCCTTGAGGTGGTACTCGACGCAGCCTTCCAGGTCCGCCAGTCGCTGAAGGTACTCGTCGCGGCGCTGCTCCAAAGCCGCGCGCACGGCGTCGTCGTCGGGTGCGGTGAGGCCGAAGCGGAGCGGCAGGACCGTGCCGTCGGCCATGAGACGATCCTGGACGGTCTGATGGGCCAACAGGTCGCGGCGCTTGGGCCGCAGCTCCTCGGGTGCGTCGCTGACGACGGCGCACAGTGGTCCGGCGTCCACGGTGCGCAGTGCCGAGGGATCGGGTCCCACGCCGGCCAGGCCTTCCAGGTGGCGCGGGTGGTCGGCGGCGGTGATGGAGTACACGTAGACGGCCATGTCACTCCTCCCGTCGCCTGGTGGGCCGGCGAGCAGGCCGGGTCCGCTTCGGCGCGGGCTCCTTCTCCTCGTCGTCCTCGTCGCTGTCGCGTCCGAGATGCAGGGAGTCGGTGACGGCTTCGACGGCGCCGCTCAGTGCGCCCTTGCTCTTTCCGCGTGCGCCGCCCTCGGTGACCTCGCCGACGATGTCCGTGAGCTGGGTCGGGGCTTTGCGTCCGGATTCCAAGTCGAGGCGGTTGCACGCCTCGGCGAAACGCAGATAGGTGTCGACGCTGGCGATCACGATGCGGACGTCGATCTTCAGGATCTCGATGCCGACCAGGGAGACCCGGATGAACACGTCGATCACGAGACCGCGGTCGAGGATCAGCTCGATAACGTCGTAGAGACTTCCGGTGTTTCCGCTGCGGGAAACACCGCCTGCGCCTTGCGGCACCACAGTCACGGTGCCTCCCTTCGCCGTCCGCCGCCGCGGTGAGCGCCAAGGCGTTCGCTTCGGATGCGACGCGGGTGTTGTCAGGTCGGCCGGTCGATCTGACCACGGGTGTAGCGGCGGATCCGCTCGTAGGACTGCAGATCGCCGTCCTTGTCGAGAGTGACCCGGTAGCTGGCCAACACACTCGTCGTCTCGGGAATGCGCTCCAGCTCCACCACCTCCACGTCGGCCTGCCAGCCGTCATCGATGGGCTTCAGCGCCGACACCGACTCGGGAACGCGACCGAGGAGCTCGGCCAGTTGTTCCGCTGCGGTGCGCATCGCCTCTGCGGCCGACACGTGGCGCCGGGAGCGTCGGGGCTCCGCACCCTCCGTCCGACGGGGAGCGCCGCTGCGGGGTCGGACGGGGCGCGCGCCAGCCTTCGTCGGCCTCGTGTCGTCGTCCTCGTCCGCGGCCATGCTCTCTCTCCGAATCGGAGACGCTCTCACGCCAAGCGGATGCCCGATATGTCCCCATGCTAACTGCCCTGCTGCTGACGAAATCCGGGCGCGCGGCCAAGGGGCGGGACGCGCCGTCCACCGTCACGCGCGACCGACCGGTCCTCACGGCAGGTCGTAGGCATCGAAGTCACCGCCCTGGGTACGCGTGAACGGCGTACAGCGCCAGACTGGAAGCGTGGGAGTCCGTCTCGGCCTCCCACAAGCGGCGACTGCCTGCACGCCCGGAGCGGCCTCGTCTGGACGCGGCGATGGCCGCACCCGACGACGTGCTGCGAATGGGCGCCGACCTCACACGTCGCGCGGCCCGGGTGGGCTCACAGGAGTCCGGCGTACGGCAGCGTCCGGAATACGGCATCAGATTGGCCCCCCCTTTGCTGGTGCCGAGCCCTCCAGAAGGGGTAAGCGCCAGGAAGGGAGAATCATGAAGGACACCACCAAGGTAGCCCTGGCAGCCGCCGTGGCGGGCGGGTACGTGCTCGGGCGTGCGAAGAAGGGACGCCTCGCGTTCGCCGCCGCCACCTATCTGGCGGGGCGCCGGTTCGGGTTGGACCCCCGCCAACTCGCCACACAAGGCCTGCGCAAGCTCAGCGAGGTCCCCCAGGTCGCGGAGCTGAACGAACAGGTCCGCGGCGAACTGCTGCAGACGGGCAAGAAGGCCCTCGCAGCAGCTGCCGACCGCCGTATCGGCGAGTTCGCCGACACTCTGCGCGAGCGCACCCTCAATGTCGGCAAGCCCAAGCCGGACGAGGGCCGGGAGGACGAGGACGAGGACGAGGACTCGGGCGAGGACGAGTACGAGTCGGCGGAAGACGAGGACTACGCGGAGGAGCCCGAGGCTGACGAAGAACCGGAGGATGACGAAGAAGAGGTATACGAGGAGCCGGAAGGCGACGAAGAGCCCGAGGAAGAAGCGGAGGAACCCGAGAGCACCCGCCCGGCCAGGTCGGCACGCAGGCGCCGCACCGCGTCCGCCGCTGAAGAGCCGGAGGACGAGCCGCGCCCGGCCAGGTCGTCGCGCTCGCGTCGCAGCGCGCCAGCCGCCGACGAGCGGCCGCGGTCCTCCCGCGCAGCAGCCAGCCGGTCCGCGCCCAAGGCTGCTGCTCGCAAGCCCACCAAGGAGGCTGCGGCACCGGCGAAGAAGGCAGCCCCGGCGGCGAAGAAGGCGCCCTCCAAGAGTGCTCCCGCTGCCAAGCGGGCACCGGCCCGCTCCACGGCCTCGAAGACCGCCACGGCCAAGCCCGCGGGCAAGAAGGCGGCGGCACCGGCCAAGAAGGCGCCCGCCAAGAAGGCACCGGCCAAGAAGGCACCGGCAAAGAAGGCCGCTGCGAGCAAGAGCACCGCCACGTCATCGACTCGCACTCGGCGGAGGTGAGCCATGGCTGCCACCGACGAGAAGTCCTCCGAGATGTCCGGCGTCGATCGACTGCGCGAGGAGGCCGTCAACTACCTTGGCGCCCAGCTCGAGCACCTCGTCGAGAAGGCCGGTGACAAGGTCTCAGATCTCACCGGCACCCTCGGCGACGTCATCGAGAACGGCGGCGTCCTGCCCAAGACGGGTGCCCGCGTCCTCCAGGGCGATTCACCGGTCAAGGCGTTCATCGGAGAGAAGGCCAAAAGCGTCAAGGACAACGTCGTCGACAAGGTCAAAGGCGCCTTCGGCGGGGGCGGCAAGCCCGGCCGCAAGGCCGGCAAGAAGACGATGAACATCATCGAGACCGCGGACGTCGGGGTACCTGTGCGCACGGCCTACGACCACTGGACCCAGTACGAGGACTTCAGCGGCTTCGCCAAGGGTGTCCAAAGCGTTTCCCAGGGCGATGAGGTGACCACCGACTGGAAGGTCAAGGTCGGACCCTCCAAGCGCAGCTACAAGGCGACCGTCCAGGAACAGGTGCCGGATGAGCGCATCGTGTGGACCTCCGAAGGTGCCAAGGGCAGCACCCGCGGAGCCGTGAGTTTCCACGAACTCACCCCGACCCTGACCCGCATCGTCCTGGTCGTCGAGTACTACCCCAGCGGATTCTTCGAGAAGACCGGCAACATCTGGCGTGCCCAGGGCCGACGCCTACGCCTGGACTTCAAGAACTTCCAGCGGCACGTCTCCCTCACGAACGACGAGGCAGAGGGCTGGCGCGGCGAAATCCGCGACGGCGAGGTCGTCCGCACCCACGACGAAGCCATGGAGGAGGAAGAAGCCGCCCGGGACGACCAGCCAGAGGACGACGACTACGACGACGAGGACCAGTACGAGGAGGACGGCGAGCCCGAGGACGAAGACGACTACGACGACGCTGAGGAGACCGGGTACGACGAGGAGGAGGGCGGGGAACCCGAAGCCGAGGACGAGGGCGAGGAGGACGAGGGCGAGTACGAGGGCGAGTACGAGTACGAGGACGACGAAGCGCCGGAAGACGAGGAAGAAGAGGCCGACGACGGTCGCCGCGAGGGCCGGTACCGGTGAGTCGGGTGGGCCGGTTTGTTGGCCGCGGCTTCCGGGCGGAGTCACCTGGGGCTGCCGGTCCGAGGGGGAGGTGAAGTCGACGGGCCCTGCGGCGATTAGATGCGGCTGTGCGGGTAGACGCGCGAGGGACAGAAGCCTTTGTACGAGGAGGACCGCATGGGTGCAGCAAAGAAGGTCAAGCACACGGCGAAGACCGCCAAGGGAAAGGCCAAGGAGGCGACCGGGAAAGCCGTCGGGAACGAGAGCCTCGTCGTGAAGGGCAAGGCCGAACAGATCAAGGGCGACTTGTCGCAGGCCGGCCAGAAGACGAAGGACGCGCTGAAGCACTAGCGCGTCGTCGGCCCCGATCCTCCGGGCCCAAGGGCGCCGCCGGCGTTCGCCGAACACGGCGAAACACCGGCGGCGTCTGCCGTCCTCCCGTGCTTTCGGGGCGACAGAGCCTTCCGGCCATTACGACCGCCGGTGGGCACCGCACCGGACGGCGGGAACGGCACCCAGTCGGGGAGCCGGCGCGCGACGTCCGGCTTCGGCGGCAGCGTGCCGGTCTCCTGCTGCACCCTGGTGAGCGGCACAATGACCAGGTGAGGCGAGCGCAGGTGAAGAAGGGGACCGAGAAGAGCGGACAGGCGGTCCAGGACTTCGACTTGGGAACGGTACTCGCCGACGTGGTGGCTGCCGCCCACCGCCTCGCGCCGGGGGAAATTCCGGCGCTGGTGCAGGACACCGCCGTGCGGCTGGGACTGTCGCAGGCGAGCGTGTACATCGCGGACCTGCAGCAGCGTGAACTGGTCGCGCTGCCCACGCCGGCGCAGGTTCAGATCCTCGTCCGGGGGCTGCCTGCGGGGCTGGAGGCCCTTCCGGTGGACGCCTCGCTCGCCGGTCACGCCTACCGGACGGAGACATTGCAGGTAGCCGCGGGCGGTGGGGACCCTTCCGGCGCGCTCGGCTGGCTGCCGTTGGTGGACGGCATCGGGCGCCTGGGCGTGCTGCGGGTGGCTGCCCCGGAACTCGACGGCCCGCTGCTGGAGCGGTGCCAGACCCTGGCCGGCCTGACGGCCATGATCCTCGCGTCCAAGCAATACACCAGCGATGTCCTGGCACAGACCGCGCGCAGTCGTCCGATGAGCCTGCAGGCGGAACTGCTCTGGGCGTTCGTGCCGCCGAGGACCATCGGCACTGCCGCGGTGACCTCGTCCGCCGTCCTTGAGCCGGCCTACGAGGTCGGTGGTGACGCCTTCGACCACAGCCTGGCCGGCACCCGCCTGCACCTGGCCCTGTTGGACGCCATGGGCCACGACCTCGCCTCCGGCGGCTGCAGCGCGGTCGCGCTGGCCGCGTGCCGCTCCACGCGCCGCGCCGGCGGCGGCTTGGTAGACATCGCCGAGCAGATCGACCAGACGCTGGCACGCTGGATCCCCGAGCGGCTGCTGACCTGCGTTCTCGCCAACCTCGACACGGCCAACGGCCGACTCGACTGGGTCAACTGCGGCCACCCGGCTCCGCTGCTGATCCGCGGCCGCCGCATTGTGACCGGCGCCCTCGAACGCACCCCGCACCCGCCGCTCGGAATCAACAGCCCCGGCCTGCCCGCACCGCAGACTCACACCGCCCGCCTCCAGCCCGGAGACCGAGTGTTGATGTTCACCGACGGCGTCACCGAGGCCCGCTCGCCCACCGGAGACCTGTTCGGCGAGGAACGCCTCGCCGAGACCGTCGTGCGCGCCATGGCCGACGGCCTGCCCGCGCCCGAGGCGCTGCGCCGCCTCATCCAGCAGATCACGCTCCACCAGGACCAGCGGCTGCGCGACGACGCCACCATCGTCCTCGCCGAGTGGCACCCTCACCGCTGATCCTGACTACGTGCCACCACCGCCTGGCACACGGGCGGTCTGCGGAGCCTGCGAGGAGGTGGCGGTAGCGAGGCAGTGCGCGCGTCCGCACGGCGCGCCTGCAAGAGCCCGGAGCCGGCCGAACTCCTCTGAGAACGGAACGGCGAACGGCTGATCGTGTACGTGGTGCCGGACGCGGGCAGCCCTGCGGTGCCCCGGAGGACGCGGCGTTCACCAGGGACCCAGGAGGGAGCACGCACTCTGTGCAGCCGTTGCCGTTGTCCTCGACACAACGCTGGTGGGCATCCGCGAGCTGTTCCAGGAACCCACCGTCGCCGACGCCAGGCACCACGCACCATGCACCAGACGGTCGGGACCTTCGACGCGGGTCGAGGTCTGCAGGACGCCGCGCGGTCGGGCTCGCCGGGCCCCTGGAGGGTGAACATCTGGTGACCGAGCCTCCTTGGGGATGGGCCATGAGCGAGAGTGGGGCCCAGAGCCGGCTGGGTGGCCGTCTGTCGGGAGGACTCCGGAGGCCCATCGCTCTCTACGGCGTGCTCGCTGGCCGCGCTGTCGACCGCCGACGCGAGGGTGCGACGGACACTCCGCATTACCAGATCCACCTGGTGGACGAGGACTTCAGGCACTCGGTGACGGAGCTGCTAACTCCTGCCGCCGCCGGGTGACGGGGTGCCCTCCCGGCAGGGCACCGCAACGCTGGACTTCGTGTTGGACCGTCAGGTCCTGCACGTGATCGGGGACCCGCAGGCGGTGCCACGTCTTCGGCCAGCGGTGGCCGGCCGAGGTGGGCAGGCCGGACAAGGCGTTCGGCTTCGAGTCGGGCAAACGGTGTGTATGACGTGCACATGAACCAGGGCCCGGTCGGCGGCGGGGCTTGAGCTAACCCCCTGGTCGAGAAGTGGCGGGGGACGATGGCGCCGTTGAAGTTCGCCGCTGGTGGTCGTCATTCCCCGCCTGCTGCTCTCCTGTCTCCGTTGCGCCTGGCGCGCTGTCGAGATCACGAAGTGCGGCGAGGCCGGCAGCGATCGCAGGTTCGTGTACCGTGCCGGGCCGGACGGCGGTCTCGATCGTGCGGGCGAGAGTGCTGTCCGTCACCGGCCACGCCGCCAGCACCGGCGGGAGGCGGACTGCCGCCATGCGGGGGATGAGGACGGTGTGGCCGCCGCTCGCTGCGAGGGCGATCATCGCGGAGAAGTCGGTGCAGGTGTGGCGGATCTGCGGAGTGAAGCCGGCTGACCGGCAAGCCTGGAGGACCGCGTCCCCGCAGGCTGTCTGCGGCGGGGCGATGATCCACTGGGTGTCTGTGAGATCCCGCAGTTCGATCGGGATCCTCTCGGGGTGGGCCGCCGGGTGGTCGTTCCGCAGCACCGCCACAAGTGGATCGGTCCGCAGGGCGAGAGTCTCCACGCCGGCGGGCGGCGGTGTGGCGAGGTTGGCGTAGCGGTAGAGCAGTGCGATGTCGACGCGGCGCTGGAGCAGCAGCCGCACGGCGGTTTCCGGTTCGGCCTCGGTGATGTGCAGCCGCAGGTTCCCGTGGGCGCTCGCCAGGGCTTCGCCGAGCGGGACGGCCAAGGGGGCGAGGGCGCTGGGGAAGCAGGCGACGTGGAGGGGACCGGTCGGCTCCTGCGAGGCGGCATGCAGCCGGTCCTGGGCCTGTTCGAGAGCGGTGAGCACGTGCTCGGTGTCGTCGGCCAGCTGCCGACCGGCGGCGGTGAGGTGGACGGAGCGACCGGTGCGTTCCAGCAGCCGGGTCGCGGTCTCGTCCTCCAGCAGCCGTAGCTGCTGCGAGACGGCAGAGGGCGTGACGCCGTGGAGCTCGGCCACCGCGGTCACGGTGCCGTGGACGGCCAGGTCGCGGAGCAGGATGAGTCGTCGAACATCGAGCATTAGTTCATCTTAAACCGGTGATGTAGGGAATGTAGCTGGACGTGGGGACAGGTTCCCGGCGACGCTGACTGTCCCGGCCCGAACCCCCGAGCAGTGCAGGAGAACTCCGTGCGTGCCACCGTGATCCACGGCCCCAACGACATCCGAATCGAGGAGGTGCCCGACCCGGTCGTCCGGCACCCCACCGACGCGGTGGTCCGCGTGGTGAACGCCTGCATCTGCGGCAGCGACCTGTGGGCGTACCGGGGTGTGGCCTCCCGCACGGCCGGCCAGCGGATCGGCCACGAGTTCCTCGGCATCGTCGAGGCGGTCGGCTTCGAGGTGCGGGACTTCCGCCCCGGCGACTTCGTGGTCGCCCCGTTCGTGTGGTCGGACGGCACCTGCGACTACTGCCGTGAGGGACTGCACACCTCCTGCCCGCATGGTGGGTTCTGGGGTGAGGTCGGCTCGGACGGCGGGCAGGGCGAGGCGGTCCGGGTGCCGTTCGCGGACGGCACCCTGGTGCAGCTGCCGAAGGAGACCGCCGGCGAGGAGAAGCTGCTGCCCGGCCTGCTCGCCCTCTCCGACGTGATGAGCACCGGTCACCACGCCGCGGTCGCCGCCCAGGTCCGGCCGGGCGCCACCGTTGCGGTGGTCGGCGACGGCGCGGTCGGCCTGTGCGGCGTGCTCGCCGCCCGGCGGCTCGGCGCTGACCGGATCATCGCGTTGGGCCGGCACGACCAGCGCACTGCGATCGCCCGCTCGTTCGGCGCCACCGACGTGGTCGCAGATCGCGGCGACGCCGCGATCGAGGCGGTCAAGGAGCTGACCGGCGGTCAGGGCGCGCACGCCGTCCTGGAGGCCGTCGGCACCGAGGAGTCCATGCGCACCGCCCTCTCGATCGCCCGCGACGGCGGCGCGGTCGGCTACGTCGGCGTGCCGCACGGCGGCAGCGCAGGTGTCGACATCGGCCAGATGTTCGGCCGCAACGTCTCGCTGGGCGGCGGCGTGGCCCCGGCCCGCGCCTACATCCCCGAGCTGCTTCCGGACGTCCTGTCCGGCGCGATCGACCCGGGCCTGGTCTTCGATCGCACCGTCGACCTCGACGGGGTGCCCGGCGGGTACGACGCGATGGACAACCGCACCGCACTGAAGGTCCGTATCGCCTTCTGAGCCCGGTCTGCCACGACGGGCTCGGGTCGGCGCCAGACCGGCCCGCCGCACTCGACCGGCTCGCTGCAGCAGCGGCTGCCAAGTCCACGTCGGCGATCTCAGCCGGCCGGACGCCTGGACGTCAGCACCCGTCCGGTGGAGACCGCACCGCCATGTCCGTTGGAGGAGAGTTTCATGAAGATCGTGATCGCAGGTGGCCACGGCCAGATCGCCCGGCGCCTGAGTCGACTGCTCGCTGCGCGCGGCGACACCGTCGTCGGAATCGTTCGCAACCCGGACCACAGCAGCGACCTGCTGGCGGACGGCGCGCAGCCCGCGGTCCGCGACCTCGAGCAGGCATCGTGCGAGGACGTCGTTGCGATCCTGTCCGGGGCTGATGCCGTGGTCTTCGCCGCCGGGGCCGGGCCGGGCAGCGGCGCTGCCCGCAAGCACACCGTCGACCACCGGGCCGCGGTCCTTCTCGCCGACGCCGCGCTGCGGGCCGGGGTCCGGCGGTATGTGATGGTCTCCACCCGCGGTGCGGGCAGCCCACCCCCAGACCATGCCGACGGAGTGTGGGCCGCCTACGTGAACGCCAAGACCGCCGCGGACGACCATCTGATGGCCCAGGACCTCGACTGGACCGTGCTGCGACCGGCCGCCCTCACGAACGAGCCGGGCGTCGGCACCGTTCGACTCACCGCTGAGCGGAGTGTCGGCCAGGTCACCCGCGACGACGTTGCCCGGGTGCTGGTTGCGTTGCTCGACACCTCCGCCGCGGCTGGCCTCGTCCTGGAGCTCGCCGAAGGACCCGACCCGGTCGCTGATGCGGTGTCACATGCCGCGAAGGCTCGTATAGGACAGCCTGCACCGCGCTGGTAGACCCGGCACTACCACCCCGGCCCCGGTCATCGTGGTGCCGTTGGTGGGTGCGAGCGGACACCTTGGCCGCTGCCCGCTGCCCGACCGCTGCCGGAAGCGAGCGCGACGGCAGGCGCCACCAGCCGTGCCCTAACTCCCTTCGCGTTCAGGGCAGTAGGGGAGTGATGATCCGTCGCCACGGGGTCACGACGCGCACTCTCGAGCCTCCGGAGTCGGGCAGGAGAGGTGCTCGCCGGCGGTGGGCCGGCCGTGGAATCGGGGAGCGTGAGATCAGCTCTCCTGCCGCCGATCCCGCCCGTCACGGTGGCGGCCCGGACCCGGATTCTCGTTCCTCGCCCGGGTGGGGGCGGGGGCGTCCGAGGGCTGTGGCGGCGGGCGCCGCGGTCGGGGTCGGGGTGGGTGGGGGCCAGGGATCGGTGGCGAGGGTGCGGCGGATCGCCGCGAGCCGGGCCAGGTGGGCGTCGGTGGCGGCGAGCGTCGCGGCGCCCTGTTGCCGGATCCGGTGCTCGAGGGCGGCGAGTCGGTTGTCGATGTGCTCCCAGGGGTCCTGGGCGATCGCGGGATCAGGCGCGTCGTTGGTCACTGTCCTGGCGGAGGCGGTCGGTGTGGAGGGCGAGATCGTCGAGGCGGGTGGCGAGGCCGGAATGGGTGCTGCCGAGGTGGGGGCGTATGTCGGCCAGTGGCGCCATCAGGGCGGCCGGGTCGGTGGAGCCGAGCGCGGTGGTGAGCGCGGTGAGCGCCGGACGGGCCCGGGGTGGGAGGCCGGGGGTGGCGATGATCTGGGCGGCGAGCACGCGCAGCGCGGCGCCGTGGTCGCGGGCCCAGGCCGCGATGGCGCGCTCGGCCGCTCGGCGGTCGCGCACGGCCTTGACCCGTTCGGCACCGGTCTCCGGATCGGCCGAGGCGCCGCCCGGGGGGCGCAGGCGCAGGTAGCGGTTCTCGGCGGCCTGGCGGCTGGCGACGCCCATCGGGAGGGCGAGGTCGGCCCAGGTCGCACCGGCGGCGCGGGCAGTCTCCACCAGCGGGGCCTCCCAGTCGGCGAGCTGGGCCCGCAGCTCTCGCAGCAGCACCAGGGCGGCCAGGGCCTGTTCCGCATCAGCCTGCTCGCCGCGCTGTTCGGGGCCGTCACGCTGGGGGGGCGCCGGGCGAGCGGGCTGCCCGGACGGTGTCGTCGATGGTGGCGAGCGCGGCGACGGCGGCGAGGAAGGGCGGCGACTCGGAGCCCTCGGTGTGCTTCTGGGGGGTCTTGCTCATGGCGTCATTCTATGGACGACACTCCGCACTTGTCATCGGATGGATGACATGTTAGAACGGTTTCAGGTGAAAGCGCACTGGCACCCATCGATCAGTGGAGGTGTTTCACGATGCTGATGCGCACCGATACGTTCCGTGAACTGGACCGTCTGACCCAGCAGTTCCTGGGCACGACCGGCACGTGGTCGCGGCCGACGCCGATGCCGTTGGACGCCTACCGCTCACGCATACGCGATCCCCGCACACCCCCCAGGGGCAGTGCGGAAGTCACAGGACCGGCCCAGGCCGGTAGATGGTGTTGTTTCCCCTTCGGGGCCCCGGGAGCCGACATGGCCCCGGGGCCCCTCGACGCGTTCTCCCGAGAACCAGAGAGGTGCAGTGACCACCACGGCCAGCTCCGACACGCCCGACACACCCGGCATGCTCGACGATGACGACTACCCCGCCTACACCATGGGCCGCGCCGCCGAGATGACCGCCACCACCCCCGGCTTCCTACGGGCCCTCGGCGAACACCGCCTCATCACACCACTGCGCTCCGACGGCGGACACCGCCGATACTCCCGCTACCAACTACGCATCGCCATGCGCGCCCGCGACCTCGTCGACCAGGGCACCCCCATCGAAGCCGCCTGCCGCATCATCATCCTCGAGGACCAACTCGAAGAAGCGCTGCGCCTCAACGAACAACTCCGCGCCCGCTCCCAGGGAGACGAGAAGCCCGACGCAGGCACGTAGCCCCGCCCGACGTGCGACCCGCAACACAGCCCTGACTCCGCAGCTCACCCACGGCGCGGCGGCACTCGCCGCCTGCGGTGTCTGATCGCCGGGCCAGAGCGTGAGCTGAGTGTCCGTGGTGCACATCGTCCGCGAGGACGCGTGCGCCTGTACGGGCCTCCCACGCTGCGGCACCCGGTTCGGGCCGGCCGGACGTCCGCGTGTGCGGCCAGGCGGGTCGGGTAGACGTCGTGCGCCCGTGTGGCCCGGTCGCTTCTGCGGCCGGCCCGTGGTCCCACCCGAAGGGAGAACGCCATGATCATCGCCGCAGCGAACGGGCCGAATGCGGTCGCCATCGGGCTCTCCGCTCTGTTCATCCTCGTGCTGCTCGTTGGCGGTTTCGTCTGGGGGAGCCGCCGCGTCTCCCGCCGGGCCCGGCCGCGGCCCGAGAGCGGCCCGGCGCGCAGCCGGGCCGGGTCGTGGCGGACCCCCGACGGCGGTCGGCAGGTGCCCGGCGACTCCGCCGGGCGCGGCCCCGAGCCGCCCGGAGCAGACCGCCAAACGCCCTGACCTCCCGGATCAGCCCGCCGCACCTGGGCGTCACCCCGTCCGCTCTGCCCGGCGAACCCCAGATTGACGGTCTGGGCACGGCAGGCGCTCAGGACGACGGTCTTCGTGGCCGCGGCGGTGGAGCAGGGGGCGAGCCTATCCGGCGTCGGGCAAGCGGGCCTGGAGGTTGCCGTCGCCGTCGGTGCGGGTGAGGAAGTGCGGCTGCGGGGCGGTGGCAGGGCCGCCGACGTTCCAGCCGTCCGACAGGCGGAAGACGCTGCCGTGCCAGGGGCAGGTCACGCAGCCGTCGGCGACCTCGCCCTCCGAGAGGGGGCCCGAGGCGTGACTGCAGCGGTCGGCCAGGACGTGGAACACATCGGCGGATTCCCGCATCACCAGTACCGGCACCTCGCCCACCAGCCGGCGCGCCGGCCGTCCCTCGGCGAACTCATCCGCGTGCCCGAGCGTGTGCCAGCCCGGCTCCACCAGGTGCGGTACGGGCTCCGTCCGGTTCGCACCGGCTGCCTGACGGTAGGCAAGGTGGCCGCCGATCGCTGCTCCGGTGCCGACCGCAGCGAGCCCGGCCAGGCCCAGGGCTCGGCCCAGGCGTTGGCGGCCGCAGGAGCGGGCTGCCCACGACGAACCGAACAGGACCGTCGCGGCCGCCATCGACCCGGCGTGGAGCAGGCCGGTGCGCATCTGCCGGTCGTGCTGTTCGGCCCAGTCGACCCATCCGGTGAGCGCTGCCGGAGCTGCGGCGAGGACACCGACCGCGACGAGAGAACGCGCGACGCGCTCGCCGTCGGGCGTGAAGTCCAGGACGACGGCGGACATCCAAGCGCCTACCGGCAGTTGGACAAGGCCCGGGTGCAGCGGGTGTCCCAGCGGCCGTCCGTGCAGCACGTCGCGCAGTCGCCCCAGCGGCAGCCCCTGGACGGCGCGCTTGAGCGGCGCGGTCACCGCGTCGAGTTCGGCCGCCCCGCCCACGGCGTCCAGTGTCCGCAAGACCCAGGCCGTGATCCCGTCGTCGTAGCAGCCGGACCGGCTGGCAGCACTCATCCGCGTGGTGAAGGTTCCCATGAGACCCAACGCTGCCCGTACGGCCGGATCGCCGCGGCTCGAGCTGAGCCGCCCGGCCTACTGACGGGGACGGTTTCCACCGAAGGCGCGCCTTGGGGAGCTGTGCCAGCGTGGGAGCGTTCGGCGGGCGCGCCCGCCTGGCAGGCTCACCGCCCGTCACGGGAGTGAAACGGGCGCAGCCGACCATCCTCCGTCGGCGATCGCCCCCGACGACCTCAGCAGAACAGGAGCCCGCCGTGGCCACGTTGCAGGGAAAGACCGTCGCGTTCCTCGTCGCACCCGAGGGCGTCGAGCAGGTCGAACTCACCGAGCCTTGGCAAGCCGTCCAGGAGGCGGGCGGCACAGCCCGATTGGTATCCACCCGAAGCGGCAGCGTTCGGGCGTTCAACCACCTCGACCACGGTGACACGTTCAAGGTCGACGCCGTGGTCGCGGACGCCTCGGTGGACGACTACGACGCGCTCGTGCTGCCAGGCGGCGTCGCCAATCCCGACGCTCTGCGCATGGACTCGGACGCGGTGGCGTTCGCCAGGTCGTTCTTCGACGCCGGGAAGCCGGTTGCCGCCATCTGCCACGCCCCGTGGACGTTGATCGAGGCGGACGTGGTCCGAGGGCGCAACCTCACCTCCTGGCCGAGCCTTCGCACCGACCTGGTCAACGCCGGCGCGCACTGGGCCGACGAGCAGGTCCGGGTGTGCACGGACGGGCCCAACGTCCTGGTGAGCAGTCGCAAGCCCGACGACCTGCCCGCCTTCAACGACACGCTGGTCACGGTCTTCGCCGCGGCCTGACCGAACCACACCGCCGGCAGGCGATCAGGCCGACGGCCCACCCACCCTGAAGGGAGCCTTTCGCCGTGATGAGCGACCAGCACACGCCCCGCGACCCCACCGAGCAGCACCCGACGCCGCCGTTTCCCGAGCAGTCCCAGCCGCACCCCGGCACCGGCGGCGCCATGAGCCCGGTACCTGACCACGGGGAGACCTCCTACCGCGGGACGGGCCGTCTGGAGGGCAGGGTCGCGCTGATCACCGGCGGCGACTCGGGTATCGGCCGGGCGGTGGCGCTGGCCTTCGCACGCGAGGGCGCGGATGTGGCGTTCTGCCACCTGCCCGAGGAGGCCGCGGATGCCGAGGAGACCGCCCGTGTGGTGCGCGAGGCGGGCCGACGGGCGGTGGCCGTGGCGGGCGACCTGCGTGAGGAGGCGTTCTGCACGGGCCTGGTGGAGCGCTGCGTCGCGGAGCTGGGTGGCCTGGACATCCTGGTGAACAACGCCGCCTACCAGATGTCCCAGCCGGAAGGACTCGCCGCGATCAGCAGCGAGCAGTTCGACCGGGTCCTGAGGACCAACCTCTACGGCATGTTCTTCACCACCCGCGCGGCCCTGCCCCATCTGAGGGCGGGTGGCTCGGTCATCAACACCGCGTCCGTCCAGGCGTACAAGCCCAGCCCGCACCTGCTGGACTACGCCATGACCAAGGCCGCGATCGTCGCCTTCACGCAGGGCCTGGCGATGCAGCTCGCCCCCCACGGAATCCGGGTCAACTCCGTCGCCCCCGGCCCGGTCTGGACTCCGCTGATCCCGGCCACCATGGACGAGGAGAAGGTCGCACACTTCGGCGAGCAGTCACCGCTCGGGCGCGCCGCGCAACCCGCCGAGATGGCCCCGGCCTACGTCTTCCTCGCCTCCCAGGAGTCCTCCTACATCACGGCGGAGATCCTCAACGCCACGGGCGGGACGCCGCTGCCCTGATGACCTGCCTCCGACCGAAGGCAGGGTTGGGGATCGCGTAGGAGCGACGGAAGCTGATCGGCATCGGGGCGGGGCCGGCGGTCGTACCCGCCTGGCGGGCCCCGCGTCAGCCGGTGATCTCGGGCCTCACCCGACGGACACCGGGAAAGCTCGGCGAGTCAGCTCGACCGCGATGGCGGCGTCCACTTCACGAACCCGCGGTTCGACCGTCAGCGACACCGTCCGTTTTGGGCACAGGGCTTCCCGGTGTGGCGGGTTCTCGTCGCGGGACCGAGTGCGAGTGCGTGGCTTCGGCTGTTGCGTCGTACCGGTCCCGTACGGTCGGGTGCTGCGCGGTGCCGGGGGTTGCCGGGGGGCCCACCGAGCAGGTCCCCGTCGACAAGGCGGCCGGACGGGTCGCGGCCGAGATGCTCACCCCGTACCCGCCTGGTATCCCCGCCGCGCTGCCGGGCGAACTCCTCGACAAGTAGGTCACCGACTACCTGCGCAGCGGAATCGAGGCGGGCATGCTCGTTCCCGACAGCGCCGACCCGGCCCTGGACACGGTCCGGGTCGCCGTCGAGTAGGCCGACCACGATGTCCTGCGAGCCAGACCCAGCCAAGCGCGGCATGCAGCCTCCGCCTGACCGGCCGGGAGTCCTGGTTCGGCAGATCACCGCCGCGCTGGCTGCCGCCGGCCACACCGTGTCCGTCGCCGAGTCGCTGACCGCGGGGCGGGTCGCGGTGGCCTTCGCGGACGCGCCCGGTTCGGGTGGGACGTTCCTGGGCGGCGTGGTCGCCTACGCCACCGACCTGAAAGCGGACGTCCTGCACGTCGACTCCGCGCTCCTCGCCCGTGCCGGGGCCGTCCACCCGGAGGTCGCGGTCCAGATGGCACAGGGAATCCGCGCGGTCACCGGCGCCACCTACGGGCTCGCCACCACCGGTGTCGCCGGCCCCGCCCCGCAGGACGGCCGCCCCGTGGGCACCGTCTACGTCGCCGTCGCCCACCCCCACGGCACCCGCACGACCCGACCGGAAACCCCATCCGCGCCACCGGAGTGCATTCAGGACCGCGCGGTACTGGCCGCACTGCAACTCTTCCACGACCAGCTGCGCCCAGGCCCGTGATCCAGGGCGCGGACCTGTTCGCGCCTCGGCCGGATGCCGCGTGTGGACGTAGGGCGGCGCGAAGGCGTGGCGGCTGACGGCCCCTCTGACGACCAGCGATCCCACGCGGCCCGGGCGGAGCCGGGTGACGGGTGCGCCGCGGCCCCGGAAGCCAGCGGCTGGGCACCGAGGCTGCCGGCCGTCGACAGTACCTCTACCGTCCCGCCTTCCGTGCCAGGCAGGCAGGCAGGAGGCGGCGGAGCGTGAGCACGTGCAGGCCCGAACTCGCCTCCGCCGGCCGAGAGCCGGCCCGCGGCGCGACGCGCTGTCCGGTCGCTGGTGCGCCCGTCCGCGCCGTGTCTACCGCGCGGCGTCCCGGGTAGGCGCGATGGCGATCCTCGCGAGCACGGAGGTGGCCGTGGAGCTCTGAACCGGGAGATGCTCGCCCAACTCGCCCAGGCCACCCGCGACTCGCCCCTCCTCGACCTCGCATCCGCCTGCCACCCCCGATCCCTGCGCCAGATGCGCTGGACCAACACCATGATCAAAGCCCTGTCCCCCCGGCTGCTCGCCAGTCGCTGACCGAGCCGTCCGACCAAGCCGTCCCCTCGCCCAGGAGGAGCCGATGACCTCCACCGCCGTCCCGCGCCGTGAAGCGGTCCGCCGGCGCTACCTACTCTGTCCGCCGACGTACTTCGCGGTCGACTACGCGATCAACCCGTGGATGGACCCGAGCCGCCCGGTCGACAGCGAGGCCGCCCTGCGGCAGTGGCGGAAGCTCCGCGACACGCTGAACGAGCTGGGCCACCGGGTCGAGACCATCGCTGCCCGGCCGCGGCTGCCGGATATGGTGTTCGCCGCCAACGGTGCCTCGGTGGTGGACGGCCGGGTCCTGATCGCGCGGTTCCGGCACCCCGAACGGGCGCCCGAAGCGACGGCCCACCGCGCCTGGTTCCGCACGGCGGGGTACCGCCCGACGGTCGCCCGGTTGCCGAACGAAGGCCAGGGCGACTTCCTGCCGATCGGCGGCCGGGTCCTGGCGGGCTCCGGCCTGCGGACGAGCCCGGCCGCGCACGGCGAGGCGGAGCTGGCGTTCGGTCGGCGGGTCGTCAGCCTTGCTCTCACCGATCCGCGCTACTACCACCTGGACACGGCACTGGCCGTGCTGAGCGACGACCAGATCATGTACTACCCGCCGGCCTTCACCCCCGAGAGCAACCGCACCCTGCACGCCCTGTTCCCCGGTGCGATCCTGGCCGGTGACCAGGACGCCTCAGTCCTCGGCCTCAACGCGGTCAGCGACGGCCGCCACGTGCTGCTCACCGAGGCCGCCCACGGTCTCGCCGCGCAGCTGTACGACCACGGCTTCGTCCCTATCGGGGTGCGGTTGCCCGAGTTGCTGAAGGCGGGCGGCGGCCCCAAGTGCTGCGTCCTGGAACTGCACCCGGCACCGGGGGGGGCAGCCGTGACTCCCACCCCTGCGACCGGCCACGCCCCGCACGCCGCCGTCAGCGCGGCACCCGCCCTGCCGAGACCGCGCGGACCCCTCAGCGCCGGGCTCGTCACCGCCCTCCGCGCCTTCCCCGACCCGGCCGCGCGGATCGCGCGCCCGCCGATCGAGGACCCGTGGGGCGAGGACCTGCAACTGGCCCTCTACGTCTGCTACGAACTGCACTACCAGGGCTTCGCCGAGGTCGACCCCGACTGGGAGTGGCACCCGGGCCTGTTGACCCTGCGAGCCGCGCTGGAGCACGCGTTCCTCACGGCAGTCCGGCAGGGGACCGGCGAACCGCCGCCGCTGGCCCGGGCCCTGGCCGCCCTGCTGGCCGACGACAGCGCCGGCACCGGCCCCTCCCACCACCTGCTTCACCATGGGGAGCGCTGGCAGGCACGCGAGTACCTGGTGCACCGCTCGCTCTACCACCTCAAGGAAGCCGACCCGCAGATGTGGGTCGTGCCACGCCTGCCGAACCCCGCCAAGGCCGCGCTCGTCTCGGTGCAGTACGACGAGTACGGCGCCGGCCACCCCGACCGCGCCCACGCACGACTGTTCGCCGAGATGATGGCCGACCTCGACCTGGACCCCGGCTACGGACGCTACCTCGAGGACGTCCCGGCCCCCGCCCTCGCCGTGGTCAACCTGATGTCGCTGTTCGGCCTGCACCGCTCGCTGCGCGGCGCGCTCGTCGGCCAGTTCGCCGCGGTGGAGATCACCTCACCGCCCGGCGCCGCCCGGCTGGCCGCAGCGCTGGAGCGACTCGGCGCATCCTCGGCCGGCACCCTGTTCTACCGGGAGCACGTGCTGGCCGACGCCGTCCACGAGCAACTCGTCCGACGCACCGTCATCACCCCACTGGTCGGGGGCGATCCCTCGCTCGGCCCCGACATCGCCTTCGGTATCGCCGCCACCGCCGCAGTGGAAGCCCGGCTCGGCGCCCACCTGCTCACCTGCAGGCAGCACGGCCACAGCTCCCTGCGCGCGCCGCTGCCGGACGCATCCGCTCCAGCGGAGGAAGCCTGATGCCAGGGATCAAATCGGTCGAAACGGGCAGGCGCTCCACCATGCTTCTCCTGCGACCTCCCGGCGTGTACCCCGCCCAGGGCGACACCGCTCTCCTCATCGAGGCACTGCGGCGCGAACGGCCACAACCCGGGTCCCGGCTCCTCGACCTCGGCACCGGAAGCGGGGCCGTCGCACTGGCCGGCGCCGAACTCGGCGCCACCGTGACCGCCGTGGACCTGTCGCGGCTCGCGCTCGCCACCGCCTGGGCCAACGCCCGGCTGCGTCACCTGCGCCTCACGGTCCGCCACGGCGACCTGACGTCCCCGGTGGCCCGGCGCCGCTTCGAGTTCATCGTCTCCAACCCGCCCTACGTACCCTCGGCCCGGGACCGGCCGCCCCGGCACGGCAGCGCGCGGGCCTGGGACGCCGGGCCGACCGGGCGGCTGCTGCTCGACCGCATCTGCCGCCAGGCCCCGCTGCTGCTGACCGCGGGGGGTGTGCTGCTGATGGTGCAGTCCTCCCTGGCGGATCAGGCAGCCACCGTGCATGCTCTCCGGAAGTCCGGGCTGCGGGCCGGTGTGGTGGCGGCCATGACCCAGCCCTTCGGGCCGGTCATGTCGCAGCGGGCCGACTGGTTCGAGGAGCGCGGCCTGATCGCCGTCGGCGAGCGGGCGGAGACCTTGGTGGTGGTGCGCGGTGTCCGGCCGTGACGAGCAGTCCCTCCCGAGGCTGCGGCTGACCGGCAGCGGACCGGTACTGGTCGACGGCCCGGTGGAGATCGTGCTTCCCGACGGCCGGAGCATCCGGGCCGACCGGCCGGTGACGGCGCTGTGCACGTGCCGCCGCAGCCGTCGCTACCCGTTCTGTGACACCAGCCACCGCCTCCGTGACCGCGACCAGGACCGACAGCCGGATGCCTGAGCGTGCTCGCCGCCGGTGGCGGCGCAGGGTGTCCCGGCGCGGCCGACAGGGGAGTTGGGAAATGACGGGCGATGTCGAAGAGGATCCCGATCGTCGGCCGGACGGCGCTGGTCACCGGCTCCTCGCGGGGCATCGGCCTGTTGATCGCGGGCGAACTCGCCTCGCGCGGCTGCCGCGTGATGCTCTGTGCGTGCGACGAACCCGCCCTCGCACGTGCCGGGGCCGGACTGCGCGGACTGCCGGGAGCGGCGGCGGCAACCAGCTGCGATATGACCTCGGCCGAAGCGCCCGGCAGGCTGCTGGCAGCGGTGCGCGACCGGTTCGGAGCCGAGGTCGACCTCGGGCGGGGTCGATCGTGACCATCGGCTCGATCGGCGGCCGGATCGCGGTGCCCCACCTGCTGCCGTACTCCACCGAGCCGTCCGGCGGATCGTCGACGCCGTCGAACACGGGCGCCGCGAACTCGTCCTCACCCCGCTGGCGAAAGCCGGTGTGCTGGCACACGGCCTGGCGCCCGCGACCACCGGCCGCGCCCTCGCCCTGGCAGCCCGGCTGCTTCCGCCCGGTGGCGACGCCCCGTTCCAACGCCGAACCGGTGCCGAAGCCGCCCGGGGCTACCGGCGGAACGGGGCGCTCCACCGCCTCACCGCACTCGGTGACCGGGCTGCCCACCGCAACAACGAGCCCACCGCGCAGTGACGTTGAGCCCCTGACGCCGCGTTCGCCAAGGAGGAACGATGAGAGCAGTCACCTGGCAGGGCTGCCGCAACGTCGAGGTCCACAGCGTTCCCGAGCCGCGGATCGAGGAGCCGACCGACGTCCTCGTCGAGGTCACCGCCACCGGCCTGTGCGGCTCCGACCTCCACCTCTACGAGGTACTCGGCGCTTTCCTGGACGAACATCCTCGGCCGGCGATGCAGGTGGAACCGTCGAGGAGGCCGCTGCGCGGCACGCGTAGGTCAGGCCCGCCGACTCTCAACCCTACGGTGCCGGTGCGGTGCCGTTGTCGGCGAGCGCTTGCGCGACGGTGTCGTAGACAGGCAGGACGGCGTCGGCTCCCGTGATTTCCAGGACCCGGCGTGCTCCGCTGCTCGGGGCGGCCAGGACGAGCCGGGTGCCGGCTGCGCGGGCGGTGAGGCGGGCGCTGAGGAGGGCATTGAGGCAACTGGAGGTGAAGAGGCGGACGGCGGCCAGGTCTACGGCGAGTACGGCCGGTCGGCCGTCCAACACCGCCCGTAGCGCATCCCGAACTTGGCGCTCGTTGCCCATGTGCGCGTCGCCGACGAGCACGCAGACGGTGTTCTGTCCTGCCCGGCGGCTTTCGATCCGCAGGTCGGGTCCGATGAAGACGGAGCAGTAGTCGGATGGCATGGCACCGAGGCTCCATCCCGGTCGGGGAAAGGCCGGGGCATCATCCCCACGCGGGGTTCGGGAGACAGTGCGGCGACAGTTGACGGGCGTCCGGCAGGTCACCACGGTGGTGCGAGACGGCACGACGCTCCCCTACCCCGCGCCCGCATTCCCACACACCAGTCACGCGGCCGGCTCCCGTGCCGGGCCTGCTGCGAGACGTCGCGGACCCGGGGGAGGGGCATAGCAGCCATCGTCCCCGGACGCGGCCGCAAGCGGCAGCGCGGGACGCACCCTCGGGTCGACCCTGATCCCCGGCTGTCAGAA
Organism: Kitasatospora sp. NPDC002522; assembly: GCF_053595195.1. Lineage (NCBI taxonomy): Bacteria > Bacillati > Actinomycetota > Actinomycetes > Kitasatosporales > Streptomycetaceae > Kitasatospora > Kitasatospora sp. NPDC002522. The sequence continues at coordinate 47,915 of NZ_JBSFXE010000023.1, forward strand.
ACCCCTGCGAGGATGCGGTGCCGCAGCCGGGGACCGCCCGGTTGCCCGGCAGTGAGGAAGTGTCAGATGGATTTCGCCAAGCCGTTGTTCGCTCACCTCGTGGAGGCGCCGCAGACGAGCGGACCACGCGAGTCCTGGTGGATTCATGCCATCGGTTCCTTCGTCGTGCGGACGGAATGGGCCACCGTCTTCGACCCGACGTCGGGGGAAGCGGACGGTTTGGAGGTGCCTCCGGGCAGCCATCGGGTGTACGCGGTGATGGACGCGGCGCCAGGGGCGGCGCCGATGGCGGTCGGGCTGCTGCTGTGGTTCGGCGAGACGCCGCCGGTGGAGCTCGGCGAGTACTCGGGAGTCGGCGTGCTGACGCACTGCGGCGTCGTGTGCCTCAGCGGTTCGTCCGACGATGACGGCGCCCTGGTGGACGCGCTGATGCGGCTGGCCGGGCTGGAGATCCGGCACCGTGCCGCGAACGGCCAGGACCGGGGTCTGCTGCCGCTCTTCGATGCCGCCTGTCGGCAACACCGGCCCGACGCCCTGCGGCTGCCCGAGGAATCCGCTCCCGACGCGTTCCGCGCCGGATGGCACGTCCTGTCGGACGAGCGGACCCAGGCGATGGTCGTCGCGCTGCTGGACAACGGTGAGGGCGGCGGCATCTACCCCTGCCTCGACGCGCACGGGCGAGAGGTCGCCCACCTCGTGCAGTTCGAGACGGAGTGACGGGCAGCCGGCGGTACTGACAGTGGGGGAAGTCCGCGAACAGCGACCGGCGGCCGCGTCCGCCGGCGACCTCCGGTGGAGGACGGCCCCCGCCCGTACGCGATCGGCCGGGACCGGCGACCCCTCACGGGAGCCGGGGCCTCGGCCTTCGGCGAGGCGGGTGGCTATGCCTTCGGCGGGGTGTCCTCGTCGGCTTCCGGGGGCGTGTCCGCCAACTCGTCCTTGAGCTTCTGCTGGGCTGCGTCGACCTGCTCGCCGTGCTTGCCCTGGGTCTTCTCGTCGATGAGGTCCCGGCCTTGTCGCTGCCGCCCGGCCGGGTGACGTGTCGGCTCCAGCCAACTCCCTCAGCGGTGGCGTACGGGCTCCATTCACCCGCTCGTGGGCGGGGCCGGGCCGGGACAGCGCTCCCGCCCGACCCAGGGGGCGGGGCCGGAAATCAGGCCGCGATGAGCTCCTGTTCGCGGTCCGGCGTCCTGACCTTGGGCTTCTTGTTCGGCAGCGCGAGCCGGAAGACCTTGCGCCACGCGGAGAACACCTGCTTGGGCAGCGGCCCGGTAACGTAGTCCAGCTCGTACTTCTCGAACAGCGCGCGCACCTTCACCGCGACCTCGGCGTACCGGTTGCTCGGCAGGTCCGGGAACAGGTGGTGCTCGATCTGGCGCGACAGGTTGCCGGTCATGAAGTGCAGGGCCTTGCTGCCGCTGATGTTCGCCGAGCCCATCATCTGGCGCAGGTACCACTGGCCGCGTGTCTCTCCCTCGATCGACCGGCGCTCGAAGACCCGTACGCCCTCGGGGAAGTGCCCGCACATGATCACCGAGTGGGTCCAGACGTTGCGGACCAGGTTCGCGGTGAAGGTGGCGGCGAGCGTGGTGAGGAACGACGGGCCCGACAGCAGCGGGTGGATCACGTAGTCCTTGAGCACCTGCTTGCGGATCTTGCGGCCCACGGCCTTGGCCCGCTGGCGGAACTCCGGGTCCTTACGGCGGCGCCTGTGCAGGTTCTTGCCGAGCTCCAGGTCGTACGCCGCGATGCCGTACTCGAAGAAGCAGGCGTTGAGGAAGTTCCACAGCGGCTGGCCGAGGTGGAACGGGTGCCACCTCTGGTCCTCGTCGACGCGCATGATGCCGTAGCCGAGGTCGTTGTCCTTGCCGATCACGTTGGTGTACGTGTGGTGCAGCTCGTTGTGCGAGTGCTTCCACTGGTCGGACGGCGAGACGTGGTCCCACTCCCAGGTGGTGGAGTGGATCTTCGGGTCCCGCATCCAGTCCCACTGGCCGTGCAGGACGTTGTGGCCGATCTCCATGTTGTCCATGATCTTCGCCACGGACAGGCCGGCGGTGCCGAGCAGCCACGCGGGCGGGAAGATCGAGAACAGCAGCACGCCCCTGCTGGCCAGCTCGAGCTTGCGCTGCGCCGAGATGACCTTACGGATGTAGGCGGCATCTTTCTCGCCGCGGCCGGCGATCACCTCGTCGCGGATCGCGTCCAGCTCGCGGCCGAGCTCCTCGATCTGCTCGGCGGTCAGGTGGGCGGTGGGGTCGATGGCGGTCAAGGTGCCTCTACCGTTCGATGTCGCAGGCGCCCGCCGCGGCGGACACGCAGGTCTGGATGAGGACGCCCGGCTCGGCCTCGGTGATCTCGCCGGTGCGCAGGTCGCGGACCGCGCCCGCCTTGAGCGGCGTGACGCAGCCGAAGCAGATACCCATGCGGCACCCGGAGGGCATGAGCACGCCGGCCTCCTCGCCCACCTCCAGCAACGGCGTGGCGCCGTCCGCGTCGACGGTCCTGCCGGTGGCGCTGAACGTGACCTCGCCGCCGCCACCGCCGTCGGTGACAACGGTGCGGGGGCGGAAGCGTTCGGCGTGCAGGCGCTCCTGGACGCCGTGCTCGAGCCAGTGCTCCTCTGCGGCGTCCAGCAGGCCCTCGGGCCCGCAGGCCCAGGTCTCGCGCTCGGCCCAGTCGGGCACGAGCTCGCCGAGACGGGCGATCTCGAGCCTGCCGTCCGTGGCGGTGTGCACCTCGGTGAGGCGCAGCTTCCCGGCCGCGACCAGGCCGTGCAGCTCGTTGCGGAAGAGCACGTCCTGCGGCCGCGGCGCGCAGTGGACCATGACGACGTCGTCGAACTCGATGTCGCGCAGCATGCCCATCACGGGCGTGATGCCGCTGCCGGCCGTCAGGTAGAGCACCTTCGCGGGCTTGGCATGCGGCAGCACGAAGTCACCGGTTGCCTGCTCGAGCTGGACCAGCGTGCCCGGTCTCGCCTTGCGGACCAGGTGGTTGCTCACCTTGCCGTCCGGGATCGCCTTCACGGTGATCGTGACACGGCCGTCCTGACGGTTCGTCGGCGAGGTGATGGAGTAGGCACGCCACAGGCGCCTCCCGTCGACGTCGACCCCGACCCGCACGTACTGACCGGCCGTGTGGCCGCGCCAGCCCCGTCCCGGCCTGATCACGACCGTCGCGGCGTCACCCGTCTCGAGGTGCACGGCCTCGATACGCCCACGCAGGTCGGCGCCCGCACGCAGTGGGCTGACCAGGTCGAGGTAGTCCGACGGCAGCAGCGGTGTCGTGACCATCTCCAGCAGTTTCCACGCCCTGCTGCGGAGCGCTGCACTCGTCATGACTCCAGCTTGCTGCGCCTCGGGGCGTAAAGTCCTGACCGTAGGATGTGAATCCGGTCGACAGGATTGTTCGCAGGGAACAAAAAGTGAGCCATGCAATCCGGAGGGCCGGCGAGCTGGTCCTGGACGAGGCGACGGTCACCGCGCTTCGGGCCGCGCTGACGGCCACCGCCGACGAGGTCGTCGAGGCGATCATCGACGAGGTCCCGCCCTATGCCAACGCCCTTTCGGGCCGCATGGGCGACACCATCCGCCGAGCCGTCCGCACCGCGCTGGGGCACTACCTCGACCTCGCGAGCGGGAACGCCACGGGCGGCGACGCGGGTGACGCAGCGTACGAGCTGGGCCGCGGCGAGGTGCGCGACGGCCGTTCGATGGACGCCCTCCTCAGCGCCTACCGCGTCGGCGCCCGCGTGGCCTGGCGATGCCTGGCGGCGGGTGCCGTACCCGCAGGTCTGCCCGCCGCCGAGGTCGCCAAGTTCGCCGAGCTGACCTTCGCCTACATCGACGAGCTCTCTGCGGCGAGCGCCGCGGGCCACGCCGACGAACTGGCCGCCCGGGGCAGGGCCCACGAGCGCCACCTGGAACACCTGGCCCGCGACCTCCTCGCCGGTGCGAGTCCGGACGTGCTGCTGGCCTCTGTTCAGCGGGCCGGGTGGCAGCCTCCGGTCTCGCTGACCGCGGTCCTGCTGCCGGCCGTCGAGGCCCGGCCCGCCTACCGTGCGCTCGACCCGAGCACTCTCGTCCTCGACGATCTGCCGGACGCCACCGGTGTGCTGCTCGTCCCCGATGCCGACCGATCGCACCTCCTGCGGCAGCTGACCGACCGCACCGCCGTGGTCGGCCCGGCCCGGCCGTGGACTCGTGCGTCCGCCTCGTACGCACGAGCCGTACGTGCGCGCTCCCTCTCCTCTGACATACGCGACACCGAGGACCACCTGCCCGAGCTGGTGCTGAGCGCCGACGCGGACGCGTTCGCGGACCTGCGCGCCCGAGCCCTCGCACCGTTGCGGACCCTACCCGCCACCACCGCACGGCGGCTGGAGCAGACGCTGCGGGCGTGGCTGCTGCACCAGGGCAGGCGGGACGAGGCGGCGGCGGCCTTGTTCGTCCATCCCCAGACAGTCCGGTACCGGATGTCGCAGCTGCGGGAGCTGTTCCCGGACCTCGCATCGCCGCACCGGGTCCTCGAACTGACCCTGGCGGTGGGTCTCGGGGCCGGCGGGACTACCGGAGCGAGCGACCAGGAGGGGAGCGGCACCCGAAGGACTGTGCAGGTTCGCCCGGCCGGACACCCGCGTGCTCGGCTCTGACCTCACCGAACGCGATCCGGGCCCACCCGACACGGCGCGGGTGAAACGTGCCCGTTCGGGTAGGCGCGCGAGGACCAGGACAGGGTTTCGCGGAGGAGGACCGCATGAGTGCGGGAAAGAAGGTCGAGCACACAGCCGAGACGGCCAAGGGGAAGGCCAAGGAGGCGGCCGGCAAGGCCGTGGGCATCGAGAGACTCGTCGTGGAGGGCAAGGCCGACCAGGCCAAGGGCGACGTGGCGCAGGCAGGGCAGAAGGTGAAGGACGCACTGAAGCACTGACCCGATCGCACCTGGTCCGCGGCGGGACAGGCCGTCGGGGCCTCCCTATCGAGACCAGCTACCAGCTCATCACGGGAATCACTTATGTCTACCGACGCCATCGTCCTTCTCAAGGAGGACCACAAGGAGATACGGCAACTGTTCCGGGCGTTCGAGTCCGGCGACGATGACAGTGCCGCCAAGGCAGACCTGGTCAGCCGAATCGTGGAGGCCTTGACCGTTCACACCTACATCGAGAACGAGGTCATGTATCCCAGGGTGCGGCAGCTGGTGCCGGAGCTCGAAACGGACGTCCTCGAGTCGTTCGAGGAGCACCACGTCGCCGACCTCCTCTGCGCGGAGCTTGACGCGATGGACCCGGGTGACGAGCGTTTCGACGCCAAGACCACGGTTCTCATCGAGTCCGTCGGCCATCACATCGAAGAAGAGGAGAACGACTGGTTCCCCAAGGTGCGGGCCGCTCTCGGGCGCAAGGAGCTTCAGGAGATCGGCGCCCGCATGCTCGAGGTCCGCGCCACCGCACCCAGGCGACCGCAGCACCCGGGCGCACTCAAGATGGCAGCCGACGCGCTCCTCGGATGAGGGGAGCCCCCTGAGAATCGCCGAGCCGGTGGACCCGACGCGTGGGCCGGCTCGGCGTGGCCCGAACCACCGACGCTCCTTACTCGAGGGCGCGCAGGATCGCCACCGTGTTGCCCTCGGCGTCCAGGCACTGGGTCGTATACGAGCCGTCCGGGTCGGCCAGGACGCCCAGCACGGTGCCGTCGCCGGCCTCGTCCGGGATCATCAGCCGGTCGTTCGCGAAGTCGCCCTCCACCGGCTCCACCGGGCAGTCGGCCGGGTCGACCGAGGCGCGCTGGAGCATCTCGCGGAGGTTCTCCAGCCTCCAGTCATCGCCCTCGGCGGCGCGCGCGTGCAAGGTGGCGCAGGCGCGCTTGAGCATCCCGGTGCCCGGCTCGATCCCATCCCTGAGGCGCGGTCCCGTGCCGCGGCGTCTTCGAGGAGTCCGCCGACCAGGCGGGCAGAGCAGAGGCTGGAGGTATGGATCCGGTCGACGCACTGCGGCGGATCGCGTTCCTGCTCGAGTGGCGCGGCGCGTCCCCCTACCGGGTGAGGGCGTTCCACACCGCGGCCGATGCCGCCCGCAGACTGCACACGGGCCCGGTCGACCCGGGCGAAGCCCGGCGGTTGCAGGGTGTCGGCCCGGTCACCGCCGAGGTCATCGCACAGGCATCACGGGGCCGCGCCCCGACCTATCTCATCAGGCTCCAGGCCGAGGCAGGCCCGGCGGCCCGCTCCGCCTGGGAACTGGCGGAGGCCACCGAAGGCGACTGCCACCTGCACTCCGACTGGTCGGACGGCAGGCATCCGATCGAGGAGATGGCCGAAGCGGCCCGTGCCATGGGGCACCGGTGGGCCGTCCTGACCGATCACTCGCCGCGACTCGTGATCGCCCACGGCCTCAGCCCCGACCGGTTGCGGCGTCAGCTGGAGGAGGTGGCCGCCGTCAATGCCCGCGCCACCGGCTTTCGCCTGTTGAGCGGCATCGAGTGCGACATCCTGGAGGACGGCTCACTCGACCAGGAGGACGACCTCCTCGCACGGCTCGATGTCGTCGTCGCATCGGTGCACTCCAAGCTGCGCTCGGATGCCGAGGCGATGACCGCCCGGATGGTGGCGGCGGTGCGCAACCCGCACACCGACGTCCTCGGCCACTGCACGGGTCGCATCGTCACGGGCCGTGGCCGCCCGCAATCCTCCTTCGACGCCGAGGCCGTCTTCGCGGCGTGCGCCGAGGCCGGAACAGCAGTCGAGATCAACTGTCGGCCCGAGCGGCGCGACCCACCCGACGACCTGCTGCGCCGGGCAGCCGAGGCGGGCTGCCTGTTCGCGGTGGACACCGATGCACACGCACCCGAGCAGCTGCACTGGCAGTCCTCCGGATACGCGCGCGCCGCCCGCGCCCATCTCGGACGCGACCGGCTCCTCACTACCTGGCCCGTCGAGCGGCTCCTGGCGTGGACCGCGGTCGGCGGGCGCTCACGAGGGTAGTCGTGTCGATCGGATGTTCGGGCGGGGCCGAGGAGCGATGCCGGCGGGGGCTGCCGCCTCCTCGCCGGTGCCGTCCGACAGACGTGCGAGCACCTACCCCGGCGCGAGCGGAACCTTCTGAAACGGTGGCGTCAGGCTGCTTGGAGTTCCTTCGCCGCGTCCTTCGAGAGGCTGACCCGGACCAGGGCGGCGGCCAGTCTGGCGTGGTCCGTCGGCGGCACCAGGTCGCCGAGTCCGCGGGGCGTGTGCGGTAGACCGAGGTCCCGCGCCGTCCCGCACGCGCGGTCGTCGAAGAACGGACGCAGCTGAGGCCAGACCGCCTGGGCCTCCCGGCAGAAGATGTCCGTGCCGACCGGGCCGATCCTCGGAATCTCCTGCAGCAGGTCGCGCAGTGCGTTCAGGTCGCCGTCGGCGTCCTCCTGCATCCGGCGCAGGTCTCCGTGCCAGCGGTCGAGCACAAGCTGCGCCCCGTCGCCGAGAGCCGTGGCGGTGCTCTCGTCGTACCGGACGTAGCGGGCGCGGCCCAGCGCGTTCACGCGGTCCTGCCAGTCGGAGTCGGCCATCGCTCGAGGTGTTCGCAGTCCGGCCCGGAACAGCTCCCGGGCGGCGGCGGTGGCCGTGTCGGACTTGATGCGGATCGCGCACAGCACCGTGAGTACCAGCAACTGGTACAGCGGCGCCGGCTTGTCGCGCAGCGTGATGCCGGCGTCCTCGGCGTACGTCCGGCCGTGTTCGGACAGCAGCCTGGAGGTGATCATGTCGACTCTCATCCCTCCGGCACCTCGCCTTCCGTAAGCCCCCCAGTGCCGCGACTGCCCCGAATCCGCGCCGCCACACCGACGTGTCGGACGACCTCGGCCGGTCACGCGGACCTGAACCCCGGAGGGAAGAACGGCTGTGCCCGGAGCGTCCGCCTCGGCGGAATGGCGCCGCAGACGGGGCTCCCGCAAGACCCGTGAGCCCAGCGGCGAGGGCGGCACCCGGTTCGGGCGGGACCGCGGGTCGGCGACGGTGGCGACGGCGTCCGACGGGTGACGCAGTGGAGGTAGCCGGCGCCTTCGAGGTCGGCGGTGATCCGCTGCACGGCCCGCTCGGTGCGGCGCAGCGGGCCGCGATGTCCCGGACGCACAGTGCGGGATCGCGAGCGTTCTGGACCAGCACCCGTGCGTAGAGATCAGGGCCTGCTCGGCCCGGCGTGCGCGTTCCAGGAGCCGGCTCGGGAATCAGGCGCCGGAGCGGACTCGCGGTGTCACCGGGCCCCGGCCGAGCAGCGGTCTGCCGCGCGTCCGGGGCGCAGAGCTCTGCTTTCGCCTGGGTCGGAACATCCGGTTCAATGGCCCGCGTGGATCAGGACGTGGAGTACGGGCAGCTGCTGAAGGACGTGATGGCGATGGCGCTGGCGGGGGAGGCGCGGGGGCGGCCGGCGGACTACATTCCGGCGTTGGCGGCGGCGGATCCGTCGGCGTTCGGGATGGCGTTGGCGACGGTGGACGGCGCGGTGTTCGGGGTCGGGGAGTGGGAGGTGCCGTTCTCGATCCAGTCGGTGTCGAAGCTTTTCACTCTGGCGCTCGCACTGGCGGAGGGCGGGGACGGGCTGTGGGCGGGGGTCGGCCGGGAGCCGTCGGGGAACCCGTTCAACTCGCTGGTGCAGTTGGAGTCGGAGCAGGGGATCCCGCGCAATCCGTTCATCAACGCGGGGGCGCTGGTGGTCACGGACCGGCTGCTGGATCTCACCGGGAACGCGGCGGGTGCGGTGCGGGACTTTCTGCGCGCAGAGTCGGGGAATCCGGCAGTGGGGACGGACGACGCGGTGGCGGCGTCGGAGGCGCGCCACGGGCACCGCAACGCGGCGCTGGCGCACTTCATGGCGAGCTTCGGGAACCTGCGCAATCCGGTGGAGAGCGTGTTGGTGCACTACTACGCGCATTGCGCGATCGCGGCGTCCTGCCGGGACCTGGCGCTGGCGGGGCTGTTCCTTGCGCGGCACGGGGTACGGGCGGACGGCTCGCGGCTGCTGTCGCGCAGTGAGGCGAAGCGGATCAATGCGGTGATGCTGACCTGCGGGACGTACGACGCGGCAGGGGACTTCGCCTACCGGGTGGGGCTGCCGGGCAAGAGCGGGGTCGGCGGCGGTGTGCTGGCGGTGCTGCCGGGGCGGGGGGCGGTGTGCGTGTGGGGTCCGGGGCTGGACGCGGCGGGCAATTCGGTGCTGGGGGTGGCCGCGCTGGACGCGTTCACGACGGCGACAGGCTGGTCGGTGTTCTGAGCCGCGGTCGCCGGGGGGCGACATCGTGCCAGGCCGAGCCGGGCGCCGGTAGAGGCGAGCTCGGAACCGTGGCCGCGGTGTGCATTGGGCTCCTGGTTTTCGAGAGAACCACGGTGGGTCATTCCCGTGCGGGGGTCAGGGCGTGGGCGAGTTGGACGCTGGAGTGCAGGCCGAGTTTGCGGTAGACGCGGGTGAGGGTGGCTTCGACGGTCTTGACGCTGACGCTGACGCTGACGGTGAGGGCGGCGGCGATGTCGCGGTTGCTGGCGCCGGCGGCGGCGAGTTGGGCGCAGCGTTGTTCGGCGGAGGTGAGGCGTGGGCCGGCGTGGTTGTCCGGGGGGTTGTGCTCCAGGTGGTGGAGGGTGCGCTCGGCGGTGTCGGCCCAGGGCGGGCCTGGTGCGCGGTGAAGAGGTCGGCGGCGCTTTGGGCGGCGGTGCGGGCGCCGGCGCGGCGGCGTCCCGGGGCGGTTCAGAGGGCGGGGTGTGCGCGTTTCCGGTTTGCGGTCGGGTCGGGGTTTGGCGCGCTGTGCGTTCAGGTCCGCGAAGACGGGGCGTTCGGTGTCTGCTTCGACCTGGACGATGGCGAAGAGCGTCGGCGTGGCACCCTTGGCCCGTCCGGAGCCACGAGGGAGTTGAGGTCGGCGGTGCCCAGCAATATCCATGTGGAATTGATGGTTGACGTTCCCGATGACGCTCTCTACCGGTCGTGGGTGCGGAGTTGGTTCTCCAGCGCTCTCGACGTCCTCGGGCACGCTCTGGGCTTGCGGTACGAGCACGCAGACACGGCGCAGCCGGATGAGCTGCCCGACAGCTCTCACAGCGCTGTTGTCTTCTTGGCCCGGGAGTCGCTGGTGATGGGCGAACGCAGTCAACGCCGGGCGTTCTCCTCCGAGAATCTCGACTGGCTCTGCGACGCGGCTGTCGCCGGTCACATCACGCGCTGCGAGGCCGGCTGGGGCCGTCTGCGGGACTTCTTCGGCATCAAGGTGTGGCGCGATGACACGGACAGGAGTTGGGCGCAGTTCATCCTGGAGGTTCCCGAGGAGCACCTTCGCTCGGCGGTCGGCCGATCGGTCCAGGAGGCCGTCCTTCGGGTGCTGCGCGAGCTGGCGGAGGTCTCCAACCCGGTCTTCGGCGCATTCGGGTACGGCGACCTGACGGGGACTGAGTTCGAACACTGCACCGAGAGTTACGGGGCTTGGGACGCCTACCCCACTGCCCGCCGGTACCTGCGCGGGTACGGCTGGCTGACCGTCGTGCCGACCGAAGTCGTCGAGCGGCTCGGGGGCGTCGCCGGCCTGGAAGCCGGCGGGTCGTTCGTCGAGGTTTCCGGACTGGCCGGCGGCGGTGCCTGGCTCAGGGCCGGCATGGACTTCTTCGACTACGACTTGTCGTCTGCCGGGGGAGTGTTCCAGGCCGTCGCCGCAGCACTGAGGCCCGGAATGCCCGGCGTCCGAGAAGAGCTCGGCGTACCGGCACCACGCACCCCCGTCGTCCTGCAGGACGCGGCCGACTACGGAGCGCAGTAGTCGCGGCGAAGCGCACAGCCCGGAACTGGTCGTCCAGAACGCGCCGCAGGGATCAGCGGCGTCGGCCGAAGGAGTTGGCGAGGGCCTCGCGCAGCACGCGGCGGTAGAACGCCGGGTAGCTGCGCTCGACGTGCACGGCGAGCCGGCGGACGTCCTGGTGGCGGGGTGGCAGGCGGTTGATCGGGACGGTCATCGCGGCGTGGTGCTCGATGTGCAGGTTGTTGCCGTTGGTGAACCAGGTGCTGAGCCGACTGCCGTGGATCGAACGGGTGTTGCGCAGCACGTCGGTGGAGTCGGTGTCGCACAGGATGTGCTCGGGCAGCTCGACCAGGAAGTGCAGCGGCACCGCGACGAGCAGCGGCAGCAGCCACAGCCGCAGCAGCAGCCCGCCGAACCCGAGGGCCGCGGCGGCGCCGGCGGCGGCCACGGCGAGACCCATCAGGCGGTACTCGTTGACGACGTCCCGGCGCGCGCGGACCGAGATCTGGCCGAGGTCGTACGTCCAGCGGCCCCGGATGCTGCGGACCACCTCGGCCAGCACGGAGACCAGCCGCGGGAAGTCGAACAGGCCCCGGCAGAGCGCGCGGACGGTGACCGGCTGTCGGGTGTCGAAGCCGAAGAACTCCGAGTCGCGGGAGGTGCCGAGGTAGCGGTGGTGCTGGAGGTGCCGGACGCGGTAGTGGCTGTAGGCGACCAGCAGCGGGAACCCCAGCGGGACGCCGACCAGGCGGTGCGGTCCGGCCCGTCGGAAGGCCGAGTGGTGCAGGCACTGGTGCTGCAGCTCGACCATGTGGGTGTAGGTCGCGCCGAGCACCGTCACGCCGAGCAGCGCGGCCGGTAGCTCCGGCCGCAGGGCCAGCACCGCGCCCGCCGCCAGCAGCAGCGTGGCCAGCAGCAGCTTCCCGACGAACACCGCCTCGTCGCGCCGTGACACCCCGACCCGCCGGAAGAGCCGCTCCGGAGAGCGCGGCGCCCCGCCGTCCGGTGCCCCGGGGCTCGCCGGGCCCCGCCTCGCGCCGCCGTGCCTCGCTTCGCCGCGGTCCACGCCGTCCGCGGGCCGGAGCCTGCTCATAGCTGCGGCTCCGCGGCCGGCGTCGTCGCCTCGAGCCGGAACGAGGCCTGGTCGCAGACCAGGTCGAGCCGGCGCAGCGCCTCCTGCGGGGTGTCGGCCGTCACCACGACCTGGGCCAGCCGGTTGTCCACGTCGCCCGCGGGTGGTGGGGCGATCCGGGTGCCGACCGGGTGTTCCCAGACCATCCGGTCCAGCCAGGGCTCGGTGCGCAGCTCCTCCGGGAAGGACTGCTCGGCCACCCGCCCGTCGAAGGGCGGGTAGAGGAAGCGCACGGCGGCGCTGCGGCGCAGCGGGGCTGCCACCTCGGGGCGGCGGCCGAGGGCGATCGAGGCGGCCGCCTGGACCAGGTCGATTCCGGTCGCCAGCTGCACGGCGTAGCCGATCATGTCGCCCGCCACCCGCGCGTTGACCTCGACGATCTTCGGGCCGTCGGCGGTGAGCTTGAGCTCGACGTGGCTGACGTTGTCGTCCACCCCGAGGGCGCGCAGCGCGGCGAGGGCGACCTGGGCGGCCGGTTCGTGCGACACGTCGCCGTCCTGCGGCTCGACCAGGTGGCCGATCTCCTCGAAGTACGGTGCCAGGCCGACGGTCTTGCGGGTCAGCGCCACCGCCCGGGTCTCGCCCTGGAAGCTCACGCACTCCACGCTCACCTCGGGGCCGACCATCAGCTCCTCCACCAGGACCGGGCGGGTCCCGTCCGGCGCCGGGGCGGTGACCCGGGCCGCGAACTCGTGGGCCGCCGCGAGCTGCTCGGGGGAGTCGACCCGGATGACGCCGCGGCTGCCGGCGCTCGCGGTCGGTTTCACCACCACCGGGAACCCGATCGCGTGCGCCGCGGCCTGCACCTCGGCGAGCGAGGCGGCGCGTACGGACCGGGCGGACGGGACGCCCGCCCGGGCCAGTACGGCCCGGGTGGCGCCCTTGTCGCGGCAGGCCGCCGCGGCCTCCGGGTCGATCCCCGGCAGGCCGAGCTCGACGGCGGTGCGGGCGGCCGCGGGCACCGCGAACTCGCCCCAGGTCATCACCCCGTCGAAGTGGTGACGCATCGCCAACTCCCGTGCGGCGGTGGCCACGGCGGCCGGGTCGGTGACGGCCGCGACGGAGTGGTCGAGGAGGTACCGCGACTGCCAGGTGGGCGCCGCGCGGTCGATCATCGTGACGGTGTGGTTGGTTGCCAGGCTGGCCAGGCCGTACTCGCGGTACAGCGGGTCGCCGCTGCCGATGACGAGGATGTGCGGAAGGTCGGACATGGTGATTTCCCCCTGGTCTGCGCCGCGGGCCCGCGGCGCGGCTCTTCGACGTCCTGCTGACGGGCCGTCGGATCAGACGATGCTGACCATCGCGGCGATGGCCGCGCGGTGGGCCAGCGCCTCGGCGTGGGTGTCGGCGGTGAACAGCGCGTAGCCGAGGCGGCAGCGGAAGTCGCCGAACGGCTCCACCGGGTCGCCGGGGCCCGCGCGCAGCACCGCCTCCCGCACGTACGGGGCGGCGTGCACCTGCTCCATGCCGTGCACGGTGGTGATCACCTCGGTGCCGGGCGCGGTGAAGAGGTGCACGCCCGCGTACGCCGCCCGGCGCTCGCCGGGACGGGCGGCCGACGGCACGTCACCTCCCGTGTAGGCGGCCAGCGCCACCTGCGGTAGCGACACGCCGGTCACCCACTCGGTGAGCAGGGTGACCTTGCCGCCGGGCAGCCGGGCGCCGAGCTCGACCAGCACCGGATCGCCGTCCACCAGGCGCAGTTCGCAGTGGAACGGCCCGAGGACGACGTCCAGGGCACGGCAGACCGCGTCGACGTAGGCCGCCACCCGGTCCCGGGTCGGGGCGTCCAGTTCGGCCTGGGCGATGTGGCCGATCTCCAGGAAGTGCGGCTCCTGGCTGAGGATCTTGTGGGTGACCGAGACGACCACCGCGCGCCCGTCGTGGATGTACCCCTCGACGCTGATCTCCGGCCCCGGCAGGTACTCCTCGAGCACCACCCGGCCGTCCAGGTGGCCCCCGACGTCGTCCGGCCGGGTGTCCGCGGCCAGGGCCCGGTAGGCGCGCTCCAGGCCCGCCGGGTCGTCGACCCGGGTGACGTGGATGCTGCCCGCGGAGGCGGCCGGCTTCAGGACGGCCGGGAAGCCCACGCCGGCCGCCGCGTCCAGCAGTTCGGCGAGGCCCGCGGCCTCGGCGTAGCGCGGCACCCGCAGCCCCGCCGCCTCGACCTTGGCCCGCATCAGCGCCTTGTCGCGCAGGGCCTCGGCACCCGCGGCGGGCAGCCCCGGCAGGCCGAGCCGGTCGGCCAGCCGGGCCGTGGTGGCGACGTAGAACTCGTCGCCGGGCACCGCCCCGGCCAGCGGCGTGCGCGCGTGCAGGCGCGCCGCCAGCTCGCCGAGCCGGGCCTCGTCGTTGCAGTCCACCTCGATCAGGGTGCCGACGTCCGCCCGGACGGCGTCCGGCAGCCGCCGGTCGCCCTGGCCGTGGCTGGCGACGACGCTGTGCAGGCCGAGCGCACGCGCCTGGTGGACCAGCCCGTACGCGGAGGACGTCGGCTCGACGATGAGCACACTGGGAAGGGAGGGAAGGGGGGAACCCGGCATCTGGTCACTCGCAAGCAGGTCGTGGCGGATCGGGCAGGTCGTGGCGGATCGCCGCCGTCGGCGGATCGGGGACGGCGGCCGGATCGGCGGCTCAGCCCAGGTAGGTGGCGCCGTCGGTGGCGCGGGCGGCCTCGGGGCGCAGGCAGCGGGCGATCGCCCGCAGGGTGTACGGGGTGCCGAAGTGGGAGGAGTTCAGGCCGGTCAGACGGCGGCGCAGCAGCGCCTCGACCACCGCCGGGGCGCGCAGCACCAGGCCGCCGGCGGCCACGTAGCTGAGCGCCAGGTCGTCGACCTCGATCCCGTGGGTCTCGCGGATCGCGGCGCACAGCTCCCGTTCGGCCTCGGTCTCCGGAGGCAGCCGGGGCGCGTCGCGCTCCGGCCGCCAGCCGTCGCGCGGCAGGTCGGCCGGCCACCAGCCCGGCGCGCCCGACCCGGCCGGGACCGGCGGCAGGTAGCGGCGCGGCGCCACCACGTCGAGGTGCAGACGCTGCGCCGCCAGCAGGTGCTCGTGCACGTCGAACAGCACGGTGTCCGGCTCCAGCTCCAGACGGGCCGTCAACTCACCGTCCAGCCAGGCGACTTCCGCCTCCCGCACGCCGGCGGCCGAGCGCAGCACCCGGGCCGTGGCGGGCAGGTCGACCCAGTTGTCGCCCAGCAGCCGGCTGTCGGTCCGCACCGCGAAGTCCGGCGGCAGGAGCGCGTCCCCCGCGCCGACGAGCGCGTCGGGCCGCTCCGCCATCAGCCGGATCAGCTCGGGCAGCACGTCCGCGAAGGCGTGGACGGTGTCCAGGGACAGCATCCGGAGGTCCACGTCGACGTCCAGGACCACCTCGGCGCCCTGCACGTACACGTAGACCACCACGCACCAGGGCCGGCCGAGCTCGTCGAGCTCCTCAGCGCGCCGGTCCACCAGCACCTTCGGGTCGGGTGCTTCGGACGGCCCGGCGCCGCGCGGACGGCCCTGGAAGTTGAAGTAGACCGGCACCACGAATCCCGCCCCGCGCTCGGCGGCGGTCCGGGCCCGCTGCTCCGGGGCGACCGGGCCGAACCGGAGGTCGCGCTCGTACGCCCGCATGGTCGCCGCGCTGACGGCCCGCAGGGCCTCGGCGAAGCTCGCGGCCCCGTCGGTCTCCACCAGCACGTCCACCGGCCGCACCCGGCACTCGATCCCGTCGTCGCGGCCGACGCGGTGCGAGACGTAGTTGGCGAACAGCGTCCGCGGATGGCCCGCGTACCGGTTCAGCAGCCAGGCGACGGCGGTCATGAAGACCGTCGCGCGGGAGGCCGCGGTGCGCTCGCACACCCGGTCGACCAGCGGGAGCAGCCCCTGGTAGGAGGTGGAGGACAGCACGTAGCGCGGTCCGGTGACCGGCCGCCCGTGGCCCGGCACCGGGATCTGCGGCGCGTGCGCGGCGAGGTCGGCGGGCGCGTCCGGCTCCGGCTCCCACCGCCCTGGGACCGTCCGCGGCCGGGGTTCCGCGGCCTGGCGGTCGAGCGGGTGGGCGGTCGGGCGGGGCGCGTCGCGGCCCTCGCACAGGTCGAGCAGCTGCTCGCGCCAGTTCTGCAGGCCGGCACCGTCGCTGACGATGTGGTCGAAGACCAGGTCCACGGTGTGCACCCGACCGGCCGCCGCGTGCAGGCGGGCCGACCACAGCGGCCGGGCGAACGCGGCGCCCACGGTGAGCGGCCCGGCCCCCTCCGCCGGGGCGTCGGGTGCCGCCGGACCGGACTCCACCACCGACACCGGCGGCCGGAAGCCCTCGGCCGCCAGCACGGCCTGGACCGGCTCGCCGTCCGGGCCGATCAGGAAGACGGTCCGCAGGATCTCGTGCCGCGCCGCCAGTACGGCGAACGCGGCCGCCACCGCGTCCGCGGAGATCCCGGGCGGCAGCTCCCAGCGCCGGGTCCAGGCCGGGAAGAACTCGCCGTGGCCGCGCCAGTACGAGCGGAGCCACATCCGTCGCTGAGCGAGCGTCAGCGGCCCGCTGCGTGCAATTGCTGCCATCGTTGCTTAGCTCCGTCCGGGGTGGGGCGCCGGGCCGCGGTGCGCGGCCCGGCCGGGGGTCAGGCGGCCGTGGACAGCCGCTCGCCGACCAGCTCGCAGACGGCGGACAGGGAACGGGCGGTGACGATCTCGATCGCGTCGACCGAGACCCGGAAGTGCTCCTGGATCAGCGCGGCCAGGTGGACCGCGCTCAGCGAGGTGCCGCCGTCCTCGAAGAAGTCGGCGTCCGCGTCGGGGAGTTCGCTGTTGAGGAGGTCCGCCCACAGGGCGGCCAGCTTGGACTGGAGGTCGGTCACGATCGGTCCTTCCGGTTCGAGTGGCGACTGCACGATTGACGGACTCTCGGACGGGTCCGCCGGACAGGCGACAGGGCCTAGGCGCCGAAGAGCTCGGCCAGCGAGCGGTCGCACGCCCAGGCCCGGTCCAGGTCCTCGGCGACGACGCAGTACATGACGCCGTTGACGCCGTCGAAGGCGTTGGTGAGGACCACGCCGGTGCGGGTGTCGGGGCGGTACGCCAGGCCGGCCTCGGTCAGCCGGGCGAGCGCCGCGGCGAACGACGGCGTGGACCAGCCCTCCGGCCAGACCCGCTCCAGGATGATGCGGTCCCGGCCGAACCCGGCGCCGGTGACCGTGCGGCCGATCACCCCGTAGATGTGGGTCGATCCGGTGACCCGGCCGTTGAACTCGGTGAAGAGCACCTCGCGTTCCGGCGTGACGATGGCGTCCGGGCTCAGCACGCCCCGGTAGCCGATGGCGCGCAGCGCCTCGCCGAGCCGCTCGGCGCCCCGGAACAGCTGGTCGAGGACCTCCGGCTCCAGCCCCTGAGCGGGCATCACCTGCCCCACCGCGTACGGCGCGGACAGCAGTTCGCCCGTCCCGCCGAGGTCGGTCCCGGAGTCGCCGACCAGGTACTCGGCGAAGAAGGCGGAGCTGTCCCGGTGGTAGCGCTCGACCACCGGACGGCTGCGGCCGCCGCCGCTCAGCCACGCCCAGCGTTCGGCGAGGTAGTCGCGGACGTCGCCCGCCCCGGTGACGTGCACCACCCGGCGGGCGCCGATCGGGCGGACCGTCGGATCGGTGCTGAGGATCTCGTTGCCGCGGCCCCCGGACAGGAAGTCGTGCTTCAGGACGACGGCCTCGCCGCCCTCCAGCAGGTCGAGGACGACCCGCTCGGCGCTCTCCGGGTTGGTGCACACCGCGCCGTCGGGCACCGGCACCCCGGCGCCGCCCGCCACCGCGCGGAACACCGACTTGCTGTTGACCAGCAGCCCGCCGCCCTGCGAGACGAAGCCGTGGCCGGGCATCGCCGCGGCGAGGCCCAGCTGCCGGGCCAGCCGGGCCACGGCCGGGTCGGGCCACAGCGCGGACAGGTGCGCCACCCGGCGTCCGTCGACGGCCTTGCGGAGCTCCGCCACGAACGACGGGTCCGCCAGCCGGGCGGGGCCGAGGGTGCCCGCCGCCTCGGCGTCCTCGGCCGGGGGGACGACCACGGTGAGGGTGTCGCGGCGGGTCCCGGTGAGAGCGGTGGCGTACTCGAGGAACGCCTCGTCCGGGGCTCCCGGCAGGACCAGCACGTCCCCGTCGCGGGCGAACCAGATCAGCCGCTGCACCCACCAGCCGGTCCAGCGCCGGTCGTCGCGCACGTCCTCGCTGAAGTCGTTGCCGAGCAGTACCCGGACGCCGCCGGCGTCGGTGGGTGCGGCGGAGCGGTGCGCGCCGTCGGTGGGCGGCAAGCTGAGCATCACTGCCTCCGTTCGATGATCCGCGCCAAGGTGGCGACGGTGGGCGCGGCGAGGAACCCGAGGAGCGGTATCTCCACCCCGTACTCCTCGCGCGTGGAGTCGAGCAGCGCCAGCATCCGCAGCGAATCGCCGCCGCTGGCCAGGAAGTTGTCGTGCAGTCCGGCCCGTTCCAGCCCGAGGACGCCGCACCAGATCCGGACCAGGCCGTGCTCCAGGTCGGTGCGCGGCCGGGCGTCGTCGTCCGCGTCCGTCGGGCCGCCGGCGGTCTCCGGAGCCGGGAGCCGCGAGCGGTCCAGCTTCCCGGTCGGGCCGACCGGCATCGACTCCAGCGGCACCACCAGGGCGGGCACCGCGTAGTCGGGCAGCGTCCGGCCCAGGTACTCGAGCAGTTCGCGGCCGTCGGGCGGGATCGCGGTGGCCGAGGAGACGTAGGCGAGCAGCCGGGGCGACCCGCCGCCGCCGTCGAGGACCACGGCGGCCTGCGCCACCGTCGGGTGGGCGCGCAGCGCGGACTCGATCTCGCCGGGCTCGATCCGGTGCCCGCGGATCTTCACCTGCCGGTCGCGGCGCCCCAGGTAGAGCAGCGAGCCGTCGGGCAGCCGGCGGGCCAGGTCACCGGTGCGGTAGCCGCGGGTGCCGTCCGGGTGGGTGCGGAACGCCGCCGCGGTGGCCTCCTCCTGCCGCCAGTAGCCGAGCGCCACCGGGTCGCCGAGGAACTCCAGCTCGCCGAAGAGCTCGGTCGGGCGGCCCGCGGAGTCCAGCAGTCGCACGTCCATCCCGGGCACGGGTCGGCCGACCGGCAGCGTGGGCCGCTCCAGGTCGGACCGGGTGGCCAGGTGCTGCAGGGCGAGCGTGCACTCGGTCGGGCCCAGCCCGTTGACCAGTGCGGCGTCCGGCCCGAACACGGCCAGGAACCGAAGCAGGTCCTGCCGGGTCGCCTCCTCGCCGCCGAGCACCACCAGCCGCACACCCGCCAGCGCGTGCTCCGGAGCGCCCTCCCGCTCGCCGAGGTCGCCCACCAGATGGCGGAAGAGCGTCGGCGTGCAGTGCAGCACCGAGGCGTTCGCCGCGGCGAGCACACCGCGAAGCCCGGCGGGCGCCAGCAGCGGGTCCACCACGTGCAGGGTCGCGCCGGTCAGCAGCGCCCCGAACAGGTCCATCACCCCGGCGTCGAAGGTGAACCGGGCCAGCAGCGGCACCTGCTCGCCGCGCCCCAGCCGGATCCGCTCCGCATACCGCAGCGCGTGGGCGAGGACGTTGCCGTGGCTCTGCAGCACGGCCTTCGGCGTGCCGGTCGACCCCGAGGTGTGCAGCAGATAGGCGAGAGCCTCCCGGCCGGCCGGCCCTGGCGGCTCGGCGGCGGTCTGGTGGGTCGCCGGGCCGGAGGTGGTCTGACGGTGCGTCGCGTTGGAGGTGGGCCGGCGGGTCGTCGGGTCGGCGGCGGACTGACGGTGCGTCGGATCGGCAGTGGCCTGGTGGGGCGTCGTGGCTCCGCTGGTCTGACTTGCCGTCAGGTCGGAATCTGCCTGACCGGCCGTCAGGTCGAGGGCCAGCACCGGCCGCTGCCGGGCGAGCCGGCGGGCCCGCTCCTCCAGGGCCGGATCGCAGGCCACCGCCGTGACCTCGGCGTTGGCCAGGATCCGGGCCAGTCGGCCGTCGGGCTGGCGCGGGTCGAGCGGGACGTAGGCGGCGCCGGACTTGAGGACCGACCAGACGCCGGCCACCGCGCCGATGTCGTGGTCGCAGAGCAGCGCCACCCGGTCGCCGGGTCCGGCGTGGGCGAGCAGCCGGTCGGCGAGCGCGGTGGTGAGCGCGTCCAACTCGCCGTAGCGGAAGGCGCCGGACGGGCCGGTGACGGCGGGCGTGTCGGCGTGCTCGGCGGCCACCGCGCGGAAGCGGTCGACCAGCGTCTCCGCGGCGCCGGGCGGCGCGGGGGAGCGGTGGCCGGGCGGGACGGCGAGTGGCCAGGAGGCGTCCGGGGCCGGTGCGTCCTGCACCGGCAGCTCGCGGACCGGCGCGGCCGGGTCGGCGAGCGCCGCGGCGAGCAGGGTCGCCAGGTGGCCGAGCAGCCACCGCGCGCCGCTGCGGCTCGTCCGGCCGCGGTCGTAGCGCAGTCGGAGCAGCGCGGCGCCGTCCCGGTGCGCGAGGGCGAGGGCGAGCGGCGGCTCGGACCCGGCCGCCGCCGGGCCGGGGTCGGCGGCGCACAGGGCGGTCCGCAACGGTCCGCCGTCGCGGTCGCCGGACTGCGGCGACTCCCCGCTGTGCGGCAACTCCCCGGCGTGCGCCCGGGCTTCGGCCATCGCGACGCGGACCTGGCGCAGCAGCTCGCCGAACGGGCCGGCCGGGTCGAGCGCGATCCGGATCGGCAGCAGCACGGCGGCGCCGTCCGGTGCGCCCTGGACGGGTACCAGCAGGCGGGAGTCGAGGCCGGTCAGCAGGTCGGTGCTGCCGGTGTGCCGGTGCAGGACCGCGCAGAGCGCCGCGAGCAGCACTGCGGGTTCGCCGTCCGGGCCGTCGGAGGTGGTGAGCGCGTGTGCGGTCGCGGCCGCGAGCGGGTGCTCCTCGACGGCGGGTCGGGACTCCTGGTCGGCCGCGTACGGGAGGTCGGCGGGCAGTTCGGCCGCGGTGGCGCCGGCCAGCCGGGTCGTCCAGTAGTCGGCGGCGATCGGGGGGTGCTCCGGGGCGGTGAGCCGGCCTGTGGTCATCGCGGGACCTCCTCGTCCTGACCGTGCCAGGACGTCCAGAGCGCGGCGTAGTGGCCGCCCTTGGCGACCAGTTCGTCGTGCGGGCCGACCTCGACGATCCGTCCGTCCTCCATGACCACCACGCGGTCCGCGTCGTGCGCGGTGTGCAGGCGGTGGGCGACGGCGATGACGGTGCGGCCCTCCAGGACCGCGGCCAGTGAGCGCTCCAGGTGCCGGGCGGCGCGCGGGTCGAGCATCGCGGTGGCCTCGTCCAGCACCAGCACGTACGGGTCGGCGAGGACCAGGCGGGCCAGCGCCAGCTGCCCGGCCTGCGGCGGGGAGAGCCGGGTGGCGCCGGCGCCGAGGCGGGCGTCGAGTCCCAGTTCGGCCGCCCAGTCCCAGGCGTCGACGGCGCGCAGCGCGCGTTCCAGCTCCTGGTCGCCGGCGTCGGGGCGGGCCACGATCAGGTTGTCCCGCAGGGTGCCGGTGAAGACGTGGTGCTCCTGCGTCACCATGGCGACCCGGCGGCGCAGTTCGGCCAGCGGGAGGTCGGCGAGGGAGGCGCCGCCGATGGTCACCGAGCCGGCTCCGGGGCGGTCCACGCCGGCCAGCAGCCGGCCCAGGGTGGACTTGCCGGCCCCGGAGGCGCCGACCACGGCCAGCCGCTCGCCCGGCCGGATCACCAGGTCGACGCCGTGCAGCACGTCGTGGCCCTCGCGGTAGGCGTAGCGGACCCCGCGCAGCTCCACCGTCCGGGTGTCGCCGGCCTGGCCCGCGGCGGGGGCCGCGGTCGCGGCGGGGGACTCGGCGGGCGTGCCGACCCCGAGGATGCGGGCCAGCGAGGCGCCGCCGACCTGCAGTTCGTCCATCCAGAACAGCAGCCGGTCGACCGGGCCGATCAACTGCTGGACGTACAGCGTCGCGGCGGTCGCGGCGGCGAGCGTGACCACGCCGTGCAGGTAGAGCACGCCGCCGACGGCCATGGTGGCGACGACCGGGAGGATGTACCCGGTGTCCGCGATCGGCAGGTACACGCTGCGCAGCCACAGGGTGTACCGCTCGGCGGCGTAGGACTCCGCGATGTCGCGGTTCAGCTGGGCGAACCGCTTCTCGGCGACGCCGAGCGCCTCCACCGTGCGGGCCCCGTCGACGGTCTGGGCGATGGTCTCGGTGATCCGCGAGTAGGAGGCGTTGGCCCGCAGGTAGCCGGGCCGGGCCCGGCGCAGGTACCACCGGGTGGAGGCCCACAGCACCGGCACCGCGACCAGGCAGGGCAGGACCAGCACCGGGCTGACGAGCGCGATCGCGCCGAGCGTCAGCAGCACCGTGGTCAGCGCCACCATGGCGTCGGGGGCGGCGAGTTGGACGGTGCGGGCGAGGACGTCGACGTCCCGGGTGGTGCGGGTGATCAGGTCGCCGGCGCCGGCCCGCTCCACGGTGGTGAGCGGCAGGGCGAGGACGCGGTCGACGAAGCGCTCGCGCTGCCCGGCGAGTACCTTCTCGCCGAGCCGGACGGAGCCGAAGGTCGCGGAACGCTCCAGCAGGGACTGGGCGATGACGGCGAGGCAGATCACCAGGCCGGTGAGCGCGGCGGTGTCGACGTGGCGGCCGGCGTCCTGGATCAGCCGGCCGATCATCCACGGCGCGACCAGTCCGGCGACGGTGGCCAGCGCGTGCAGCACCAGCGTGCCCGCCAGCTCCGGCCGGTTGCCGCGGATCAACTCCTTCGCGTGGGCGCGTACTTCGCCTGGCGATGCGATGGGGAGCTCGTTCACGACGGGGCCACCTCCCGGGTGACGACGGAGCGGTAGCGCGGGTCGGCGAGAAGCTCGGTGTGGGTGCCGGTGGCGGCGACCTTGCCGTCCAGGACCAGGACGGTGCGGTCGGTGGCGTTCAGCAGGATCGGGCTGGTGGTGACGACCAGCGTGGAGCGGCCCGCCCGGTGGGCGGCCAGGCCGGCGGCCATCGCGCCCTCGGTGTTCGCGTCCACCGCGCTGGTCGGCTCCACCAGGACCAGGACCTCCGGGTCGGCCATCAGCGCCCGGGCCAGCCGCAGCCGCTGCTGCTGCCCGCCGGAGAACTCCCGCCCGCCGTTGGCGATCCGGGTGTCGAGGCCCTCGGGGAGAGCCTCGGTGATGTCGGTGGCGCAGGCCGCGTCGAGCGCGTCCGCCAGCAGCCGGGGATCGGAGGCCGCGCGGTCGCGCGGGTCGAGTTCGCCGCGCAGCGGGCCGGAGAACAGCCGGGCCTCGTTGTCGGCGACCAGGATCCGGCGCCGCACCTCGGCCAGCGGCAGGTCGGACAGTGCCACGCCCGCGTAGGAGGCGTCCGAGTCCGCGTACCGCCCGACCCGTTCGGCGAGCCCTTCCGCGTCGCGTTGGTCGGCGCAGACCACGCCGAGGATCCGGCCGGCCGGCAGCACCAGTCCGGACTGCGGGTCCAGCAGCTCCGGCGCGTCGGTGGCGGGCAGGGCGCCCTCGCCGGAGGCGAGGTCGGGCTGCAGGTCGAGCAGCTTCACCACCCGGCCCGACGCCACCAGTGCGCGGGTCAGCTGGTCGACCATGCCGGTGGCCCGGCGCAACTGCTCGGTCAGGAAGACCGCGTACCCGTAGAAGGACACCAGCAGACCCGCGCTGAGCCGGCCAGTCGCGGTGTAGTGCGCGCCCAGCCAGACCACGCCGGCGACCAGCAGGCCCGGCAGCAGCAGCTTGGCCGCGCTGATCCAGGCCTCCACGGCGGCCACCCGCACGCTCTCCCGCCGGACCTGCTGCGAGGCGGTGCGGTAGCGATCGGCGTAGACCTCTTCGCCGCCGATGCCCCGCAGCACCCGCAGGCCGGCCACGATGTCCACCGCGAGGTCGGCCAAGTCGGCCTGGCGGCTGCGCAGTTCGTCCTGCCGTGCGTGCAGCAGGCGCATCAGCCGGGCCATCGCCCAGGCGATCGCGGGGATGCCGAGCAGGACCAGCAGGCCGAGCTGCCAGGACTGCGCCAGCATGATGCCGGCCACGACCAGCGCGGAGACCACCGCGCCGCTGCCGCGTGCGGTGCTCTCCAGCGCCACGCCGACCCGGGTCACGTCGGCGGCGCCGACGCTGACCGCCTCACCGGCCGACACCTTGGCGGCCAACGCCGAACCCAGCGAGGCGGCCTGACGGGTGATCAGCTGGGTGGTGGTGTAGCTCGCGCCGTAGCGGTTGCGGACCGAGGCGCGGTCGCGCAGCATGCCGGCGACGGCCTGGCCGACGCCGAGGGCGAGCACCGCCGCGCTCCACAGCAGCAGGGCGTCCTGGCTGCGCCGGAGCAGTCCGGCGTCGATGCCCTGGCCCACCGCGGCCGGGACCAGGCCCTGGCAGAGGGCGCAGACGATGCCCAGCACCATGGCGAGCAGCGCGGTGCCGCGCTGTCGGCCGGCGAGCCATCGGAGGTAGCGGGCCGGTGACCGGTGGTCGGGGACCCCCGGTCGGGGATCGGGGAAAGGACGCATGTGCTCCCACGCCTGTCTTCGTCGTGCCGGTGCTTCGAGGGATCGGAGGAGGGCCGGATCGGGCCCCGCCCGGTGGCCGGAACGGCCTGGCCGTGCCCGGCCGTCAGGGCCGGGCGCCGGAGGGGATCGTCCCGGCCCGGTGGACCAACCTATGCCTTGACGCCGGTGGTGAGTCCGTGTTCGAACGGAAGTCCGCCGATGGTGGTCACCTCGGCGAAGCCGGCCTGGCGGAGCCACTGCTCGTAGTCCTTGGCCGGGTAGGCCATGCCCTGGCCGCTGGCGAGGATGTTGAGGTACAGCGAGAGGCGGGCGGAGAAGAGCCCGCGGGTCTCGTCGTCGGAGACGTTGTACCCGTAGACGATCGCCCGGCCGCCGGCCGGCAGGGCCTGGTGGGCCTTGCGCAGCAGGGCGACGATCTGCTCGCCGGAGAAGATCTCCAGGACGTGGCTGAACAGGACGGTGTCCGCGCCCTCGGGGAAGGCGTCCGCGAACAGGTCGCCGGCGGCCAGCTCGACCCGGTCCGGCGGGACGGCCGTGCGGGTCTGCTCGGCGAGCCGGGCCACGCTCGGCATGTCGAAGACGGTGACCCGGAGTTCGGGGTAGCGCTCCACCAGTGCGGCGGTGGTGGTGCCGTCGCCGCCGCCCACGTCCAGCAGGTGGCGGGCCGGGCCGAAGAACTCCTCGCGGTCCACCAGGCCGGAGAGGCTGTGCATCGTGAACGCGCTCATCGAGTCGTGGAAGACCCGCTCCAACTCCGGCTGGTGCGCCAGGCGTTGATAGAGCGTCGGCTCGGTGCCGGGATAGTCGGCGAGCGCGGTGTTGGTGCCGGCCCGCAGGGCCCCGGTCATCTGGCCGAAGGCCGGGTAGTAGATCTCGCGCCAGCCGAGGAGAATCCGGCGCCAGCTGTCCGGCGCGTCCGTGGCGAGCAGCTGCTCGGCCGCCCGGGCGTTGGTGTATCCGCCGGTCCCGTCCCGCTCCAGCAGGCCCGTGGTGCACACCGCGTGCAGCAGGACGCGCAGCGGATGGGCTGCCAGGCCGGTGAATTCACGGACCTTCTCGAATTCCGCTCCGGGATTGCTGGAGAGGAATCCGAATATGTCCAGTTCGGTGGCGGTCACCACCGCGTTGAAAAGAGCCGGCGCATTGACCAGGAAGTTGAATCGTTCGAGAACGGGATCCGCTTCGGGATCACCAAAAGGCTGATTCATGAGCCACCACCCCCGCGACAGCGTTCGTGCGGCATCGTCCGCCGCAGCGACCTTCTCGGAGCCTGCCACCGCAGCAGGGGCATGTCAACAAATTTTGTTCGCGCAGCTCAGCGGGGCGAGATGTCCGATTTTCCGGGTTCGATCAGGACCGGTCCACTTTCTCCTGGCACGAACTCCGATCCTTCGACAACTGCTTGCTGTCGTCGCCGACTCGTGCCTAGGCTGTGATAGCCGGATCCATTCGCCGCACCCTGCAGGCCCTGCCGAGCCCGGCCGTACGGCATTGCAAAGGATCTTTCAAAGACCCAGTTCAGCGGCCTTGTCCGAGCGATTTCAGCCCGGTTCGTGTCAGTACCGCTGCGCGCACATTCCGCCGGCGCAGTCCCCCGACGTGCGGGACCCCCGGCGGTCCGGCCACCGTTTTTCCGCCCTTCGCCACCAGGAGCGACGACGCCCATGAAGCTGAACAGTTACGACGAGTGGTCACCCCTGCGCGAGGTGGTCGTCGGCTCGGCGGTCAACTACACCTCGCACGAACGCGAGCTCTCCTTCGACCTCTTCTTCCACGACAACCTGGTCCGCTCCGAGTGGTACTACCCCCGGCTCAGCGTCGGCTCCGACCGGCCGGCGGAGCGCTCCACCATCAAGCAGCGCTACGTGGAGGAGCTGCTGGAGGACATCGAAGGCATCGTCGAGGCGCTCCAGTCCCTGGGGGTGACGGTCCATCGGCCGCTCGACGTGCACGAGAGCACCACCGAGGTGCGGACGCCGGCCTGGTCGGCCGCGGTCGTCCCGCCGCTCAACGTGCGGGACAACACGCTGATCCTGGGCGACGAGATCATCGAGACGCCGCCGATGATCCGCTCCCGCTGGTTCGAGACGCAGTTCCTCACCCCGGTCTTCAACGACTACTTCAAGCAGGGCGCACGCTGGACGGTGATGCCGCGTCCGCTGATGACCGACGCGTCCTTCGACCTGTCCTACGCCCGCGGCAGCAGCCGCGTCGGCGGGCCCACCGAGCCGATCGAGAACCCGGAGCCGTCCCCCTACGACGTCGGCTTCGAGATGATGTTCGACGGCGCCCAGTGCCTGCGGCTCGGCCGGGACCTGCTGGTCAACATCTCCACCGCGAACCACGCCATGGCCGTCGACTGGCTGGAGCGCCACCTCGAGGGGCGGTTCCGGGTGCACCGGGTCCACCAGCTCAGCGACAGCCACATCGACAGCATGGTGCTCGCGCTGCGCCCGGGCACGCTGCTGGTGCGCAACAAGGAGGTCGCCGACCAGCTCCCCGAACCGCTGCGCGGCTGGGACCTGATCGTGCCGCCCGCCCCGACGGACAACAACTTCCCGGCGTACGAGGACAACGACCTCATCCTCACCAGCCCGTTCATCGACATGAACGTGCTCTCGGCCGGCCCGGACACCGTCCTGGTCAACGAGGCGTGCCCGGAGCTGATGCGCACCCTCGAACAGCACCGCTTCACCGTCGTGCCGGTCCGGCACCGGCACCGGCGGCTGTTCGGCGGCGGCTTCCACTGCTTCACCCTCGACACCGTCCGCGACGGCGGCCCCGAGGACTACCTGTCCTGACCGCCGACATCCCGTCACCACCGAAGGGGGGAATGGTGGAAGCAGTCCTGGCCCAACCCACCGGGCCGTCCGCGCCGCCGGCCGGCCGCGCACTCCCGCGGATCGCCGCCGTCGGCACCGCGGTGCCGCCCGACTCCTACACCCAGCGCGAACTGCTCGACGAGTTCCGGATCAGCGATCCGCGGATCAGGTCGGTGTTCCTGAACAGCGCCATCGAACGGCGGCACCTGACCCTGCCGCCACGCGGCGCCGACGGCCTGCGCGCCGACGAGACCCAGGGGCAGCTGCTGCGCAAACACCTCGTCAGCGGGGTCGACCTGGCCCGACGGGCCGTCACCTCCTGCCTGGCCGCGGGCGGCTTCGAGGCCGCGGACGTGGGATACCTGTGCTGCGTCTCCTCGACCGGGTTCATCACGCCCGGCTTCTCCGCGCTGCTCATCAAGGAGATGGGGCTCTCGCCGCACTGCTCACGGCTGGACGTGGTCGGCATGGGCTGCAACGCGGGCCTCAACGCCCTGACGGCGGTCGCCGGTTGGGCCGCCGCCCACCCCGGCGAGCGGGCCGTGATGGTCTGCGTCGAGGCATGCTCGGCCGCGTACGTCTTCGACGGCACCATGCGCTCCGCCGTGGTGAACAGCCTGTTCGGCGACGGCGCCGCGGCGATCGCGGTGACCGCCGACGACACCCCGCCGGCCGGCGGCGGGCCCGCCCTGCTGCGCTTCTCCAGCCGGATCATCCCCGAGGCGGTGGGGGCGATGCGCTACGACTGGGACGACGAGCAGGGCAAGTTCAGCTTCTACCTCGACCCCGAGGTGCCCTACGTGGTGGGGGCGCACGCCGAGCAGGCCCTCGCCCGGCTGCTGCACGGCACCGGCGTGCACCGCTCGCAGATCGCGCACTGGCTGGTGCACTCCGGGGGCAAGAAGGTCGTCGACTCGGTCCGGGTGAACCTCGGACTGAGCCGGCACGACGTCCGGCACACGCTCAGCGTGCTGCGGGACTACGGCAACGTCTCCAGCGGCTCGTTCCTGTTCTCCTACGAGCGGCTCTTGGCGGAGCGGATCGTGGCACCCGGCGACCTCGGCGTGCTGATGACCATGGGGCCCGGCTCGACCATCGAGCTGGCCCTGCTGCGCTGGTGAGCGCGGAAAAGCGCGAAGGAGCAGGTGTGATGACGGTGTATTCCGAACCGGTGCAGATCTCCGGGGGGCTCGCGGTCCGCGCGGACGTCGACGCCGCCCGGCCGCTGCCGGAACTGACGGCGGCGCTCGACGCCGCCTGCGAACAGGTGGAGAGCCGCGGCGAGCGGACCGTGCTCGTCCTCGGACTGGGCACCCTGCCGACCGCGGCCGCGCCCGCCGAACTGCCGGCCTGGCCCGGCCGGGTCGCGATCCGCGACGTCAACCGCTGGGAGCGCGCCCTGCGGCGCCTGGAGCGACTGGACGCCATGACCATCGCGGTGGCCCAGGGCGCCTGCGGCGGGCCGGCCCTGGAAGCCCTGCTCACCGCGGACTTCCGCATCGCCGGCGCCGACTTCCGGCTGCTGCTGCCGGTCAACGACGGACACGTCTGGCCCGGCATGGCCGTGCACCGCCTCACCCAGCAGCTCGGCGCGGCCAAGGCCCGCCAGATCGTGCTGTGGGGAGACGAGATCGCCGCCGGGCGCGCCCACGAACTGGGCCTGGTCGACCAGATCGCCGACGACCCCGGCGAGGCCCTGCACACCGCCGCGGTGCTGATGGGCCGGATCTCCGACCGCGAACTGGCGATCCGCCGCCGACTGCTGCTGGAAGCGGCCGCCACCCCGTACGAGGAGGCGCTCGGCGCCCATCTCGCCGCCTGTGACCGGGAGTTGCGCCGCCTCGCGGAGCTGCCCGTGGAGTCGGACGCTGAGTCTGACGCCGGGTCGGACGCCGAACCGGCGGCCGCCGCCGGCACCGAGCGGGGGGAGCGCGCATGAGCGAGCCGACCGCCTCCGCAGGCACCCTGGACGCGTTCGCCGCGCTGCTCGCCGACCGGTGCCGCGCCGTCGAGCACCTGCTCGCCGGACTGCCGCCCAAACCCGAACGCGACGCCGGACAGCAGCGGCTCGCCGCCGACGCCCTCGCCTCCGCCCGGGACATGCGGCGCGCCTTCATGGCACGCCACGCCGAAGCGGTCTACCGGGAGCTCACCGACGACCTGCGCCGCCCCCTGCGGCTCGGCCCGCTGGCCGAAGCCGCCGCCGAGCGGTTCCCCGGCCTGGTTCCCACCCCCGCGCAGCTCGAACGGGAGCGCGCCCGCCCACAGGCCGACAAGGACGGCCTGGAGAAGGACCAGGCGGTCTTCTTCGCCGCCCTGTTCCACACCCCCGCCGCCGGCGAGCACCTGATCGACGCGATGCTCGCCCCCGCGCCCGAGAGCCTCGCACAGCTTCCCGCGTTCCGCGCCACCGGACGCCTGCGGCTGCCGTCCGTGCTGCTGGAACGCCGGGGCTCCACCGCCGAGTTGACCCTCGACAACCAGCACTGCCTGAACGCCGAGGACAACCGGCTGGTGGCCGACATGGAGACCGCCGTGGACCTGGTCGCGCTGGACGACCAGGTACGCGTCGGGGTGATCCGCGGCGCCGTCATGAGCCACCCCCGCTACCTCGGCAGGCGGGTCTTCAGCGCCGGGATCAACCTCGCCGACCTGCGCGACGGCGCTCTCTCCTACGTCGACTTCCTACTCGGCCGGGAACTGGGCTGCGTCGGCAAGCTGGTCCACGGCGTGGTCCTCGACCCCACCCGCCGGTCCCGCTACGAGCGGGCCGCTCACAAGCCGTGGCTGGCCGCCGTCGACACCTTCGCCATCGGCGGCGGCACCCAGATCCTGCTCGCCTGCGACCGGGTGATCGCCGCCCAGGACGCCTACTTCAGCCTGCCCGCCGCGCACGAGGGCATCGTGCCCGGACTCGCCAACCTGCGCCTCGGCCGGCTCACCGGTGCCCGGCTGGCCCGCCGGATCGTGCTGGGCGGCCACGTCGTCCACGCGGGGGACCCGGAAGCGGCGCTGCTGTGCGACGAGGTGGTCCCGCCCGAAGAGATGGACACCGCGATCGAACGCGCGGCCGCCGACCTGGCCGCGCCCGCCGTCGCCGCCAACCGCTTCATGCTCAACCTCGCCGACGAGCCGATCGACCAACTGCGCCGCTACCTGGCCGAGTTCGCGATCGTCCAGGCCGAGCGGCTCTACAGCGCCGACGTGCTGGACAAGGTCGAGCGACGCTGGGCCCGCTCCCGGGCCGGGCGGTGACGGCGCGATGCTCCCACTGACCCGCGAGGACCTGCACCCCTCCCTCGCCGACCCGGCGCTGGCGACGATCGGCTTCCTCAACGAGGTGATGAGCCGTCACCCCGAGGCGATCTCCCTCGCCCCCGGCGCGCCGCACCCGTCGTTCATCCGGCAGGCCGACGGCCGGCGCGCCGTGGAACGCTACCTCGACCACCTGGCCGACACCGAGGGTCTGGGCCGCGACCGGGCGCAGCTCCTGCTGCACGAGTACGGGCCGAGCCGCGGCCTGATCAACGGCCTGATCGCCACGGCGCTCCACCACGACCTCGGCATCGAGGTCCCGGCCCGCGCCGTGGTCGTCACGGTCGGCGCGCAGGAGGCGATGCTGCTCACCCTGCGGGCGCTGTTCCGCTCGCCGGACGACGTGCTGGCCGTCACCGACCCGTGCTTCCCCGGCGTCATCGGCGCCGCCCGGCTGCTCGACATCCCGCTGGTGCCCGTCCCCGACGACGGCGACGGGCTGGACCTCGACCGGCTGGAGGACGCCTGCGCGGCGGCCCGCCGGGCGGGCCGCCGCATCCGGCTCTGCTACGTGGCCCCGGACTTCGCCAATCCCAGCGGCAGCCGGATGGACCTGGCCGCCCGCCACCGGCTGCTCGACCTCGCCGACCGCGAGGACCTGCTGCTGATGGAGGACGGCGTGTACGGGTTCACCGCCCCGCCCGCGCAGGAACTGCCCACCCTGCTCAGCCTGGACCGCGGCCACCGGGTGGTCCACGTCGGCAGCTTCGCCAAGATCTGCTTCCCCGGCGCCCGGGTCGGCTTCGCCGTCGCCCCCCAGCCGGTGACCCGCGCCGACGGCAACGGCCTGCTCGCCGACGAACTCGCCGCCGTCAAGAGCATGGTGACCGTCAACACCTCGCCGTGGAGCCAGGCCCTGGTCGGCGGCATGCTCCTCGAACACGGCGGCTCGCTGAGGGCGCTGGGCCAGGCCAAGTCCGAGCTGTACCGGCGCAACCTGGACCTGCTGTGCGACGCGCTGGAGCGCCACCTCGGCGCCGACCCGCCCGCCGGAGTGGCCTGGAACCGGCCCGAGGGCGGCTTCTTCGTCCGGATGACCCTGCCGGTGCCCGCCGACGCGGCCCTGCTGGAGGTCTCCGCCGCCGAGTACGGCGTGCTGTGGACCCCGATGACGGGCTTCCGGCTCGGCGACGCCGGCGCGCACGCGCTCCGGCTGTCCTGCAGCTACCTCGACCCCGAGCAGATCGAGACCGGCGTGCGCCGCCTCGCCCGCTTCCTGCACGCCGAGGTGGCCCGGTGAACGGCGCCGAGACCACCCTGCCCACCCGGCGCGAAGGCTTCTTCGACCCGCCGCCCGAACTCGGCCGGCTCGGCGAACAGGCTCCGCTGCACCGCCTGCGCTACCCGGACGGACACCTCGGCTGGCTGGTCACCGGCCACGCCCTGGCGCGCACGGTGCTGGCCGACCCGCGGTTCAGCGCCCGCTCCGAGCTGAAGCGCGCCCCGGTCGCCCGACCCGGCACCGACCCGTTCTACGGCCGCGCCGCCCTGCCCGGCTGGCTGGTCGACATGGACCCGCCCGACCACACCCGGATCCGCCGGCTGCTCACCCCCGAGTTCACCGCGCACCGGATGAAACGGCTGGCGCCCCGGATCACGCAGATCGTCGACGAGCGACTGACCGTGATGGAGCGTCAGGGGCGCGGCGCCGACCTGGTGGCGGAGTTCGCCCTGCCCGTGCCGTCCCTGGTGATCTGCGAACTGCTCGGCGTCCCCGCCGCGATGCGCGACCGGTTCCAGCACGAGAGCAACCGGCTGTTCCGGCTGGAGAGTTCCGCCGACGAGGCCAGCGAGGCGATGGACTGGCTGGACGGCTTCCTGCGCGAACTCGCCGAGCACCGCAGGACCAGCCCGGCGGACGACCTGCTCAGCCGGCTCGCCGCGGACGGCACCCTGAGCACCGACGAGATCGCCGGCACCGGCGTGCTGCTGCTCACCGCGGGCCACGAGACCACCGCCGGGTCGCTCAGCCTCGGCACCTTCGCCCTGCTGAGCCACCCCGACCAGCTCGCCGCGCTGCGCGCCGACCCCGCACTGGCCGACAACGCCGTCGAGGAACTGCTGCGCTACCTCACCATCTTCCACTTCGGGGTGCCGCGCACCCCGCTGGAGGACGTCGAGCTGGCCGGCCGGCTGCTGCGGGCCGGCGAGTCGGTGACGGTGTCGCTGTCCGCGGCCAACCGCGACCCCGAGGCGTTCCCCGACCCCGACCGGCTGCGCCTGGACCGCCGAACCGCCGCGCACATGGCCTTCGGCCACGGCATCCACCAGTGCATCGGCCAGAACCTGGCCCGCACCGAGATGCGGATCGGCTTCCCGGCGCTGCTGCGCCGCTTCCCCGGCCTACGGCTGGCCGTACCCCCGGAAGCGGTCCCGCTCAACCACGACATGGGCTTCTACGGGGTGCACCGACTACCCGTCACCTGGTGACCGGCCGTCGACTCCCCGGCGCACCCGACGCGACCCTCCGATCCCCGGCGCACCCGACGCGACCCTTTGACCAGACAAGGCGGGACCAGCTTTGATCGACGACGCATTCAACGCCGCAGTGAGCACCCTGTCGGTGCCCGAGATGTGCACCGACAGCACCGCCCCGCTGCTCTACTGGCTGATCCGCACCACCCGGCCGCAGACCGTGCTCGAAGTCGGCATGGGCTACACCACCCCGTTCCTGGCCAAGGCGCTCAAGGACAACGCCGACGCGGTCGAGCTCGAACGCTCCCGGCTCGGCGACCCGCAGGCGAGCGAACTCCAGCCGCTCGCCCACCCCGCCTACTACGACCAGCCCTACCGGCCGCGGCTGATCTGCATCGACCGGATGACCGACCCCACCTCCTCGGCGCCGCGCGCCCTCAAGGTGCTCGACGAACTCGGGCTGACCGATGTCTGCACCGTCCTGGAGGGCGAGATGGCCGACCTGGCCGACGACGTCCGGGACCAGTTCGGCCTGATCGACTTCGCCTGGATCGACACCTGGGACACCCTGGGATTCGTCCGCCGCTACTGGCAGCTGATCAACCCCGCCGGCGGCATGCTCGCCGTGCACTACCTGATGACCTATCCGCAGGGCCGGGCCGTCCTGCACTACCTGGAGTCGCTCGCCGGGCCGGACGGCGGACGGCTGGAGATCACCAACCTGCGCGAGCCGCACCGCACCGGCCAGAACAGCACCACCCTGATCCGGCGGGTCCGCGACTACGTCGACCCCGAGGACCTGCGCCCGCAGGGCACCGCCCACGACCCGGCCGGCGTCCTCGGCCTGACCGACGGAGCCCCGCAGTGACCGCGCCCCCCGCCGCCCCCGAACTGCAGGTCTACTCGGTCACCCCCGAGTCGACCAGCCCCCGGCAGGAGTTCCGGGAGGACTTCCGCACCCGGCTCGCCGCCACCGCCGCCGCCTCCGAACAGGCCGGCTGGGCGGGCATCCTGGTGCCGCACAACCTGCACGAGGTGGACCCGTGGATCGTCGCCGCCCACCTCGGCTCGGTCACCAGCTCGCTCGTCCCGCTGCTCGCCCTGCAGCCGGCCTGCACCCCGCCGCACACCGCCGCGGCCTGCGCGGCGGCCTACGCGATGCTGTACGGCCGCCCGCTGCACTTCAACCTGGTGACCGGCGCGCGCGGCGACGAGATGAACCGGATCGGCGACGAGCTGACACACGATCAGCGCTACCAGCGGCTGCTCCGGTACGCGCTGGTCCTCAAGGCGCTGCTGCGCGGCGAGAGCGTCGACGAGGACAGCGAGTACTACCGCTACCGGGGCCTGCGGCTGGAACCGCGGCCCGAGGTCCTGGAGCAGTGCAGGTTCTTCGTGGCCGGCTCGTCCCCTGCCAGCCTGGCGGTGGCCCGCGAGGTCGCCGACGTGGTGGTGACCCACCCGGTGCCCTACCCGCAGTGGCGGCAGGACTTCCTCGACCCGCTCCGGGACAGCGGCTACACCGGCGAGGTCGGCATCCGGATCGGCGTGCTGGCCCGCGAGGACCCGGCCGAGGCCTGGCGGGAGGCCCACCGGCGCTTCCCCGAGACCTGGACCGGCCGGCAGGAGACGCTGCTGAAGACCCGCTCGCAGAACGCCTGGTCGCGCGAGCTCGCCGTACGGGCGGTCGACGACGAGGCGGCGGCCGCCGCAGACCCCTACTGGCTCGGCGCCTTCCGCAGCGGGCTGGCCAGCGCGCCGTTCCTGGTCGGCGGCTACCAGGAAGTGGCCGAGCGGCTCGGCGAGTACACCGCCGCCGGGGCCGGCCACATCCTGCTCAACGGCGGGACGGACGACGACTTCCCGCACGTCCGCCGGGCCCTGCCGACCGGCGCGGGGCCCGCTGTCGCCGAGCCCCGGCGAGGCGGTGCCCGTGCGTAGCGTCCACCTGTCGGGCATCGGCCACGTGCACGGCGAGCCGCACCAGCTGTCCGAGCTGCGGGCGGAGCTGGGTGACGCCCTGGCACCGATGGCCGAGGACATCGCCTCGTACCGCGCGAGCACCGCCGAGATCTGGGAGCTGGCGGCCGAGGCGGCGGCCCAGAGCCTCGCCGGGTACGACGCCGACCCCGACGCCCTGCTGTACGTCAGCCAGAACGAGCCCGACTCGGCCGGGGCGCTGGCCCTGCTCGCGGACCGGCTCGGGCTGCGCTCCTGTGCCTCGCTCGCGCTGTCCGGCCAGGACTGCGGGAACTTCGGGCCCGCGCTGCAACTCGCCCGCGACCTGGTCCGGTCCGGCAGCCGGGAGCGGGTCCTGCTGGTCCTGGCGGACCGCGCCCGTTCGCCGCGGGACCGACTCATGGGCAGCGGGATGTCGATCTTCAGCGACGGCGCGGCGGCCTGCCTGGTCACCACCGAGCAGGCGCGCGCGGCCGGCCCGGGCTTCGCGGTCGAGCACATCGCCGGCCGGACCGAGGTCCGGCTCGCCGAACCGGCCGTGCCCGGCGAGGCGCTGCTGACGACGGTCCGGCTGGCCCGCGACACCACCGCGGAGATCCTGGCCGCGACCGGCCGGCCGCGCGAGGACGTCCGCCACGTCCTGTTCGCCAACTACCGCCTGGCGTCGCAGAAGTTCCTGTGCACCGCGATGGGCTTCCCGCACGAGCAGATCACCACGGGCGCGGTCGCCGAGCTGGCGCACTGCTTCTCCGCCGACGTGCCGGTCACCCTGACGCAGCGTCGGGCCGACGGCACCCTCGCCCCCGGCGACCTGCTGCTGGCCTCGGCCAGCGGTCCGTACTCGTGGAGCACCGTGGCGCTGACCGTGGAGGAGGACCGTGGATAAGGTCCGCTACCGGCGCGAGGGCCACGTGGCCTGGGTGACCCTGAACCGGCCCGAGGTGCTCAACGCCATGGACACCGGGATGCACCAGGAGCTGGCCGCGGTGTGGGACGAGGCCGAGGCCGACGACGCGGTGTGGCTGGTGGTGGTCACCGGCGCCGGGGACCGGGCCTTCTCCGTGGGCCAGGACCTCAAGGAGCGCGCCCGGCTCACCGCGGACGGTGCCCCGCCCACCACCTTCGGCAGCCGCGGCCAGCCGGGCTGGCCCCGGCTGACCGAGCGGTTCGGCTTCTCCAAGCCCCTGCTCGCCCGGGTCCAGGGCTACGCCCTCGGCGGCGGCTTCGAGCTGGCGCTGGCCTGCGACCTCATCGTGGCCGCCGAGGACGCGGTGTTCGCGCTGCCGGAGGCCCAGTTGGGCCTGGTGCCCGGTGCGGGCGGCGCGTTCCGGCTGGCCCGCCAGCTGCCGGTGCGCACCGCCCTCGGCTACCTGCTCACCGGCCGCCGGATCGGCGCCGCGCGCGCCGCCGAACTGGGCCTGGTGAACGAGGTGGTGCCCGCGGAGCGGCTCGACGAGTGCGTGGAGCAGTGGGTGGCCGACCTGTTGCGCTCGGCACCGCTGTCGGTGCGCGCGATCAAGGAGTCGGTGACCCGCTCGCTCGACCTGTCCCTCGAGCAGTCCTTCGCCACCCGCTACCACTGGGAGGAACGCCGACTGGCCGGCGAGGACGCGGCCGAGGGCCCGAGGGCCTTCGTCGAACGCCGCCCGCCACGCTGGACCGGCCGGTGACTGGCCGGTGACCGGCCGGTCCGGCGCGGCGGGTGACGGCCCGTCAGCCGGTCGGCACCTGGAGGCGGGTCCAACCGGAGGAGTCGGGGATGCCGTCCGCGCCAGAGCCGGTGAATCCCGGCGCGCCCCGGCTACCCGGGCGTGCCCACCGCGGAGCGCAGGCAGCCGGCACGGCGTCACGGCGGTCCTTCAGCGTTACCCGTGGTGTCGCTTGCGGCGCCTCACCGTGGAGGTCGACGGCCTCACCATCCGCTATGGCCGGCGATCCGCGCCCGTCGATCAGGTCCGCCGCGCGAGTAGCCCCTCACGAGCCGCGCGCGCTTCCGAGTGCTCCCAGGGAAACGGGGTTCGGACGCCGCCCGCGTGCTGCGAGTCGGCGCGGGTGGGCGCGGACCACCGAGGGACGTGGCGGATGGGTGCTTCGGTGCGGCGGCGCCGTGCCGCCCGTGCGCGGACAATGGTCTCAGCGATCGTGTAGACCGTGGGTGGCGATTTCGCTGGTACCCGGTCGACGGGTGCGCCGACTGGAGGCGGACGAGGAGGCAGCCGTGTCGGTGTGGCATCTGCGGGATTTCCACGAGGACGATCTGGATCAGGCGATACAGCTGTGGGACCAGAGCCGTCAGGCGGGCCTGTCCCTTCCCGTCTTCCCGGTGTCCGAGATCGTGGCGACGGCCCGTGCCGACCAGCCGGCCGTGGTGGCGCTGGTCGGGGAGGAGTTGGTCGGGACGGCGGTCGCCCGGGCTGAGGGCGAGCGTGGGTGGATCCTGATCCTGGCCCTCTCGGGTGTGTGGCGTAATCGGGGCCTGGGCAGCGCGCTGATCGCGGGGATCGAGCAGCGCCTGCGAGCCAGGGGCGTGCGACGGATCGGCGCGGTCCTCGCTTCGGGAGCGGCTGGCACGACCGCCCTGCAGAACTCGGGCTATCGCCAGACAGGCGACCTGGCGTACTTCGAGAAGGTCGAACACCTGGGGGCGGGAGACGCGGGGCTGCTTGCGCAGCTCGGCGGTCGGGTGCTGCCGCGCGGCCTGTGGGAGCAGCTGTCCGGGATGCGGGAGGCCAAGGAGTCCATCGAGAAGCGCATCGTGCTGCCGCTCGCGGAACCGGAGACGGCGGAGCGCTACGGCGTTCGGCCGCCGAAGGCCGTCATCCTGTTCGGTCCGCCCGGGACCGGGAAGACCAGCTTCGCCAAGGCAGTCGCCTCGCGCCTCGGCTGGCCGTTCGTGGAACTGTTCCCCTCACGTCTGGCAGCCTCCGCCGACGGGGCACTGGCCGCCGCGCTCCGCGACGCGTTCGCGGACCTGGCAGAGCTGGACAGCGTGCTGCTGTTCATCGACGAGGTCGAGGAGGTCGCCGCCGCCCGCACGGGCACCACGGTCGCCCCGGGGCACGGCGTCACCAACGAACTCCTCAAGCTCATCCCCGCTTTCCGCGAATTCGACAACCGCCTGCTCATCTGCGCCACCAACTCCCTGCGCACCTTGGACCCGGCTTTCCTGCGCCCCGGCCGATTCGACTACGTCATTCCGGTGGGCCCGCCCGACCCGGTCGCGCGCGAGGAGATCTGGCGCCGCTACCTCGGCGCCGCTGCGGAGAAGGTCGACATCGACGGGTTGGTCGCCGCGAGCGAGATGTTCACGCCGGCGGACATCGAGTACGCCGCGCGCAAGGGCGCCCAGCGGGCGTTCGAGCAGGAGATCGCCCACCGTGCGGGAATCCCTGCGGGCACGGAGGACTTCCGCGCGGCGATCGCCGACACCCGGCCCACCCTCACCGCACAGGCCCTGGCCAGCTTCGAAGAGGACATCCAGCACCACGTCCGCCTCTGAGCGCCCGCCCGACGACGTGCACGCCGAAGCCCTGACGCACCGAACCGCGCGGTGAGCGGCGCGGGGTGATGGGCTGTTGAAGGTCAGCGTGTTGGCGGAGCCCTTTGCCAGCGGCACCTCGACGGAGACGGTGCCGGAGGTGCTCCAGGAGCCGGTCGGCGGGAAGGAGACCGTGGTGGCGGTCTGCCCGTTGACCTGCAGCTGGGCCCGGCGCGGCCGGCTGTCGCCGTTGACGTAGGCGATGTCGACGACCTTGACGCCGGTGCTGCCGGCGGCGACGCCGTTGAACCGCATGGTGTTGGCGGCGCCGTTGCCGACGTTGCCGACCTTGGTGCCACCGGAGCAGGTGGCACAGGCCGCGTTGGTCGCCGATCCGGCCTTGGTGTTGGCGGTGGACTCGGCCTCGTAGGTGGTGCCTGCCGCCTCGGTGCCGCTGACGGTGAGCAGCACCGCGTCCGTGGCGGGGACGCTGGTGGTGAAGCCGGTACCGAAGCCGCCCAGGTCCGTCTGCGTCCACACGTCGTGGACGGTGGCGGACGCGCCGGTCAGGCCCAGGTCCGACCAGCGGACGGTGATGTTCTGGGTGCTGGAGGTGCGGTTGAGGAGGACGACGGCGCGCTTGCCGCTGCCGGAGAGCACCTTGCCGTACACCTGAAGGCCCCGGGCGTCCTCGGCGACCTCGACACCCTGCAGGCCGCGCGGATCCTGGTCGACGGCGATGACCTCGGGGTTCTTCAGGATTCCGGCCGTCTCGGCGGTCATCGTCGCCAGGTCGTTGCCGGCCAGCAACGGTGCACCGGAGACCGCCCACAGGCCCATGTGAGCGCGGTTCTGGGCGGCGGTGAAGCCGGTCATCCCGACCATCAGCATGTCCGGGTCGTTGTAGTACCCGGTGTGCTGCGCCGAGGGGTGCAGGGTCTGGTCGAAGTTGGACAGCATCCTGGACCAGGACGGCGAGTTGCCGAAGAAGACGATGTCATCGCTGGTCCGCCAGATCTCGGCCATGCCGGCGCCCCAGTTCCACGGGTTCTGCCTGCCCCAGTTGCAGATGGACAGCGTCAGGGGGCGGCCCGTGGTGGCCGCTGCCTGTGCGGCAGCGTCGCTGATGGCCTGGTAGGTGCTCTTGGCGTCGAGCTTCTCGGCGTCGCCGCCGCACCAGTCGACCTTGACGAAGTCGAAGCCCCAGTTGGAGAACTGCAGCATGTCCTGCGCGTAGTGGCCCTCGCTGCCGGTCCCGGGCGCCGCCGGACGGCCCGTCGGGA
Organism: Kitasatospora sp. NPDC002522; assembly: GCF_053595195.1. Taxonomy (NCBI): domain Bacteria; kingdom Bacillati; phylum Actinomycetota; class Actinomycetes; order Kitasatosporales; family Streptomycetaceae; genus Kitasatospora; species Kitasatospora sp. NPDC002522. The sequence goes on from NZ_JBSFXE010000023.1 coordinate 87,533, forward strand.
AGTAGAACCCGCAGCCGTCCCTGCCCGCGTCGGTGTAGATGCCGGCCTTGAGGCCCTTGCTGTGGATGTAGTCGGCGACGGCGCGCATTCCGCCGGGCCACTCACCGGTGTCGACAGTGATGTTGCCCGCACTGTCGCGGGTGCCCTGCCACCAACCCTCGTCGATGTTGATGTTCGTGTATCCGGCGGCCGGCAGGCCGGCTGCCACGAGGGCGTCCGTCTGCGACTTGATCACGTTGAAGTCGATCTTGGCGGCGAAGCTGTTCCACGACGCCCAGCCCATCGGCGCCGCGGGTACGGGCACCTGGTTCGACGTCACCGCGGTCGGTTCGGTGCGGGCGAGATCGGTCGCCGGCCTGTGCTGAACCCCGACGAGCGCGGCGACTGCGGCCGTCGCGAGCACCACGGCCTGGACAAGGGCACTTCGAAGAGGGCGTCGTCGGGCTACCGAACGTTGCTGGGACACAGGGGAACCTCCGACCCAAGGCTGTTAGCGTTAACAATTCTTGCCCTGCGGCGAGTGGGCGGCGCGGCGGACATCACTCTGGGGCCACTGCGGCGTTAGGTCAAGGTTTCCGGCACGTAAAGCGTGACCGGTCGCAAAAATCTTCACGGGCGAGTCCGTCTCCGGGAACTGACGGAACGCCAGGTGCGGCTCGGCCGGCGGCCCGCGTCCCGGACGTCGCCCACCGGTTCCACACGTACGTCGCGGCTCTCGTCCGGCGGCGTCGAGCCCATCCGCCGCGTGCTCGCCGAGCACGGCTGCAGCATCGCCCCCTCCACCTGCTGCGCCTTCAACAACCGTCCCGTTTCTGCCCGTTCGGTCGGTGAGTGCCCAGGCCGCAATCGACCGGCCCGCACGGGGTGCGCCGGCCGGCGGGCGAGCCCGAACCGGACGAGCTGGTCGTCCCCGCCGTCAACGCTCCGTCGTGCGCGACATCTTGACGGTGCTTCGACAGATGGTCATATTGATGGGCGTTGCGGCGCGGCGTGGTGACCGTTCCTACCCTGCGCGCTGCCCGGGCCAAAATTGTTAGCGCTAACAATCATGGGCCGACGTGTTCCCACCCCACCCGCGAAGGAGTCCATCCATGACCACGCGATCCTTGCTGCGCCGCGCCCGGCGGGCGCTGTCGGCGGCGGGGACGACCGCCGTCCTGGTAGCCGGCCTGCTCGTCGGCGCGGCGACCGCCTCGCAGGCGGCCACCCAGGGGCCGTGCGACCTCTACGCGGCGGGCGGCACGCCGTGCGTCGCGGCGCACAGCACCACTCGTGCGCTGTTCGCCTCCTACAACGGTCCGCTGTACCAGGTGCAGCGGACCTCGGACAGCGCGATGCGGGACGTCGGAGTGCTGTCCGCCGGAGGCATCGCAGACGCCGGGGCGCAGGACTCCTTCTGTGCGGGCACCACCTGCACCATCACCCGGGTCTACGACCAGACCGGCGGCGGCAACACCCTGGTCTATCAGGGCCCCGGCGGGACCGGCGGCGCCGACACGGCGGCCACCGCGAACACCGAGGCGCTGAGCGTGGGCGGCCGGAAGGCGTACGCCCTCTACATCAACCCCGGCAACAGCTACTTCGCCTACAACTCCACCGGGGGCGTACCCACGGGCAGCGCGCCCGAGGGCGAGTACATGGTCACCAGCGGCACCCACGTCAACAAGGGCTGCTGCTTCGACTACGGCAACACGGAGATCGACCACCACGCCGACGGCAACGGCGCCATGGACGCGATCAACTTCGGCACGGAGTGCTGGTTCGGCGGCTGCAGCGGGACCGGGCCGTGGGTACAGGCGGACCTGGAGAACGGCCTGTTCTCCGGTGGCAGCAAGTCGTGGAACCCCAACCAGGTCTCCGAGGCCAGCCGCTTCGTCACCGCGATGCTCAAGAACGACGGCACCACCCAGATGGCGCTGCAGGGTGCCAACGCCCAGTCCGGGAGCCTGACCCAGCTCTACAGCGGCGCGCTGCCCGCCGGGTGGAGCCCGATGCACAAGCAGGGCGCCGTCATCCTCGGCAGCGGCGGCGACTGCTGCCAGACGAACCGCAACGCGAGCGCCGGCACCTTCTACGAAGGCGCGATCGTCAAGGGCTACCCCTCCGACGCCACCGACGCCGCGGTCCAGGCCAACATCGCCGCGGCCGGCTACAGCACCACCACCCCCTTCACCCCGGGCGCGAAGGTGTCCCTGCAGGCCACCACCTCCTGCTGCACCGGCGACTACCTGAAGCACGACACGGCCGACGACCACGTGGTGATCGCGCCGGTGACCTCCGGCAGCTCCGCCGCCGACAAGGGCAGCGCCACCTGGATCGTCCGGTCCGGCCTGGCCGATGCCAGCTGCGTCTCCTTCGAGTCGGCCGACACACCCGGCAGCTACCTCAGGCACTACGCGTTCCAGCTCCACCTCCAGCCCAACGCCGGCACCAGCCAGTTCGCCGCCGACGCCACCTTCTGCGTGAAGCCCGGGAACAGCGGCGCGGGCTACTCCCTGCAGTCCTCCAACTTCCCGGCCAAGTACGTCCGCCACTACGCCTTCGCCGGCTACCTCGCGAGCAACGGCGGTACCAACGCCTGGGACAACCCGTCGTCATGGGCCCAGGACACCAGCTGGCTCGCCGCCGTCGCCTGGAGCTGACGAGCGGCAGCCCGTGCCGGGCCCGGCATCGACGACGGACAGAGCCGAGCCGGACCCGCTCACCCCTCACCCCCACCCCGTGAAGGAGTTCTTCGTGTTCAAACCCTCGATCCGCAAGGTCAGGCGGGCCCTCCTCGCCACCGGCGCGGCCGCCGCGCTCGCCGTCGGCCTGCTGACCGCCACGGCCGGGACCTCGCAGGCGGCCACCCAGGGCCCGTGCGACATCTACGCCGGCGGCGGCACGCCGTGCGTCGCGGCGCACAGCACCACCCGGGCGCTGTACGGGACGTACAACGGCCCGCTGTACCAGGTCAAGCGCGCCTCCGACGGCGCGACCAGGGACATCGGCCTGCTGAGCGCCGGCGGCTACGCCGACGCCGCCGCACAGGACTCCTTCTGTGCCGGCACCAGCTGCGTCATCACCGTTCTCTACGACCAGTCCGGCAAGGGCAACCACCTCACCCAGGCGCCCGCCGGCGGCGCGGCCGCCGGGCCGGACAACCTCGCCAACGCCTTCGAGGCGCCCGTCACCGTCGGCGGCCACAAGGCTTACGGCGTCTACGTCGCCCCCGGGACCGGCTACCGGAACAACACCACCAACGGCATCGCCGTCGGCGACCAGCCCGAGGGCATGTACGCCATCTTCGACGGCACGCACTTCAACAACGGCTGCTGCTTCGACTACGGCAACGCCGAGACCAACAGCAAGGACACCGGCAACGGGCACATGGAGGCCCTCTACTTCGGCAACAACAAGGCCTGGGGCTCGGGCAGCGGCAACGGCCCCTGGGTGATGGCCGACCTGGAGAACGGCCTGTTCTCCGGGGTCAACCGCGGATTCAACGCCAACGACCCCAGCGTCAACAACCGGTTCCTGACCGCCATGCTCAAGGGGGGCCCGAACCAGTGGGCCCTGCGCGGCGGTGACGCCCAGTCCGGCGGCCTGTCCACCTTCTACAACGGCGTGCGCCCCAGTGCCTCGGGCTACAACCCGATGAGCAAGGAAGGCGCGATCATCCTCGGCATCGGCGGTGACAACAGCAAGTGGGCCCAAGGCACCTTCTACGAAGGGGTCATGACCCAGGGTTACCCGTCGGACGCCACCGAGAACGCGGTCCAGGCCAACATCACCGCCGCCGGCTACAACAGCGGCTCGACCGGCACCGGCACGCTGACCCCCGGCTCCCGGATCTCCCTGCAGGCCACCACCGCGCCCTGCTGCACCTCGCACTACCTCCGCCACGACGACGCCGACACCAAGGTCGTCATCTCCAGCACCAACGCCGCCAGCTCGGCCACCGACAAGGCCGACGCCACCTGGATCGTCCGGGCCGGCCTGGCCAACAGCTCCTGCGTGTCCTTCGAGTCCGCCAACAGCCCCGGCCAGTTCCTGCGCCACTACAACTACCAGCTCAATCTGAACACCGACAGCGGCGCGGCCGCCTTCGCCCAGGACGCCACCTTCTGCCCCACCGCGGGCAACAGTGGGACCGGCACCTCCTTCCAGTCCGTCAACTTCCCGACGAAGTACCTCCGCCACTACAACTACACCGCCTACATCGCCAGTAACGGCGGCTCCAACGCCTGGGACAGCACCACCAGTTGGGCCGCCGACACCAGCTGGCTGGTCGCCCAGCCCTGGGGCTGAGCCACCGGCCCACCCGCCCGCCCCGGGCGGGCGCGCCACCACTGCTCCAGCGGTGGCGCGCCCGGCGGCTGTCCCGTCGGACGCCTACCGAGACCACCTGCGTCGAGGCCGGGCCGACACCCCGCGGCGCTTCATGCCCACGGGAGGGACTCTCCCGAACGCAGGTGCTCGCTCAGCCACAGCGCGGTGTTGCTGACGTGCATCAGGGCGGCGGCCCGGCTGAGCGATGCGTCGCGGATCGACAGCGCCCGGAAGATCGCCTCGTGCTCGGCGACGGTCCGGCCCGAGGCATGGGTGTCGACCAGGCCGCGCCAGGTGCGGGCGCGCAGCGTACGCCCGGAGATGCCCTCCAGTAGCGTGAGCAGCGTCTCGTTGCCGGTCGCCGCGATGACGGCGCGGTGGAACGCGGCGTCGTGGGCGTTGAGCAGCTCCACGTCGTCGCGGGCCTCGCGCATGGCCTCCAGGTGCCGCTCGACCTCGGCCAGCTGCGCGTCGGAGATCCGGGTGGCGGCCAGCGCGGTGGCGGCCGGTTCCAGGAGCCGCCGTACCTCGATGAGGTCCTGAACCGCGGCTGAATCGCCCTGCAGCAGCTCCACCGCGCCGCCGAGCCCCTCCAGGAGGAGGCTCGGCTGCAGGCTGGTCACGTAGGTGCCGTCGCCCCGTCGGACCTCCAGGACGCGGGCGACCGCCAACGCCTTCACGGCCTCCCGGGCGAGGTTGCGGGAGAGGCCGAGCTGAGCGGCCAACTCCTGCTCCGGCGGGAGCTTCGAGCCCGGTGGCAGCGCTCCGCTGCGGATCAGCTCCCGGATCTGCGCGATGGCCTTGTCCGTCAGAGACACCGCGCACTCCGTCCGGGTCCGTTCGCGAAAGGCACGTCCGACCGGTTCCGAAGTCGCCATGCCGAGGCTGAGGTTGATGATACTGGGACGGTTGCCCGCCGGACGGTTCGTCAGTGGTGCGAGGTGGTCGCGGCCGCGCGCACGTCGCCGCGGGCCGTCCAGACCGGGCCGTCGGGTCGACGAAGTGCTCGTGCGGATGGTCGACGTACTCGATGACCCGGTCCTCGGCGGTGCCGGAGACGGCGACGTTGTCCGGTGGTGAAGGCGAGCGCACGGCCCTCCGGCCCGTCGTCGGCGTCGGTGCGCAGCACCACGGAATCGATCCCATCAATCGGACGGACAGGCCACAGACATGTGATGTCTCGGGTCGAAAGAACCGGTCTAAAGCTCTCATATGCGGACAACTGATCGTCCAGAAACGCGTTTTCATCCCAGCACACCCGTTGACACCGGGGCGTCACATGGACGAGTTTCTTGCGTAACCGCCGGTGCTCCAGGCGGTGCACGCCGTACGTCCCCGGTCTACCTTGCCCTTCTCTCTCCCGACCCCACTGCAGGGATGTCCTCATGGCGAATTCTCTGAACCGACGTCAGTTCCTGTCCGTCGCCGCAGGTGTAGCTGCGGCAGCCATCGCCGGCGGCGGCCTCGGGGCCGGCATCGCACAGGCGGCACCTAGCACCTACACGCCCGACTGGACCTCGGTCGACCAGCACCCGGCGGCTCCGGAGTGGTTCCAGGACGCGAAGTTCGGGATCTACTTCCACTGGGGGGTCTTCAGCGTTCCCGCGTACGAGAGCGAGTGGTACCCGCGGAACATGTACAAGGCCGGCAGCGTGGCCAACCAGCACCACATCGCCACCTACGGCCAGCCGTCAGCCTGGCCCTACCACAACTTCATCAACGGAGCGCGGGACCTCGCGGGCAACTTCGTGCAGTTCGCGCCGAAGCTGAAGTCGGCCGGCGGGAACTTCGACCCCGACGAGTGGGCGCAGCTGTTCCGCGACGCCGGCGCCAAGTACGCCGGACCGGTCGCCGAGCATCACGACGGCTTCTCCATGTGGGACAGCCAGGTCAACGAGTGGAACTCGGTCGCCAAGGGCCCGAAGCTGAACCTGCTGCAGCTGTTCTCCACGGCGATCCGCGCCAAGAACCTCAAGCTGCTGGTGGCCATGCACCACGCTTTCAACTTCAACGGCTTCTACGAGAGCGCCCCCGCCCAGACGGACCCGAGCCTCAAGAAGCTCTACGGGCAGCTGGGTTCGGCCGCGGAGAACCAGCTCTGGTACGACAAGCTGAAGGAGGTCGTCGACCGCGCCCAGCCGGACATCCTCTGGCAGGACTTCGACCTGAACAAGGTCGACGAGACACAGCGTCTGAACTTCCTGTCGTACTACTACAACCAGGCCAACTCCTGGGGCCGCGAGGTCATCGCCACCTACAAGGACGGCTTCGACAACAAGGGCGAGGTCTTCGACTACGAGCGCGGCGGCCCGGCGGACCTCACCACCCCCTACTGGCTGACCGACGACAGCATCTCCAGCAGCAGCTGGTGCTACACGCAGGGCATCGGCTACTACAGCATCCAGCAGATGCTGCACTCGTTCATCGACCGGGTCAGCAAGAACGGCAACGTTCTGCTGAACATCGCGCCGATGGCCGACGGCACCATCCCCCAGGGGCAGAAGGACGTCCTGCTCGGCATCGGCGACCACCTGAAGCGCTTCGGCGAGTCGATCTACTCGACCCGCGCCTGGACGGTCTACGGCGAGGGCCCGACGAGGATGGGTGGTGGCTCCTTCACCAACCCGACGGCGGGCACGCCGCAGGACATCCGCTTCACCCGGAACAAGGACAACAACGTCCTGTACGCCACCGTCCTGGGCTGGCCCGGCAGTTCACTCACGATCAAGACCCTCAGCTCGGACCGGATCACCCTCTCGTCGCTGACCTCGGTGAAGCTGCTCGGATCCACCGCCGGCGCCACCATCGACCTGGCCGCACCGGTGCAGAGCACCTCCGGCCTCACGGTCACGCTGCCCTCCTCCGCGCCGTACAGCGCCAACGCGTACGTCCTGAAGCTCTCCTTCTCGGGCGCCATCCCGGACCTGCTGCCGCCGGCCGGCGCCGTCGCCTACAAGGACGTCAACTACACCGGCACCTCCGCCGCGCTGACCGTGGGCGAGTACACCGCGGCCGACCTGACCGCGGCCGGTGTGGGCGCGGCCGCCATCTCCTCCCTCCGTACGTCCCCCGGCTTCCAGGTCATCGGCTACTCGGCGGACAACTTCACCGGCACCGCCTGGACCTTCACCGCCGACAACCCCGACCTCAGGGCCACCGGCAACAACGACCAGATCGCCTCGCTGAAGGTCCAGTTCAACCCGGCGACGTACTTCCGGCTCACCAACGTCACCGACGGCCTGGCCCTGGACAGCGGCGGCAACGTCGCCTCCGGGTCCAACCTCAAGCAGTGGACCTGGAACGGCAGCACCAACCTCCAGTGGCAGGCGCTCGACGTGGGCGGCGGCTACTACAAGCTGGTCAACCGCACCAACGGCATGGTCGCCGACGGCTGGGGCGCCACCACCGCCGGCTCCGCCGCCCAGCAGGCGCCGTGGAACGGCGGCACCAACCAGCAGTGGAAGATCACCCCCCGTGGGGCCAACAGCTACTCGATCGCCAACCGCACCACCGGACTGGTCCTCGACGGCGGCGGCAGCGTCTCGTCGGGCTCCGTCACCAAGCAGTGGACCTACAACAGCAGCTCCAACCTGCTGTGGACCTTCACGGCGGTGTAGCGATCCGGGACACCGGCTTGCCCGACGTGAGGTCGTCGTCATCGATCGGTGGGCGCCGGAGGCGGCGAGCGGACGCGGAAAGTCGTTCCCCCGGACGGTCCCGACCGGCCGCTGCCCGACCGTTCGGGCACCACGTCATGTTCGCTCGAAGAAACCTGCCGGCGCCTCTGACGACCGGCGGGTTTCCCCTGACCAAGGACGGACTCATGGACATCACCAGACGTCAGCTCGGCCGGTTCGCGGCGGTCGGCACGGGGGCGCTCCTGCTGCCGGGACTGCTGCCACCGGGCCGGGCCGCAGCGGCCGCGCCCCCGGCGGGGACGTGGGGCGACCAGGGCGACGGCACCTACGCCAACCCGGTCCTCCCGGGCGACTTCAGTGACTGGGACTGCATCCGGGTCGGCGCCGACTACTACGGCATCACCAGCACCTTCGGGTACTCGCCCGGCGTGGCGGTCCTGCACTCGACGGACCTGGTCAACTGGCGGACGCTCGGCGGCGTCGTCGACGACGTCACCGCCATCGGACCGCTGCTGAACTGGGACCGAATGGGACGCTTCGGCCGCGGCGTGTGGGCCGGGTCCATCCGCTACCACGCGGGGCGGTACTGGGTGTACTTCAACACCCCCGACGAGGGCTTCTTCATGTCCTCGGCCCCCTCGCCGGCCGGGCCGTGGGACCCGCTGACGGCGGTGTGGCGGACCTCCGGCTGGGACGACCCGTGCCCGTTCTGGGACGACGACGGCCAGGGCTACCTGGTCACCACGCACTACTCGGACGGCTACAAGATCCACCTGTTCAAGCTGTCCGACGACGGCAAGTCACTGGTCGGCCCGTCCACGGTGATCCACCAGTCGCCGGGCAGCGAGGCCAACAAGCTCTACAAGATCAACGGGCTCTACTACCACCTGTACAGCGAGGTGAAGCCCGAGGGCCGGGTGCTCATGATGAACCGCGGTACCAGCCTCACCGGCCCGTTCGAGACCAAGCAACTGGAGCACGTCAACGCCGCGGTGGACCGCGAGCCCAACCAGGGCGGACTGGTGCAGGCTCCGGACGGCACCTGGTACTTCGTGACCCATCACGGCCACGGCGACTGGGAGGGGCGGCCGCTGTCCCTGCTGCCGGTGACCTGGGTGGACGGCTGGCCGATCCTGGGCCAGGTGGGTGCGGACGGCATCGGCACCATGGTGTGGACGGGCCAGGTGCCCGCCGGCGGCACGCCCGGCCTGCCCCTCGACGCGCTGCCCCCCGTGGTCACCAGCGACCTGTTCACCGACACTCGCATCAAGCCGCAGTGGGAGTGGTACTACCAGCCGCGCGCGGACCACTGGTCGCTGACCGAACGCCCCGGCTACCTGCGGCTGAAGGCGTTCGCACCGCTGGCGGCCGACAACCTGACCAAGGTGGGCAACACCCTCACGCAACGCGTGCTGCGCGCGGCCGGCGGCGCGACGGTGACCGTCCGCATCGAACTGGACGGCCTCGCCGACGGCCAGTTCGCCGGGCTGTGCCACTACGCGGCCACCTACGCGGGGTTGGGCGTCCGGTGCTCCGGGACCACCACCACGATCTCGCAGAACGTCAACGGCACCCTCACCGACGGTCCGGTGCTCACGCAGAACGCCGTGTGGCTGCGCACCACCTGGGACGTGAACGGGGTCAGCCGGTTCTCCTACAGCCTCGACGGGACCACCTTCGCCTCGTTCGGCGCGACCTACCAGCTCACCTGGGGCGGTTACCGCGGCGACCGGGTCGGCCTCTACACCTACAACCCGGACGGCACCGGCTATGTCGACTTCGACTCGGTGCAGTACGCCCTCGGGGCCGCCAAGGCGTACAAGATCGTCAGCGTGCGCAGCGGCAAGGTCGCCGACGTGGGCGGCGCCTCGAAGGCGGACGGCGCGGGCCTGGTCCAGTGGACCGACAAGGGCGTGCCCAACCAGCAGTGGACCTTCCAGTCCACGGCGGACGGCTACCACACCATCACGTGCGTCAACAGCGGCAAGGTCCTCGACGTGGCGGGCTCCTCGACGGCGGACGGCGCACGGGTCGTGCAGGCCACCGCCGACGGCCGGGCGAGCCAGCAGTGGCAGCTGCGCCCGCAGACCGGCGGCCAGTTCGCCCTGGTCAACCGCAACAGCGGCAAGGTGCTCGATGTCAGCGGGGGCGGTACGGCCGACGGCGCCGCGCTGATCCAGTACTCCGACCGGGGCAGTACCAACCAGCGGTGGACCTTCCAGCGCGTCACCGGCTAGCGGTGGTCTGACGCTCCCGTACCGGCCCCGCTGCCCCGACGGGCAGCGGGGCCGACTCGTTCGCGCGCCAGAAATGAGTAGTACTCATTAGTGGTGAGATTGCATGTCAATAACCCTGAGGATTGAAGGGGCCTATGGGAAGTTACCGGACATAATTCCATCCAGGAGAGTATCGATGCACTGCTTTGTCGAAATGAAGCCTGTGTAAACCCTTGACGTGGCTGGCGATAGGGCGGCTAATTTCACACGGAAGTCACCGAGCCGCGATGAGCGTCTGCTCGACCGTCCGAGCCACCAGGATGGATCAGGATGAAACCCCTCACCTCCGTCGTCCGCAAGGCGCCAGTGGCGCTTGCGGCGGCCGTCTCCGCCACGTTGCTGGCCTCCCTCGCCACGCCGCCCGCGGCCGCGGCCGCGACCCAGGCGACGTACTACGTCGCCCCCGGCGGTGACGACGCCAACCCCGGCACGATCACGGCGCCGTTCAAGACCCTCCAGCACGCGCGGGACGTCGTGCGCACGGTCGACAGCAACATGACCGGGGACATCAACGTCTTTCTCCGGGGCGGCACTTACCCGGTGAGCAGCACCGTCGACTTCACCTCGGCGGACTCCGGCACGAACGGGCACCGTGTCGTCTATGCCGCCTTCCCGAGCGAGAAGCCGGTCCTGGACGCAGGTGTCCAGGTGACCGGCTGGACGCAGCACAGCGGGAACATCTGGAAGGCCACGCTCAACCGGGACGACAAGCTCCGCGCGCTCTACGTCAACGACAAGCGCGCTCAGATGGCGTCGAAGACGATCAACTCGGCCGGATGCTACGGGACTTACAGCGTCACGGCGGGCCAGGCTCCCTGGGCCTGGGAGTCGGGTTCGCAGTGCGACGGCGCCAAGTACAGCCTCTCCGACCTGCCGGCCATCGCCTCCAACCAGGACGACGTCGAGATCAAGTCGATGAGCACCTGGAACACGGCCATCGTGGGCGTCCGTCAGATCACCACGAGCTCGGACGGCGCCAACCGCGTGGCCCTGTTCCAGCAACCCGGCGCGGCCATCGCCCAGGGATCGGCGTACGCCAAGTTCGCCGCCGGCAGCGGCAGCCACACGATCATGAACGCGTACGAGTTCCTGGACCAGCCGGGCGAGTTCTACTTCGACAAGAGCACCCACACGCTGTACTACGACAAGTCCAGCTCCGATGACATGACGACGGCTCAGGTCTTCGCGCCGAACAACGTGTCCACCATCCTGGACATCGGCGGCACGTCCACGACCGACCACGCGAGGAACATCACGTTCTCCGGGCTCACGATCGAGCACTCCGACTGGAACCTGGTCAACGTCGCGGGCTCCGTCTTCCGGCAGGGCCAGCAGGGCAACGCCAGCACGAACGTGTACGCGAAGCAGAACTTCCACGCGTACACCTACCGCAACGTCGACCTGCCGCCCGCGGCCGTCCAGATCGAGAACGCCGACGGGATCGTCCTGCAGGGCAACACGGTGCAGCACACCGGCGCCGACGGAATCACCCTGGCCAACGACGTGACGGACACGCAGTTGACCGGCAACGTCACGAACGACATCGCCGGGTCCGCCCTCACCGTGGGACACCCCCAGCACGTGTACATCGGGGACCACACCTCGACCAACCACGAGAAGTACCCGGTGAACGTCGAGGGCCTCTGCAAGAACATCACCGTCACGGACAACTACCTCTACGACAGCGCGGTGCTGTTCGAGGGGTCCAGCCCGGTGTCGGCGTACTTCGTCGATTCCCTTTCCGTGCAGCACAACCGGATCGAGAAGTCCCCGTGGGCGGGCATCACGCTCGGCTGGGGCTGGTGGAACTTCGACGGCTCGACGAACTCCATCAATCCCGGGAACCCGACCACCACGGCCAAGAACAACACCATCAAGTACAACGAGATCTTCGACACGATGCAGGTGCTCGGCGACTCCGCTCCCATCTACACGCTGGGCAGCCAGCCGGGAACGGAGATCAGCAACAACTACATCAAGGGCGTCCCGGCCGGCCACAAGTACGGCCTGCACCCCGACGAAGGCTCCGCCTTCATCAACGAGCACGACAACGTGCTCGACGTCGACCCGGGCGTGTACTTCGCCATCAACTCCGGCACCTGGGGCCGGCAGCACGACCTGACGCTCACCAACAACTACGGCACCGTCAACAAGATCGCCGGCAGGAGCATCCCGAACAGCACGGTCACGGACGTGCGGGGCTACGGGGACAACGTGTGGCCGTCGCAGGCGTACGGCATCGCCCTGAACGCGGGTCTGGAGGAGGCCTACAAGAACCTCCTTCCCGCCGCGGTCACGGCTGCGCAGGACTACGCGCTGTCCGCGAGCACCTTCGCCGGCACGGGCGTGATGACCATCCCGGTGCGCAGCCCCAAGGACGCGACGAAGACGCTGTGGCTGGCTCCCGCCGGTACGACGACGTTCGCCGCCGGTCCCACCATGACCAGCGCGAGCGGCACCTCGACGAGCATCAGCGTCCCGCAGGCGGCGGGTGACTACCGCCTCTACGTCGTGGACGCCCAGGGGAAGGCGTCCCCCGCGTCGAAGGCCCTCGTACGGCAGCGCTGGAACCACGTCGACGACAAGGCCGCGGGTGTGACCTACTCAGGGACCTGGTCGAACTGGAACGACACGAAGGACATGAACGGGTCCGAGAAGTTCACGAGCACCGCGGGCAACTACGCCGAGTTCTCGTTCACCGGCTCGGGCGTGCGGTACCTCGGCATGACGCAGCCGAACATGGGCAAGGTGGACGTCTACCTCGACGGCACCCTGACCAAGGCGGGCGTCGACGCCTACGCCCCGACGGTGACGAAGCAGGTGCCGCTGTTCGAGAAGACGGACCTGGCCGCGGGCCCGCACACGATCCGGGTGGTGTGCACCGGGACGAAGAACACGGCCGCCTCCAACACCGTCTGCGCGGTGGACGCGTTCGCCTCCATCCAGTTCCCCACGGCGGGCGCCAACTACAAGCTGGTCAACAAGAGCAGCAACAAGGCCATCGACGTGTCCGGCGGATCGCTGTCCGCCGGAGCCAACGTCATCCAGTGGACCGACTCCGGAGCGGGGAACCAGAACTGGCGCTTCGTCCCGGTGGGTGACGGCAGTTACAAGGTCGTCAGCCGCAACAGTGCCCTTGTCATGGACGTCAGCGGTGCTTCCACCGCGGACGGCGCGTTCATCGTCCAGTCGGCCGACACCAATGCCGCGGACCAGCACTGGACACTGGTCGCCGCCGGAACCGGCTACTACAAGCTCAAGAACGTGAACAGCGGCAAGGCGGTCGACGTGTCCTCGGGAGGCACGCAACTCGTTCAGACGGCGGACACGAACGCCGACAGCCAGTCGTGGAAGGTGGTCAACGTGGAGTGACCCGGTCCGTGAAGGAGGCGGTCCCCTCCCACTTCGCCTGCACCAGCTCGCCCTGGGCGCGCTCACGTAGGACCTCGATCGGCCGGGCCGGCGCCGCCTCGACCGGCCACGGGAACGGGAACGGGAACCGGATCACACCCGGGGTGGCCCGGAATACGAGCCGTTCCCACCCTGATGGGGTGGGAACGGCTCTGGTGCGGTGTCGGCGGGCGCAGGTGGGCGTCCGTGGTCACCAGTAGTGGCGGCGGCCGGCGACCTCGTGGCCGACTGCGCCCATGACCAGCAGGGTGACGCCGATGAGGGCGACGACGGCGCCGATGGTCCACAGGAAGGGAATTCCGGCGATGAGTCCGATGAGGAGGAGGATGACTCCGAGGACGATCATGGTGTGCTCCGTTTTTCTGCTCCCCCTGGTGTGATTCTCCGTCAGGATCTGCGGCGGGGAATGTGCTGCTTTCCCTTTCCGGGTCTTGGGCGGGGATCGTTCCTTTTCCTTTCGCTCGGCGGTCGACGCTTCCGGCCCCATTTTTCTGTGCAGGGGCGCTATGGGGGCGTGGTGGTCAGGCCGGTGAAGAGGATGTCGAGGCCGCGTTCGAGTTCGGCCGCGCCGTCGTAGGCGAGCAGTGTGTCGGCCAGGCTGCGCAGGTGCGGGAATTCGGCGATCGGTAGCCGGTATAGGCCCAGGCGCAGCAGGGCGTCGGTCTCGTCGGGGTTGTCGACCAGTTCCTGGAGTTCGTTGAGGATGTGGCCGTTGAGCAGTCCGAACAGGGCGCGGTAGGCGTGGAGGGCGCCGGTGTCGGTGAAGCCGGCGCGGGTGAGTAAGTCGAGGGTGGCTTCCAGGGGTCGGAGCGTGCCGAGCGGGCGCAGGGCCAGTGGGGTGGCGAGGGGCCGGGTGACCAGGAGCGGTACGACGTGCGGGTGGGCGAGTGCGATGCGGCGGAACTGTCGGGCGAGGGAGCGTAGTTGGCCCTGCCAGTCGGGGTCGGTGGGGTCGACGCGGAGTTCGGCGAGGACGGTCTCCGTGACGCCGTCGAGCAGGGCCGCCTTGTTGGGCGCGTAGCGGTACAGGCTCATCGGGTCGTGGCCGAGGGCGCGGGCCAGGCGGCGCATGGACATCCGCTCGACGCCCTCGCGGTCGATGATCTCCAGTGCGCAGGCCAGCACCCGCTCCCGGCTGAGCCTGTTGTCCGTCGGTGCGTCGCGTTCCTCGACTGCCGGGATCGCCGGTGGAGTGGTCATCTCGGCACCTTCCGTCGCTAGGGGTCACCGGTGGCCGACATAAAGTTTGTAGACCTACGGTGTATCTTTCAGTCTACTTCAGGAGTTAGCTGTAGGTATACGCCGTAGATCTTCTGGAGTGAAGTCATGATTGTTGTTCTCGGACTTTTCGTCCTGATCGCCGCGGCCGTCGTCGCGTTGGCCGGGATTTTCACCAACACCGGCGCCGCGCACGACCTGACGAGCAATTTCACGGTGTTCGGCCACCAGCTCACCGGTTCCACCGGGACGCTGTTCCTGTTCGGCATCATCGTGGGTGCGGCAGCCATGCTCGGCCTCGGCCTCCTGCTCGCCGGAGCACGTCGCACCTCGCGGCGCGGTGCCACCGCCCGGCACGGGCTGCGCGACTCCCGCCGTGAAACGGACGCGGCCACGAAGGACCGCGACACCGCGGTCGAGGAGCGGGACGCCGCCCGCGTGGAGGCGACCGCAGCCGCCGACGACCGGGACAGTCTCTCCCGGGAGCGCGACTCGCTCACCGACCAGCGTGACGCCCTCACCGAGCAGCGGAACGTCCTCACCGAGCAGCGCGACGACCTGCTCGACGGCGGACCGCACCGCGCCCACGAGCAGACCGCCGGGACAAGGACCGGCCCGATGCGCCAGCAGGAAGCCGTACCGCTCGGAGCTGGCGAGGCGTCACCCGCCAACGGGCACCGCAGACCCCACCTGTTGGGACGCGACGGCGACTCCGGCTGATCGCACACCGACGTGCAGAGGAAGGACAGAACCATCATGGGTATCGGCAAGAAGACCGCTCACAAGGCCGAAACGGTCAAGGGCGGCGCCAAGAAGGCCGTCGGACGGGCAACCGGCAATCGCAGCCTCGAAGCAGAGGGCCGCGCCGACCAGATGAAGGGCGACGCGAAGCAGGCCGGCGCCAAGGCGAAGGACGCGTTCAAGCGGTGACGGCCCGGTCGCGCGAGCGCCATGCACTCGTGCGGCCGCGGGCGGCCGACCACCCGGGGGAGGAGAAGGATTACACCATCTCTGAAATGTGGGGCTTCAGCACCGAATCGCTCCACACGCCCGGCACCGGTCTGACCGGCTACAGGGTCGAGGCCAGTGACGGCCACATCGGCAAGGTCGACGACGCTACCGACGACACAGCAGGGTGGTGGCGGCGACCGCCACCTGATCGGCCACGCCGGGCACCAGCTCGGGTCGATCTCCTCCAATGCCCGTCGCCGCTCCGGGGCGGAGGGCCCCGGGCTTGGCCTCGGGCACCTCCGCCGCGGCGCGCCGGGAGACGAGCCAGTTCCCGAGCTGGTGGCTGCCGATCGACGCCCGCGCCGGCTGAACACGCGCGCCTGTGGGCCGGTGCACACGATCTCCCGGTGTCGACGGAGATTGGGATTCGCGCCAGTGTGGCTCTGGTGGTGTCCGCGCTCGTGCGGGGGCAGGCTGGTACGTGTCCAGGTACTGAGTGCAGAGGTCGCAGCCACCGAGTGGTGTCGCGACCGGACGGTGATGGCGGCACGGGGACGTGCCGGGGTGGGGCGGCGCGAGGGAGTCACGGTGATCCAGGTAGGCGACATCCGCGAGTGGCGCACGCACGACGTCGTCGATGCGGGCGGTCACAAGATCGGCACGATGGAGGCGGTCTACGTGGACACCAGCACGGACGAGCCGGCCATGGCCACCGTGCAGGTGGGTTTGGTTACGCGGCACCGCCTGGTGTTCGTGCCCCTCGACGGCGCCTCGGTCGGGCCCGGGTACGTGAAGGTGGTCTACGACAAGGCGCTGGTGAAGGACTGCCCGGCGATCGGCACCGACGACGTCCTGCCCGCCGGCGACGAGGAAGCCGTCTTTCGGCACTACGGCCTGGACTACCAGCCGGGCGCCGGCGGGGAGCGCCAGCTCGCCCGCCGCTGAACGCCCCCGTCTCGCGCAGGGAGCCGTGTGACGGTTCCCTTCCTCGTGGTCGTCATCGTGGCGATCGTGCTGGGTGTCGTCGGTGTCGTCGTCCACGGCATGCTCTTCCTCCTTGCCGTCGGTGTCCTCCTTCTCATCGGGGACGTGGTGGGTTCCTCGCCGTCCGCTCGGCGCGCGGGCGGGGTTCTCGTCGATGACCTGTCCCCGCGGCCTCGCTTGCCGCCGGCGGGTTCCGACCGGCCGTGCTCCCGGCGTCGCGGTCGAGCCGTTCTGGAATCGGTGTCACGCGGGTACCGGGATGGCCGCCGGGTGGCTGTCGGCCGCACCGGGTTGTGCCGACTCGTCCGGAACGGTCCGTGCGCGCTGGTGGCCGACCGTTGCGGGTGGGCTCTCGACGGGGGCTTGCGCGGGTTGCGGCGGTGTGGCAGGGGTCGGGGAGTGTGGCGGCCAGGGGCGGTGGGCGAGGGAGTGGCGGATCGCTGCGAGCCGGGCGAGGTGGGCGTCGGCGGCGGCGACGGCTGCATTGCCGTGTTCGCGGATCCGGTGCTCGATGGCGGCGAGCCGGTCTTCGATGTGCCGCCAGCGTTCCTCGGCCGTGGTGCGGGGGTCAGATGCGTCGTTGGTCGCTGTCATGGCGGAGTCGGTCGGTGCGGGCGGTGAAGTCGTCGAGGCGGTCGGCGAGGTCCGGGTGCGCGGCGGCGAGGTGGGGGCGCATCTCGGTGAGGGGCGCGACCAGGTCGGCCGGGTCGGTGGAGCCGAGGGCGGCGGTGAGCGCGGCGACGGCGGGACGGGCCCGGGGTGCGAGGCCGGACGCGGTGGCGATCTGCGCGGCGAGGACGCGCAGGTCTGCGGCGTTGTCGCGGGCCCAGACGGTGACGGCGCGGTCGGCGGCTCGGCGGTCGCGTACGGCCTTGACCCGTTCGGCGCCGGTCTCCGTGTCGGCCGAGGCGCCGCCTGCGGGGCGCAGGCGCAGGTAGCGGTTCTCGGCGGCCTGGCGGCTGGCGACGCCCATGGGGTGGGCGAGGTCGGCCCAGGTGGCGCCCTCGGCGCGGGCGGCGTCGACCAGGCCGGCTTCCCAGCCGGCGAGTTCGGCGCGCAGTTCGCGCAGCAGCAGCAGGGCGGCCAGGGCGGGTTCCGGTCCGTCGTCCGGTGCGCCGGCCTCGGGCGGGGCGGTGTTCCGGGCGGTGCGGACGGCGTCGTCGATGGCGGCTAGCGCGGCGGCGGCGGCGAGGAAGGACGCCGGTCCCGTGGGCGGGGTGCCGCTGGTGGTGGGTGTGTCGGACCGTCTGCCCATGCGTGTCACTCCTTCGGCGACTCGGGTGTTTGTCATCGGATGGATGACATGTTAGAACGGTTTCAGGTGAAAGCGCACTGGCACCCATCGATCAGTGGAGGTGTTTCACGATGCTGATGCGCACCGATACGTTCCGTGAACTGGACCGTCTGACCCAGCAGTTCCTGGGCACGACCGGCACGTGGTCGCGGCCGACGCCGATGCCGTTGGACGCCTACCGCGCCGGTGACGAGTACGTGATCTGCTTCGATCTTCCCGGCGTGGACCCGGACGCGATCGACATCGACGTCGAGCGGAACATGTTGACCGTCAAGGCCGAGCGCCGGCCGCACCGCCAGGGCGACGACGTGAAGTGGGAGCTGTCCGAGCGTCCGCTCGGCGTGTTCTCCCGGCAGGTCATGCTCTCCGACACCCTCGACCCCGCGGGGATCAGCGCCGACTACGACGCCGGCGTGCTGACGCTGAAGATTCCGGTCGCCGAGAAGGCCAAGCCCCGCAAGATCGCGATCAGCCGCAGCAGCGGCGACCGCAAGCAGATCCAGGCCTGACCGGCCCCGGTCCGCCGTCCCGCACCGCTCACCCCCCGGCCGTGCGGGACGGCCACCCCGGCCGGCTCCACCGCCCGGCCCGTGGTCCAAGCCGTTCCACACCGCGCGGGCCGGGCTGACAGCGGAGGCCGCCATGCGCGACGACCAGGGACAACACGAATCCGTGGTGGTCCGGGCGTGCGGGGAGATCGACCTGGACACCGCGCCAGGCCTGCACAGGGAGTTGGCCCGAGCCCTGACGGAGCGGCGGGAGGTCGTACTCGACCTGTCGGGGGTGACGTTCATGGACTGCGCGGGCCTGGGCGCCCTGGTCCGGGCCCGCAACCAGGCCGAGCGGTGCGGCGCGCGCCTGGTCCTGCGCGGGGCCGGCGGCTGCGTGGTTCGGCTGCTCAGGCTCACCGGTCTGCACCGGCGCCTGACCGTCGAGCCCTGACCGGGCGCCGACGGTGTTCGCGCCGGTGCCGTGGAACGGAGGGAGAACCGCGGTGACTCTTCGATGGGAGGCGTTCCTGGAGGAGATCCGGGAGCGCGGTGAGTACGACACCCTTCAGGAGGCCGAGCGGGCGGCGCGTGTCGTCCTGGCCCTGCTCGGCGCCCACCTGGTCGGCCGCGTCCGGGCCGACCTGGCTGCCCGTCTACCGGAAACCCTCGCCCTGGTCCTGCTCAATCCGCTGCAGGCCGCCGAGCCGCTCAGCCCGGAGCGGTTCGTGCGCGCGACCGCGGCCTGGATCGAAGGTGCCACCGAGACCACGGCCCTGTGGGACATCGGCGCAGTCCTGTCCACGGTCGCCGACGCGGCCGGGGACGGCCTCACCGAGCAGGTCCTGCTCCAACTGCCGCCCGGCTACGACCTCCTGTTCGGCCGGCCCCAGCCCGGCCACCGCCCCTGACCATCCATCCGCGCCGCCTCGCCCGCCCGACCGGCGCCAGCCCGGAAGGCCACCGCCATGACCCGGTACCGCCTCTTCCTCCAGCAGGTCCGCACCCTCGGCCGCTACACCACCGACCAGGAGGCCGAGCGCGTCCTCACCGCCGTCCTGGCCGTCCTCGGCGGCCAGCTCACGGGAGAGGAACGCTGCGACCTGGCCGCAGCCCTGCCCGAGCAGGCCCGCGCGGTCTTCGCCGCGCAGATCCCGCTGCCCCAGCCGGTCACCGCCCCGGCCTTCGTCGAAGCCGTCGCCCGCGCCCTGAACACCAGCCTCGCGGGCGCCCGCTGGGACGCCTCCTCCGTCCTGGCCGCCCTCGCCGCCCTCGCCGGCGACCGACTCACCGACCGCGTCCTCGCCCACCTGCCCCGCGGCTACGCACTGCTGTTCGGCCGCGCCGACCTGGCGGTCGCCGCCTGAACGGACGGCGCCGCGGTCCTCAGGGCGGAGCGGCTGAGACGTCGACCAGCCATGTCAGGGCCCGCGCGACCCCGAGCGCGCGGCGGCGCTGCCTGCGCCCGGCGAGGGGCTCCTCCACGGTTCGCCAGGCGGCGCGTCGTTCGCTGTCCAACTGGACGAGGCTTGGCAGTGACCCCGGCAGCTCCGCGTGGGTGACCGGACCGTCGTGCCGGCGCCCGACTGCCCAGTCGCACGCCTCGCGGGCACCGGCGACTGCCGGGTCCGGGGAATCACCGGGCAGAGCGGACAGCACCGCGTTGACATCCCGCAGGGCGCGGATCCCGATCAACGCCCCGTCTGTGGTCATAGATCAGCGTAGCCCTGTCCGATCCGGCAGCGCCGACGCCGCAGTGCTCCTGAATCCCGCTCCGGCACGGGCGACGCCCAGCGGTCGTGCCGTCGCCTCCGCCTCGGGCCAGGTGCGATCGGGCCGGTCAGGCCGGGTACCGGCCGGCACCGGCGCCGTGGCGCAGCCCGTCCACCGGGCGGGCACCGGCTCCGCCGTCCCGACCAGGCAGGACGAGCGCGCCGCGCGCCGCGGTATCGGGAGTGGGATCGTCGTGCGCACCCGGTCGAGCTGTCCCGCGAGTGGGTTCCGGCGGGGCCGCCTGCGCCTGTGCCGGCCGGAGGGGAAGGGCGTCGCGCAGGACGTGCAGGTCGGCGACGGTGGCCAGTTCGGCGAAGCGTGCCAGCAGGCGGCGGACGGTGCGGTCGTCGCCGTCGTGCACGGCCTCGGTGATCGCCTCGATCAAGGCCGCCTGCCCCTCCCGGGCCGTCTGCGGTGCTGCGGACACCACGTCTTCCACTGCCGCCTCCCTGCGCGGTGCTGCTCGATGGCTCGGCGCGCGGCGGCGGCTCGGGGGGTGGCGCCGCCGCGCAGCGGGAGACTACCTCACCCGCAGGCACGGAAATATCTGTCCTCG
Source organism: Kitasatospora sp. NPDC002522 (assembly GCF_053595195.1). Classification (NCBI taxonomy): domain Bacteria; kingdom Bacillati; phylum Actinomycetota; class Actinomycetes; order Kitasatosporales; family Streptomycetaceae; genus Kitasatospora; species Kitasatospora sp. NPDC002522. The sequence goes on from NZ_JBSFXE010000023.1 coordinate 108,433, forward strand.
CCGGAGTAGACATTGCTCGCGGGCGGGTCTAACGTTTCTCTCGTTGGAAGAAGTCGGCGATACCGGCCAGACATGAACTGGCCGGATTGTTGGACGGAAGTTCGCAGGTCGGTCCGGCAGTGGAGTTCCGAAGCCAGGCAGGTGCAGGGCGGCGACGGGGCTGGCTGCCGGAGCGGGCGGCCCGCAGGTATCAGGGGCTGCCGATGACGGTCTCGAGCAGTGTGCAGTTCGGCGAGTGCGGTACCAGCAGTCGCGAGACCGGCACGACCTCGGTGAAGGCGCCCAGACTGCGGGCGCGCGTGCCGAGGGCCCGGCAGGGGAGTTCCAGGCCAGAGCAAGCGCAGGACGGCCGACGGAACCTACTGGCGGGGTGCAGGACCAGCAGTACGCAACATGACAGGTCAGTACAGAGGACGAACGGAGGGCGCAAGCGCCATCAGGATCGCCCGGCCCGTGAGGACCAGCCCGGGCGGACACCGCAGACCCCAATCCAAGGACGGTGGTTTCCGGTCACGCATACGCGATCCCCGCACACCCCCCAGGGGCAGTGCGGAAGTCACAGGACCGGCCCAGGCCGGTAGATGGTGTTGTTTCCCCTTCGGGGCCCCGGGAGCCGACATGGCCCCGGGGCCCCTCGACGCGTTCTCCCCGAGAACCAGAGAGGTGCAGTGACTACCACGGCCCGCTACGACACGCCCGACACACCCGGCATGCTCGACGACGACGACTATCCCGCCTACACCATGGGCCGCGCCGCCGAGATGACCGCCACCACCCCCGGCTTCCTACGCGCCCTCGGCGAACACCGCCTCATCACCCCACTGCGCTCCGACGGCGGACACCGCCGCTACTCCCGCTACCAACTACGCATCGCCATGCGCGCCCGCGACCTCGTCGACCAGGGCACCCCCATCGAAGCCGCCTGCCGCATCATCATCCTCGAAGACCAACTCGAAGAAGCGCTGCGCCTCAACGAACAACTCCGCGCCCGCTCCCGGCAAGACCAGGAGCCCGACGCCGGCACGTGACCCCGCCCGATCCCAGGTCCGCGGCCCCGGCCAGGCGTGGCGGGGCGGCGACCCCAGGGCCCACCAGAGCCTGACCCGGTGCGCCTGCGCCCGTCGCATGCCGGAACCTCCGCCGGAGAAGGACGCTGCTCCCCGTCCTTGCCACCCTTCGTCTGAACAGCGGGAATGCACCTGCCACTCTCGGAAGGACCACCACAGCCTGGGGCGCTCCGGTGGCGGGTGGCACGTTCGCCGACACCGCCATGCGCAAGTCCGCCCAACTGCCTACCACCGCCGGTCGCTTCCTGCGCCTACGCGCCCTCACCGAAGCCGGCAACCGTGGACCCTGGACCAGCGCAAGCGAGATCATCCTCGCCGGCACACCGCTCTGACCCCACGGCCGACACCGCCCAGCCAACGCTGCGCCGCTCAGCCAGCCACGGCCGGCCGGCCGCCAACTCCAGCAGGACAGGGGCTGCCGACGGCTCCCCGGTAGTCGGCCTCGGCCGGCCGCGGGGCGGCGGCGGGGGAACCGTGCGAGGCCCTGCTCCCGGCGCCGCCAGCTCGTCCACTCCGCGCGCCTGCCGCGACCCGCTCGCCGAGCGGGTCGCGGCGGCGGAGCCGGATGCCGAGGACGCCACCGCCGTGGTCCGATCGGACCCGGTCCGCCTTACGAGGCGATCGGGCGGTCGGGCAGGTGGGCGGGCTCGGTGAAGAAGCCGCGGTAGAGGCGCACGTCGGTGGCCGGGATCTCGTGCCGGAAGAACACCAGGTCGACCGCGGGATCGTCGAGGTCTTCCGGCGCAGCGACGTCATCGGGCCGTACCGCTACCCGCTGGCCTGGGTGACGGTGTACGCCGAGGTGCGTCGAGCGGGGCGGACCCGGCCGGACTTCGGTATCGCCGAGGGTCCGGGCGAGCCGATCTACGGGAGCGTGCCGAGCTCCGGACCTGGAATGTACAGGCGTCGTGCTGGAACCTTCGGCTCCGCCGCTTCCCTCTCAGACCACCCGCCGGTCGGCGAGCGCGGCCACCTCGGTGAAGTACGCGCGGAACAACGGCTCCTCGTGGAGCGGGACCCGGAACTCGGGCGTGGTGCTGTACCAGAAGGCGGCCCGGTCGGTGCCGTAGAGCGCGGTGTTCGGGTCGCGTACGGTGCCGATGAACAACTCGCCGGGCCGGTCGGGCTTCTTGTAATGCACCAGCACCCCGAGCCACCGCAGCGGCGTCCGAAGCTCGGAGCTGCCCCTGGCGAACAGTTCGAACACTCCCCGATCCACGCGCAGATGCAGGCTCTCGTAGTCGAACGTCAGCGGCTCCATGGCGAGAAGATAGCCCGGCTCCCGGGGCACAGCGCCGCCACCCTCACCACGGCCGCCGCCGCCACGACCAGCACACCCACCACCAGGGCCGCCGGGTCGGGCGGTCTGCTCCCTGACCTCGAGGGTCCGCGCGGCGTGGCTGACTTCCCGAGGCAGGGTCCCCGGTGCCGTCCGCCGTTGCCGGGACGGGCGGCTGCCGTCTGCGGTCGCCCTGTCGCGGCCCGCTGATCCGATGTGTGGGCGGTTTCAGAGTCGGTCAAACGGAACGGGCCCGGCGGGTCAGCCGTGGAGTTCTCCGTCGATCACGGTGACGGCGCGGCCGGTGAGCAGGGTGCGGTCGCCGTGGAGGCGGGTGCGGACCAGGCCGGTGCGGGCGCCACCCTGGCGGCCGGTGAGGTCGTCGCGGTGCAGCCGGGCGGACCAGTACGGGGCGAGGGCGGTGTGGGCGCTGCCGGTGACCGGGTCCTCGTCGATGCCGATGGCGGGGAAGAAGCAGCGCGAGACGAACTGGTGGGCGCCGTCCGGGTCGTCGGCCAGGGCGGTCGCGATGACGCCCCGGGCGGAGAGGGGCGCGGCGGCGAGCGCGGCGAGGTCGGGGGTGAGCTCGCGCACGGTCTTCTCGTCGGCGAGTTCCACCACGAGGTCGCCCATGGCGGCAGAGGTGTCGTGGACGGCGACCGGCTGCGCCCCGAGCGCCTCGGCCAGGCCGGCGGGCACGTCGACGGGCGTGAGCGAGGAGGTGGGGAAGTCCAGGGTGATCGTGCCGTCGGGTTCGGTGGTGGCGGTGAGGATGCCGCCCCGGGTGGTGAAGCGGACCGTGCCGGAGGCGTTCAGGACGTGTGCGGTGGCGAGGGTGGCGTGACCGCAGATGTCGACCTCGGTGCGGGGCGTGAACCAGCGCAGTGCCCAGTCCGCGTCGCGGCCGGGCGGGAGGGGGTGGGCGAAGGCGGTCTCGGAGAGGTTGACCTCGGCGGCGACCTGCTGGAGCCAGGAGTCGGCGGGGAAGCCCTCGGAGCCCAGCAGCACCACCCCGGCCGGGTTCCCGGAGAACGGACGATCGGTGAAGGCGTCGACGATTCGGATGCGCATGGGCCGAAACGTACGGCAGGGGCGCGGCCGCGGTCCAAGGCCAATCCGAAACCGATGGACCGTCAGCATGTCCGCCGGGCGGTCGGGGTGACGGCCAGACAGGCCGCGATGCCTGTCGGGGTGGCGGGCAGCAGCGCGGTCAGGCCGAACCGGGCGGCGCGGGCGTGCTCGGGCGGCACCTCCAGGTCGGCGCCGGTGAGGGCGACGCCCATCGAAGTTGCCGAACACCAGCGACTCGAAGGCCTCGTCAGTCCCGCGCTCCACGCGGGACAGGATGTCCTTTTTCGGGTGGACCGCCGCCGTGCAGGAGCGGCGGTGTCGGGATCGGAGCCGGCGTGGCGCTTCTGCGCGGCATTCAGTGCTGCCCGTGCCTGTGCGACGGCCGGCACCTCGATTCCGCCGTGGTGCCGCAGGCGGTTCGCAGCGCTCTGGCGGACGAGCCGGATCGCACCCGCGTTCTGGAGGCGCCCGGAGGATGCCGGCCGCGCCGGCCGGGGTCCAGCCGTTACCCAGGAGGCGGGCGAGCGTGGCCGCCGCGCGACCGCGCCTGCCCACGCGTCCGGCGCACAGCCGGACCCGCCCGCTCGGCCGTGCCTCGAGCACGAGAAGCAGCAGTGCGAGGCGGTCGGTGGCCGCGCCGCGGCCCGTGCGTGCGGCCAGCAGGCCGGGGGGAGTGTCCGGCCTGTCGGGGTGGTGCCAGCCTGGGGCGAAGAGGCGCTCGATGAGGCGGAGCAGGGTCGCCAGCGACGGTCGGTCGAGAGCGAGCGGGTGATGGTGGTCGCGCGTGCGGACGGCGTCGACATGCTCCGGTATACCGATGTGGAGGCCGCTGACCGTGCCGGTGTCGCTGAACCGTCGGCGCGTCAGAAGGGTCGATGCTGCGCGTTGGCGGGCCAGTGACTGGTGGACCGCGGAGGCGCTCACCCCGAGCCAGCGGCCCATCTGGGGGGCTGTCGTCGTGGCGGCGCAGGTCCGGGCGAGTTCGGACTTCGCGAGGGTGACCACGCGCAGCAGGTGGTCGGTGTCGGTCAGGCCTGCGGCCGCAGGCGAGCGGAGAACGGCGAGGACGGCCGTCCGCAGCCGCCGGCGCGTCGCACGGTCGAGGCGCAGCGGATCGAGGCCGATCGCGGGCCGGGCGGTGTCGCCTTTCGCGGGCGGGGCAGGGTGGTCTGACGGTGTGTCACGGATCGCGGGGGCGCGCCTGTGCGCCCCTGCAACCGCGTGACACGCCGGAATGGTGTCAGGCATCATCGAGGGGTCTCTACTGGAGGTGGAGGCAGCACGATCCCTGGGGCGCGCTGCTGCTCCCGGGGGTGGCATCGCCTGTTGGACCCGCCCGGGGACGGGCGGTACACCGGGCGGCAGGTCCTCACGGAGGACGGCCGGCCGGTCCATCACCGGAACGACGTGAGCGCTGGCTCCGTCGATCCGGGTGGTGGTCGGTGGCGTGCCGTCGGGTTCCGGTGCCGGTAACACCGGTTGCCGGGCGGCAGCCCAGCGGCCCAGCCAGCGGGCCGCACGATGCCTCAGACCATGGCCGACTCCTCGCGTTGCCTCGTAGTGTCCGTCGTGCAGGCGCCTGCGGGAGGACGGTTGTCGCGCATCAGCTCAGTGCCCCTCAGTTCAGTGCCCCGTGGGCGGTCCGCCGTCGACGGCGAGGGACCTGTCCGGTGATGCAGCCGGCCTGAGGTCATGCCAGGGGCCGCGTGGGTGATCTTCTGTGAAGTCGTTCTCGGAAGCGTGAGCAGGAGCCTGTCCTTGGTGGTCCGGCGTTCGATACCGACGTCGACCGGGTCCTGTTCTTCGCGATCACGAGGAACGCGTCACCGACCTCGCTGTCCTGCGCGGTGTCGTACTGAACCGGCAGGAATCCCTCGGCTGGCGGCGTGGAGCGGTAGGCGATCGCGATGCGGTCTCCGGCTGCCTGACGCGCCAGGGCGATGGGGACTGAGCGGCTCATCGGAATCCCCGAGAGACGACTTCAGCCGGCCTGCTGGAGGATCGGCATGGTCTGACGCACCGTCCGGGAGTGCTCGAGCCGCCGGGACAGGGCCGCGGCGGCGTCCATCGTCACGTCGGAGAGACGCTCAGCACGCCGCTGCAGACACGCGTCCGGGGCGAGCAGGCTGAGCGAGCCCACGAGGACAGGCCCCCGCCACAGGGGGACGGAGAGCATCGCCCAAACCCACTCCGGTCCTCGCGGTGGCCAGCACCGACTTCTGTCCCGAGACCGGCGCTGCCATGGCGCGTGTCCTAGACCTGCTGGCCGCCCGCCTGACGATCGAAGAAGCCGAACAAGGACGGACCCACATTCAGCACGGCCAAGACCTCCTGAGCGACACCGTCCTCGGCCTCCTGATGGCTGGCCAGGTCAGCGCAGCCAAGAACGCGGCCGCAGGCCTCGGCCCCGGCACCCTGAACACCGAAACCGTCCGCACGTTCATCCTCAAAGTCCCCCGCACACAGCGCCCCTCGACCATCCAGCAGTGCCGCGAGACCATCAGCGACCTTGTCGCCCTCACGCACAGCGCGCCCGGCGCTACCTCGGCGGCAGCCGTCCGCTTCCCCTCAGCGAGACCGCCACCGCCTACCAGGACGGAGCCCGTGCTCTCACCATCGCCGAACGCGAACCCAGCCACATCCACCTCTACAACACCGCGGTCCACCTCTCCCACGTCCTCGACCAACACCACGCCGCAGCCTGGGCCCGACAGCAACTGCGCCCGCTACTCGAACTCCCCGAGCCTCGCCGGCTCACCAACACGGCCATCCAGACCGAAACCCGCTGCGCCGGCTCGGGAGCCCATGACCTCGTCCTCGCGATCAGCGTGGTCGGCGACGCACCGATCGGCCCACCGGCTGGTAGCCCGCTTCCCTGTCAGGACCTGGGCAGGGCGGAATGCGTGGCACCGGTGGACGACCGCCCCAATTGACACAGAGACGCGACCGCCGCTACGAGTAGGCCCCCTCTCCGTACTCCGAGCCCGCCGCCGTCATTACATGCGGCGTGGCCACCTGTGGGACGGGATAAAGACCAGTTGGCGCGGTCTCGCTCCTTGGCCTCCCACCACCAGTCGGCACGCGCGTATCCGACGGCGACGGTGTGTGGGTGGCTGGTGCCCAGCAACCGCACTCGATCGGCCAACAGCGCATCGAGGGGCCATGTTGCTGCTCCTGCTCCGATCGCGAGGGTCGGCGGCCGAGGCGGCGGCGGGGTGGCCGGTGCAGCGCCCCGGGCCGGTCGGCGGCGCGGTGGCCCGCGCCGTCCGCCACACCGGCCCGGCGATCGCCACGGCGGGCCTGGTCCTGGCCGGCTCCTTCGCGACCCTCGCGACCATCCCGGGCAGCGAGCAGGTCGCCTTCGCGATGACGCTCGGTATCCTGCTCTCCGCCGTCGTCCTCTCGCTGGTCCTCGTCCCCGCCGTGGCCGCCCTCCTGGGCCGCACCCTCTGGTGGCCGCTGCGGCCCACCCCGCGCCACGGCCCCACGGTCCAGGCCCCGGACCGGGTGCCGGTCTCCTGGCCACCCGCCCCCTGCTCGACGTGCCCACCGCAGGCCCGGCCCGCCCTCGCGGACCGGGCCTCGGGGCGTGCTCCGGTAGCCCGGGGCCGGCCGCCGCCCGACCGGTACGGCGCATCGGCGCCGCCTTGGCCCGGCAGCAACCGGCCGTGCGCGAGGCCGAGTTCGGCCCTCTCCCGGACCGCGAGCTCCGGCGGACGGCTGGTGTCGGAGGGAGTGCGCGCGGCGCGGGGCTCACCGTCTGTGGGCACCCGGCCCGCCAACGGCTCCACCGTCCACCAGACCGCCGTCCCGGTTCGACCGGCTCTGTGGCCACCGGCCGGTGTTCGCGACCAGCAGGTGCGCCGCTCCGGCGAGCGGTACCGGGTGAGGCCGGTGCTGGGCCGGCTCGCGGTGGCGGATCAGATTTGGCCGCGCCAGGCGCCGGTCTCCGCTGCGCGCGACTCGATGTAGTCCTTGAAGTGCCGCAGGTCGTCGGTGGTCTGACGGTGGATGAAGCCGAGCCAGTCGCCGACCGTCTCGACCAGGCCGTGCGGCTTGTGCGCGAGCTGCAGCATCACCTTCGTCCTGCCCTCGTCCAGTCGGTGGAAGGTCACCACGCCGGCCTGGTGCAGGTCACCCGAGACAGTGGTCCAGGCGACCCGCTCGTCCGGGATCTGCTCGGTGATCCGGGCGTCGAACTCCCGCGTGGTGCCGCCGACCCTGACCACCCAGTGGGTCAGGTCGGGCGATCGCTGCTCGATCCGCTCGACGCTCGACATGAACAGCGGGAAGTCCTCGAACTGCGTCCACTGGTTGTAGGCCACCGAGAGGGGGACGGCGATCTCGATCGATTCCTCGACCTGCGTCATCGGGCTCACTCCGATCGGGAGGGGATGGGGCTGCGCCACGCCTTCCCCCTCGAACCCGGGTCAATCCTCGTGGCCGGGCCGTCCGGTACCACCCCTCGACTCGTGCCGGACGATCGGCCGGCCGCGCGTTCTGCGCGGAGGGCTCGGCGGTCTCCGCGCCCGTGACGAGCGGACCTGACGGCCCGAGCGGGACTCCAGCCGCTGCCCACCCCGGCTTTTCGGTGTGACGATCGAGGAGAGACGCACGCCAGCTGCACCCGCAGCTGCACGCCACCGCGTCCCGACGCCACGAGCGCGTCGCCCCGACGTCAGGCCGTAGCCATGACCGACTTCGTCGTCTCCCTGCCCGGCACGTTCAAGCAGGAGGTCACCGAGGCTGCCAGGACGCAGCTGCTCAGCGCCTTGCACGGCAACGACCCACAGGAAGTCGGCACGGATCCGCAGGACCTGGACCTGCTGACCCTGAACGACGGCGGGTCGACCTTCACCCTTCGCCTGGAGGTGACGGCGGAGGACAGCCGCGCCGCCGAGCACGAGGCCCTGGCGCTCGCCTCCCGTGCCCTGGCCGCGGCGGGCTTCCACGAGGACACCGCCCTGCTCGGCCGGCCCGCGATCACGTCCATCGACAGCGCGGCCGACCAGGACTGACCGTCAACGGGGGCACCCGGCGGTGACAGCAGGGGACCTGCGGGTCCGTGCGGCTCACCGGTGGACAGGGCTCGGTTCCGAGTCCCGTGCCGCTTCCCGCAGACGCGGCCCTCAGGACACCGGTCCGTCCGATCACCTGACGCCTCGTCATCGCCCGAGCGGTCGGCGCCCGGCGCCGGCCCGGACACTGCGCGTCGCTCGCGGGCACACCGTCCACCTCGCGCTTGCTCCCTGCTCCGCCGGAGGTCCCATCCGCCCCCCCCGGGCCGGCAGGGCGACCACCGGGGGAGTGCGAGGAGTACCTCGGGCGGGTGGGGCTATACGACCGCCGGATAGCGATCACCGACCTGGGCCTGCACACCGTGCGGGACACCGCCGACGCCGTCCGCAACGGCCACAGCGGCTCGGTCGACCTCGGTCGGATCACCCCCAAGGGCGCCGGGGGCGAGGACGCGGGCGACGCCGGGCGGGCGTACTTCCTCAACACGTTCAGCATCGGCGTCTACCCCGAACTGGTACGCGCCCGCGAGTCGTTGGAGAGGTGCCTCGGCAAGTGGCCCGCCCTGGCCGTCGGCCTGGTCCGGGTGCTCGCCCAGGGCGAACCCACCCGCGCCGTCGTCATCGGCCGGGAGCGCAGCCTCTGGCTGCTGTTCGCGGGCAACGGCCGCTACGACCCGCCCGGCTTCGCGCCGAGCTTCCGCCGCGACCTCACCGACGGCGCCCTCGACGTCCGGATCGTCGACGGCAGTCACCCCTTCGCCCGCACCCGCCTGGTCGCGGCGTTCCTCACCGGCACGCTCGCACGCTCCCGGGTCTACCGCTCGGCGACCCTCTCCCGCCTACGCGTCGACGGCATCCACGACACCGAGCACTACGCCCGCGACGGCGAGGTCGTCCACGCCGCCGACACCCTCCTCCTCGACAAGGCGCCCCGCTCGCTGACGGTCTACCTCCCGGCCACCGACCGACCGCGGCCGGAGCGGGACGGACGTCCTCGGCGACGACGTCGACGCCCAGACGCCGGAGACGCCCCGCACGGCCGACCCGGACTCGGGCCGTGTCGATTCCCGAATCCGGGGCAGCAGAGAACCGACACGACGACAGAACTGGGGTGAGGAAACGTGGGTATCGGTGGCTGCGTTCTGCTGGCCGCTCTGGGCGCCGTACTGGCTTTCGGGGTGGACTGGCACATGTCCGGCGTCAACGTCCATGTCGTGGGCTGGATCCTGATGTTCGCAGGACTCCTCGGCCTGCTCACCTACACGACCGTGCTCCGACGCCGCCGACTCGGCGGCCGCGTCGGGGCCGACGAGGTCGTCGAGGAACGGCGCTACTACGAGTGAGCCCCACAATGGTGCGGGCGACCGGCTGTGGCCCGCCGGCCGACCGCTGGATGCGGGTGAAGAGGCTCGCGGCACGGTCGTGGACACCAGCATCGGCGTGGACAGCGGTGAGGGCGGACAGATCTTCCTGCGCCCGGTCCCAGAACGGGGTCGCGACGGTCCCGGGCTCGATGAGGACCACCTGCACGCCGTAGCGGCGGGTCTCCATCCGCAGGCTGTGCGTCGCCGCGCTGAGCGCGTGCTTGCTGGCCGTGTACCAGCCGTTCATCGGCGCCGGGATCCGCGCGGAGACAGAGGACACGGTCACGATCCGGCCCCGGCCCCGCTGGCGCATCGCGGGCAACACCAGCGTGCACATCCGCAGCGTGCCTACGAGGTTGACCTCCAACACCTCACGGATCCGGTCCTCCGACAGCTCGGTGATCGCCCCCGTCAGCGGAATGCCGGCATTGGCCACCAGCGCGTGGGGGCCACCGTCCGTGAGATCTGCCGCCCTCGCAACGGCCTCCCGGCAGGACACCGGGTCGGTCAGGTCCATGACCACCGCGTCCAACACCAGCCCCTGGGCGCGAGCGGCGCGGACCAGTGCGTCGGCCTTGCTCTTGGAACGGGCGGTCCCGATCACCTGCCGCCCCTTGCGGGCCAGGAGCAGCGCAGTGGCCAGCCCGATCCCGCTGGTCGCACCCGTCACCAGCACGCTGACCGGCCAACCGGCGCCGCTTGTCCGCTCATTCACAACTCAATCGCTCCAAAGGTATGCCAGCGACCGTCCCACCGTGAGCCAGCCCTCGGACAGTCTCCGGGCCCGGCCTGGGCGGTGACGGAACGTGCCTTTGGTGGCAACGACCGTGCACCCGCTCGGGTCACGCACCGCCCGCTTACTGGGCGTTTCGTCCCTGACCCGGTGGTCATGTTCCGCGCCAGGTCAGGGACGAAACGCCCAGTCAGGCGGGGCTGTCGGCCTTCAGCCGCTGGAGCAGCGCGGTGCCGTCCGGTACGCCGAGCCCGGTGCAGGCGTCCCAGCCGGGGCCGGCTGTGAAGGCTCCGATGTCGCCCTGGATGATGTCCCGGAACCCGACCGGGGAGGCGCCGGCCGTGGCGCCGTCGTAGAGCAGGGGCTGCATCAGGCCCAGCGGACGGCCGAGGGACTCGGCCAGACGGCAGGCCAGGGCCGCCCACAGCGGTGCCACGGCGCTCGTCCCGCCGACGACCATGCGCTCGCCGTCGACCAGCACCTCGTACCCGGTGGTGGGGTCGGCGACGGCGGCGACGTCGGGCAGGCCGAGGTGCTGCTTGCCCGGGGTGCCGTTCGGCACGCCGACGCCGTTCTGCCAGATGGGCTGGGTGTAGAACTTGCTGACGCCGCCGCCGGACGCGGACTTGGGCCCGTTGTTCCAGACCCGTTCCATCCGGATCGCGCCGGTCTTCCGGTCGGCATCCAGGTGCGTCCCGCCGCAGGCGAGGGTGCCGGGGCTGGAGGCGGGGTAGTCGGCATGCGGCTTGCCGTCGACCTCGCCGTCGCTGCTGCCGTTGTCGCCGGCCGCGGCGCAGACGGTGACGCCGAGGGCGGCGGCATCTGCCAGGGCGGCGTCGAGATCGTCGCGGCCCTGCTTGGTCCACCGCTCCTCGTTCGCGCCCCAGCTGATGCTGACCGCGGTGGGCGTGGTCGTGGCGTGCACCGCGGCGCTGACCGCGTCCGCGAAGCCCCGCAGGGTGTTGTGCGCGAAGTAGACCATCTGCTTGGCGCGGGGCGCGAGCGCGCCCGCGACCTCGATGTCGAGCAGCACCTCGCCGTCGGCGCTGTTCGGGTCACCGTTCGGCTTGTTGGCGGCGCCGTTGACTCCGACCGCCGTCACGCTGGGCGTCGCGATGCCGAGACCGGAGAAGTACGCGTCGAGGTCCGCCTGCGTGAAGCCGCCGTCGAGCTCGATGATGGCGAGGTGGTGCCCCAAGCCGTCGGTGTTCGGAGGGAACCTGTAGATCTTGCCGAGCTCCACCGGCGTGTAGCTCGTGCGGGCCGCAGCCGGCTTGAGTCGGTGGATGTGAGGCTTGGCCTGGGGCCGGTCGTCCATGCCGAGGACCGCGACCACGGCGTCCTGCCAGTCCGCGAGGATCTGCAGTTCGCCTTCGCGCTGCCGGTGCGCGACCAGCTCGCCGCCGTCCGGGTGCCGACTCTCGACCATTTCGAGTGATCCCGGGTCGACCACGGCACGGATCCGGCCCAGCGGACCGCTGATCTTGATCCGGCGGGAGCCCTGGTCGACCTCGGAGACCCGGAGCCCCTGCTCCTGCGCCGTGCGACGGATCATCTCCACGTCGGCCGGATCCGCTCCGTACCGCTCGGCCAGCTCCTGCCGGCTGATCGTCTCCGGGCCCTGGACCAGGGAGTCGGGAATCTCCGCCCGGCGCCGCAGGACGAGGGTGAGGTCGATGAGCTGGGAATCGTCCACAGCTCCCACGGGGCGAGCGTCGGCAGCGGCCGTGCGCGCAGATCCGGGGAGTGGGACCAGTCTGTTCGTTGCCATACCGAAAGTATTCTCTCGAGCACTCTCTGCAGGCGACCGCTGAACGACTGACACCACGCCAGCAGACCCACTGCGAGCCCGTCCCGGACGTCCGGAGGGCAAGTAGAGCGCGGCCCGCAAGAAACGCCGACGGTCCCGGCCCTCTCTTTTGCCGAGGGCCGGGACCGTCGCTGCAGCGCGGTGATCAGCCGATGCGGCCGAGGTGGATCACGAGTCGGACGACGCGGCCGTGCCCGGCATCGCCTTCAGGTTGAAGGTGGCGAGCACCGGCGAGTGGTCGGAGGGTTTGCCGTGCGCGGCGGCCGGGTGGGCGCCGATGACGTTGGGCAGCTGGCCGTTGCCGGTGGAGACCTTGTCGAACTTGGCGAGCAGCGCGTGGCTGATCAGGATGTGTTCCAGACGTAAGAATCGCGGAGGTGCTGGACACATCCAGGGTGGAGACCGAGGTAAGGGGGCAGGGTGGGTGCGGCTGAGGAGTTCAGCGTGCTGTACGGCGAGCATCATGCGGCGGTGCTGCGCTATGCCCACCGGCGGGTGGGCGCCGACAGCGCGGGCGACTTGGCGGCGGAGGTGTTCGTCGTCGCGTGGCGGCGCTGGGCGGAGGTGCCGGCTGAGCCGTTGCCGTGGCTGTACGGGGTGGCGCGGAACGTAGTGGCCAATCATCTTCGCGGCCGGGAGCGCACCGAGCGGCTGGCCGCGCGGTGGGAGGCCGAACCACCGGTGCCGGTGCGGGACGTGGCGGAGCAGGTGGTCGCTCGTGACGGTGTGTACGCCGCGTGGGCGCGCCTGGGGGAGCGGGACCGTGAGGTGCTGGCCCTGATCGGCTGGGAAGGCACACACCCCGGCGGCGCGAGTCGGCCGGCAAAGCAGCAGCCAGCCGACCAACGGCGCGGCCCCGTGGCCCCCGCGAACCCCAGTCGCGGGCAGGCGCCGGGGCCGCGCCGCCTTCTCGGGATCGTCGGCTACCAGGTCACGGGCACGGTGGCGCGCAGCAGCCGGACTGATTGCTGCGCGGTGAGGCGGCCAGCCTCCCCGCCGATCGAGCGGCAGTACGTGATGAGCATCTGGCTTGCGTAGCCGGTTCACGGCTTCCTGCTCACCGAGGTTGTGAGGCAGTCGGACCAAGGAGAACAAGTTCCCTGTCGAGTCAGCTTGTCTGGCCCGGCTCGGGCACACCCGCCCCGCCACGAATCGGACGGCTTGTCGGCGGTGGTTTCGCGATGTTCTCCAGCCGGGGGTGCCGTCACGTCGACCTGTCAGGCACCCCAGCGGGCGACGACGGCTTCCGCGACATCGAAGGGTCTGCCGCATTCCGCGCATTGGGCCGTACCGAAGACGTAGGTCAACTTGTGCGCGAGGTCGGGGTGGCCGTCCGCGAGGATGCGCTTGTGCAGTCTGCCGGCCAGGCCCTGCATCGCCGAAGGATCCCGCGGTTGGAGGGGGAACTGCTTGGCGGGAGTATGGAGCATGTACAGGCTGTCGGTGGTCGAGAAGTAGCCGTGTTCGCCGAAGACGATCGAGTTCTCGGCTTCGCACGCAGGGCAGGGCAGTTCGTACTCCTCGCCGTTGAGGCCGTCGATCTGCTCGCCCCAGACCTCGATCCCCTCGAAGCTGAGCAAAGTCCCCAGGAGCTGGACGTAGTTGAGTGGGTCTTCGGCCAGCTCGGGATCTCGCAGGGCTTCTTCGGTGAGCTCCCGCATCTCGGCGATCTCCGCGGAGTGGGACACGTAGGGATCTTCCCCGTTGTCGGGCCGGTCGATGCTGGCGACGATGGCACCGGCCAGGTAAAGCGGTTCTCTCCGCTCCGTCGGCGACCAGCGCCGGGCCGCGTCGGCCAGGGCCGGAAGCGCCGCGTTACTGGCCGAGTAGACCGTGCCCTGGTGGCACAGGGCGGACCAGAGCTCGTTCCAACAGGAATCGTGCGGGTCCGGGCTCATGGCGTCGAGGAGGCCGGGGATGTCTTGGGCAGTGCCGTACGCGTGGCTGAGCTGGGACCAGTCCGTCATGCAGCGGATTCAAGCAAATGGCGCCCGCATGCCCACCGCTGGGCCCCCTGGGCCGGACAGAGCCAGCTCAACACGCTGACGTTATAGGGAAGATCAGCACGCCCTGCCACAGGGCCCCGTTGTCGTCGAGCTCGGCGACCAGAGCGAGGAAGAAGCCGTCGCAGGTCGCGCACCAGGACACCCCGCGGCCCGACAGCTTGTCCTCGCCATCGACGCCGAGCTTGCGTTAGCCGGAGCCGGTGGCGATGATCACCGCCTTGGCGCGGTGGACCGTGCCCTCGGAGTCGGTGAGCAGCTTGACGTCGCCGGTGAGGTCGTCGTCGACCATCTCGGCGCCGAACTTCTCGGCCTGGGCCCGCATGTTCGTCATGAGGTCGGGGCCGTCGACGCCGTCGGGGAAACCGGGGAAGTTCTCGACCTCGGTGGTGGTGGTCAGGGAGCCGCCGACGAATATGAGCTGCCGAAGAGCAGCGGGCGCAGTTGGGCGCGGGCAGTGTAGAGGGCGGCGGTGTATCCGGCGGGGCCGGAGCCGATGACGACGACCTCGCGCACCCCGTGGGTGTCCTGGTTCGCGGTCACGGAGGTGCTCAGCCCTCCCTACGTTGTTGGTTGGGATGAGCGAGCCACTCGTAAGGTTGGCTCACCCAGGGGTGTCGGGTGTGGCTCTCAGCCCTCTGCCGTC
>NZ_JBSFXE010000024.1:0-122539 GCF_053595195.1 Kitasatospora sp. NPDC002522
GGGGTGCCGCCGGGGCGTGTTAAGGGGAGGCAAACGCCCGCCACCCCGGCGGGCCCCGGGGGGGGGGCCCCGCGCGCCCCCCCCCCCCCCGGCCCCCCCGATCGGAACCTAAGCCGGGTCGATCAGATGACCGGTTCGACACTCTCACCGGGCGGGCGACCGCTCACCCGTTCGGCCTCCAGGGCGCTCTGCAGGATCACCACCGCCGCCGCCTGGTCGATCACCGAGCGGCCCTTCTTGGCGGACCGGCCGGAGGCCCGCAGGCCCTGGGCCGCGGTGACGGTGGTCATCCGCTCGTCCACCAGCCGCACCGGGACCGGCGCGACCACCCCGGCCAGCCGGCCGGCGTACGCCCGGACCTTGGCGGCGGCCGGGCCCTCCTTGCCGCTCATCGAACGCGGCAGGCCGACCACCACCTCGATCGCGTCGTACTCCTCGACGATCTCCTTCAGACGGCCCTGCGAGCGGCCCCCGGCGGGCACCGTCTCCACCGGCGTGGCGATCAGCCCGTCGGGGTCGCAGGACGCGACCCCGATCCGGGCGTCGCCGACGTCGACGGAGATCCGGCGGCCCCGCCGGAAGACCTGACCCTCGGGCTGCTCCGAAAGACCCGTCATCAGGAGGCGCGCTCCGCGACCAGGGCGCGCACGGCCTCGATCGCGTCCGCGACCGCACCCGGGTTGGTGCCGCCGCCCTGCGCGACGTCGTCCTTGCCGCCACCGCCGCCGCCGAGCGTCTTGGCCGCGGTGCGGACCAGCTCGCCGGCCTTGACGCCACGCGAGCGGGCGTCCTCGTTGGTGGCGATCACGGTCAGCGGGCGGTCGTTCGCCACGGTGAACGCGGCGACCACGGCCGGGCGCGAGCCCAGCCGGCCGCGGACGTCCAGCACCAGCTTGCGCAGCTCGTCCGCGCCCACGCCGTCGGCGACCCGGGCGGCGACCAGCGCCACGCCGCGGACGTCCTCGAAGCTCTCCGCCAGGCCGGCGGCCGCCGCGAGGACCTTCTCGGCGCGGAAGCGCTCGATCTCCTTCTCGGCGTCCTTCAGCTTGGCGAGCATCCCGGAGATCTTCTCCGGCAGCTCCTCCGGCCGGCCCTTGACCAGCTCGGTCAGCTGGGCGACCACGGTGTGCTCACGGGCCAGGAACTTGTACGCGTCGACGCCGACCAGCGCCTCCACCCGGCGCACGCCGGAGCCGATCGAGGACTCGCCGAGCAGCTTCACCAGGCCCAGCTGGGCGGTGTTGCCGACGTGCGTGCCACCGCACAGCTCCTTCGAGAAGTCGCCGATGGTGACCACGCGCACCGAGTCGCCGTACTTCTCGCCGAACATCGCGATGGCGCCCTGCTTGCGGGCCTCGTCCATCGTCATCACCTCGGCGGTGACGTCGAGTTCGCGGACCAGCACCTCGTTGATCTTCTGCTCGACGTCGGTCAGCACCGAGCCCGGCACCGCGGCCGGCGAACCGAAGTCGAAGCGGAACCGGCCCGGCGCGTTCTCCGAACCGGCCTGCGCGGCGGTCGGGCCGAGCGCGTCACGCAGCGCCTGGTGGGTCAGGTGGGTCGCCGAGTGGGCGCGCGAGACGGCCCGGCGGCGCTCGATGTCGATGGTGGCGTACGCGGACGCGCCGAGCACCACCTCACCGAACAGCACCCCGCCGGAGTGCACGATCACGCCCGGCACCGGCTGCTGCACGTCGCGGATCTCGACCACCGCGCCGGAGTCCAGCCGGATCCGGCCGTGGTCGGCGAGCTGGCCGCCGCCCTCGGCGTAGAACGGGGTGCGGTCGAGGATGATCTCGACCTCGTCGCCCTCGGTGGCGGCCGGCGACGGGACGCCGTTCACCAGCAGGCCGACCACGGTGGCCTCGCCCTCGGTGTTGCTGTAGCCGGTGAAGACGGACGCGCCCGACTTGTCGGCGACCTCGCGGTACGCGGCGACGTCGGCGTGGCCCATCTTCTTCGCCTTGGCGTCCGCCTTGGCGCGGTCGCGCTGCTCCTGCATCAGGCGGCGGAAGCCGGCCTCGTCGACCGCCAGGCCCTGCTCCTCGGCCATCTCCAGGGTCAGGTCGATCGGGAAGCCGAAGGTGTCGTGCAGCTGGAACGCCTTCTCACCGGAGAGCGCGGCGTGGCCGGCCTCCTTGGCCTCGGTGACCGCGCCGTCCAGCAGGTTGGTGCCGGCCCGCAGGGTCTGCAGGAAGCGGGTCTCCTCGGCGACCACGACCGTCTCGATGCGCTTGCGGTCGATCTCCAGCTCCGGGTACTGCGGGGCCATCGCCTTGATGGAGATGTCGATGAGCTCCTGCGCCACCGGCTCGGTGGCACCCAGCAGCCGCATGTTGCGGATCGCCCGGCGCAGGATCCGGCGCAGCACGTAGCCGCGGCCCTCGTTGCCCGGGGTGACGCCGTCGCCGACCAGCATCAGCGCGGTGCGGAAGTGGTCGGTGACCACGCGCAGCGACACGTCCGACTTGTGGTCGGCGCCGTAGGTGTGACCGGTGAGCTCGGCGGCGCGGTCGAGGATCATCCGGCTGGTGTCGATCTCGAAGAGGTTGTCGACGTCCTGCAGGATGGCGGCCAGCCGCTCCAGGCCGAGGCCGGTGTCGATGTTCTTGCTCGGCAGGTCGCCGAGGATCTCGAAGCCGTCCTTGCCGTCGCCGTGGCCGCGCTCGTACTGCATGAAGACCAGGTTCCAGATCTCCAGGTAGCGCTCGCCGTTGACCGCCGGGCCGCCCTCCTCACCGTACGCGGGGCCGCGGTCGTAGTTGATCTCCGAGCACGGGCCGCACGGGCCGGGGACGCCCATCGACCAGAAGTTGTCCTTCATGCCCAGGCGCTGGATCCGCTCGGAGGGCACGCCGATGACGTCCCGCCAGATCTGCTCGGCCTCGTCGTCGTCCTTGTAGACGGTGATCCAGAGCTTCTCCGGCTCCAGGCCGTAGCCGCCGTCCGCGACGGGAGTGGTGAGCAGCTCCCAGGCGAACTTGATCGAGCCTTCCTTGAAGTAGTCGCCGAACGAGAAGTTGCCGCACATCTGGAAGAACGAGCCGTGCCGGGTGGTCTTCCCGACCTCCTCGATGTCCAGGGTGCGGACGCACTTCTGCACGCTGGTGGCGCGCGAGAACTGCGGCTTGACCTCGCCGAGGAAGTACGGCTTGAACGGCACCATGCCGGCGTTGACCAGCAGCAGGGTGGGGTCGTCGGCGACCAGCGAGGCCGACGGTACGACGGTGTGGCCGCGCTCCTCGAAGAAGCGCAGCCAGCGGCGGCGGATCTCTGCCGACTCCATCAGTGGGGGTCCTTCCGATCGGTCGTGCTGCCCGGCAGCTCGCGCCGGCGGGCCTTCGCAACGATTCTCTGGGGGGTGGTGCTGCGCTCTGCGCGCGACGGGGGCAGGGCGGCGGCCGGGGAGCCCGGCGCCGCCGAGATAGCTCGGGCCCCGCCGTCGCCGGCCGCGCCGCCGAGCGCGCGGCGGCGCGGCGGCTCGACCACCGCGGTGCCGTCCAGCCCGAGCTCGGCGCGCAGCTGCTCCTCGCGCTCGGCCATCCCGGCGCGCACGTCGCGGGCGAACCGCTTGGCGGTGTCGCCGAGTCGGAGGGCGCCGCGGGCGGCGGTGCCTGACAGCGAGTCAGGGGTGAGGCGGTGCACCGCCTCGTTGGCCTTGTTCATGGCCCAGACGGTGGCGCCCGCGCCGACCGCCATCCAGAAGATCCTGCGCACCATGGTCCGTCAGCCCCTCACGGCCCGTCGGATCCGGGCCACCAGGCCGCCGCGCGGCGCCGCCTGGGCGCGCACCTCGGCGCGGATCAGCCGGGCCAGTTCCTCGCGCTCGCCCGCCTGCTGGGGCAGCGTCAGGCCGGACTGCTGGCGGGCCACCGCCTTGCGCACGCCGTAGCTGAACGCGGCCATCTTCACCAGCGGCCCGCCCAGGGTGGCGGCGACGGTGGAGGACAGCGCCTTGGCGTCGGCCGCGGCGTCCTGCACGTTGGCGGTGATCTCGTCGACCCGCTCCAGCTGCTCGTGCGCGCTGCGCACCGCGGCGTTCGCGTCGGTCAGCAGCGGGACGGCCTGCTCGGTGACGGCGGAGACCAGGACGGTGGCCTCGCGGAGCACCTTGGACAGCCGGACCAGCACGACGGCGAGCAGGGTGACCAGGACCGCCCAGAAGACGGCGACCAGCAGCCCGGCCAGCTCTCCCACGGACACCTTCGCGCGCTCCCTCGCCTGTGCGTTTCCGAGGCGACCACCTCGGAAGTGAACCCTACCGTGACTGCCGGTCGCTCCCCGACCGGATATCGGCCCGGCGCGAACCGGTCGGGTGTGCGAACACGGCGCGTAACCTACCGCCAGGTCGGCTCGTTGGGGGGTTGGCTCGCGGAACGCGGGCCGACCGGTTTCCAGTTCTCGTGACGGGGGCGTCTCTTGAGCGGCATGTCGGCAGCACCGGACCCACGGGGCGGGCTGCCCGCAGAGGTGACCAGCTTCGTCGGCCGCCGGGCCGAACTGGGCGCGCTGGCACGGCTGGTGACGCAGTCCCGGCTGGTCACGGTGACCGGGCCCGGCGGGGTCGGCAAGACCCGGCTGGCCCTGCGCGCGGCCCGCCGGGCCGCCGCCGACTTCCCGGACGGCGTGCACCTGGCGGAGATCGGCCCGGTGCAGGACCCGCTGCTGGTCGGCCACGCGGTGCTCGAGTCGCTGCGGCTGACCGACCACACCGCCCGCCCGCCGCTGGACGTGCTGGTCGAGCAGCTCGCCGACCGCCGGCTGCTGCTGGTGCTGGACGGCTGCGAGCACCAGGTGGAGGCCTGCGCCGAGCTGGTGGACGCGCTGCTGCGGGCCGCGCCGCGGCTGCGGGTGCTGGCCACCAGCCGCCAGTCGCTGCGCGCCGCCGGGGAGCACCTGCTGCCGCTGGCCCCGCTGCCGGTCGAGCCGGCCGGCGGGCGGGCCGACGCGGAGGCGATGGTGCTGTTCGCCGACCGGGCCGCCGCGGTGCTGCCGGGCTTCCGGCTGACCGACCGCAACCGCCCGGAGGTGGCGCTGCTCTGCCGCCGGCTGGACGGCATCCCGCTGGCGGTGGAGCTGGCCGCCGGGCGGCTGCGGGCGCTGTCGGTGGAGCAGATCACCGCCCGCCTCGACGACCGCTTCCGGCTGCTCACCGGCGGCGACCGCACCGCCCCGGCGCGGCACCAGACGATGCGCACCACGATCGGCTGGAGCCACGAACTCTGCACCATGCAGGAACGTTTACTCTGGTCGCGCCTGTCGGTCTTCGCCGGCGGCTTCGACCTGGACGCCGCCGAGTACGTCTGCGCCGGCGACGGCCTGGACGCCGACGACGTCCTGGAACTCGTCGACTCGCTGGTCGACCGCTCGGTGCTGGTCCGGCTCGGCGACGAGCAGGGCGTCCGGTTCCGGATGCTCGACACCCTGCGCGAGTACGGCGGCCACTGGCTGCGGGCCGGCGGCGACGACCACCGGCTGCTGCGCCGGCACCGCGACTGGTACCTGGGCGTCGCCACCTGGGGCGAGGTGGAGTGGTTCGGCCCGCGCCAGGCCGAGACCGCCGAACGCACCCGGCTCGCCCACGCCAACCTGCGGGCCGCCCTGGAGTTCTCGCTCGCCGAACCCGGCGAGGAGCAGCTCGCCCTCGTCCTGGCCGGCACCCTCTGGTACTTCTGGGTCGGCTCCGGCCACCTCGGCGAGGGCCGGCACTGGCTGGACCGCGCGCTCGCCCTCGCCCCCGAGCCCACCGACGCCCGGGCCAAGGCCCTGTGGGTCACCGGCTACCTCGCCACCCTGCAGGGCGACCTGCCGCGGGCCCGCCCCGCCCTGGAGGAGTGCCGCCGCCAGGCCCTGGACACCGGCGACGACCGCGCCCTCGCGTACGCCGTGCACCGCCAGGGCTGCGCGGCCCTGATCGGCGACGAACCGCAGCGCGCCGCCGAGCTGTTCGAGGAGGCGCTGTGGCACTACAACACCCTCGGCGAGCTCAACTCCAACGTGCTGATGGCGATGTTCGAACTCGCCCTGGCCTACCTCTTCCTCGGCGACGAGGAGAACGGCGAGGCGTGGACCGAGCGGGTCCGGGAGATCTGCGAGGAGCACGGCGAGCAGTGGGCGTACGGCTACTGCCTCTACGCGATGGCGTACGCCAAGTGGTCGGCCGGCGAGCTGCGGCTGGCCCGGGCGTTCGCCCGCGAGTCGATGCGGCTGCAGTACCTCTTCCGCGACCTGCTGGGCATCGTCCTCGCGATGGACCTGCTGGCGCTGCTGGCCACCGACGGCCCGGACTCGGACCTGCGCGAGGCCCGGGTGCTGCAGGGCGCCGCGCACCGGCTCTGGCAGGCCGTCGGCACCCCGTTCTTCGGCTCCCGCACCTTCAACGGCCCGCACCGCGAGTGCGAGCAGCGGGCCCGCACCGGCCTGACCGAGCAGGAGTACGCGGACGCCTTCCGGCTCGGCGGGCGGCTCGACCTGGACGCCGCGGTGCGCCGCGCGCTGGGCGGCGAGCTGCCCGGCCCGGCCACCGATCCGGGCGACCACCCGAGCCCGCGCAACCCGTCCCGCCCGTCCGCCCCGGTGAACGTCTGACGGCCCGTCAGCACCCGACGCGCCGTCAGCGCCGCCCGACGCGCTGTGGACACCCGGAAACGGGAAACGCCCCCGCGGTCCGAGGACCGAGGGGGCGTTCCGCTCGCGGGTCAGCGCGAGTAGTACTCGACGACGAGCTGCTCGTCGCAGACGACCGGAACCTCGCGGCGCTGCGGCGCGCGGTCCAGGCGGAAGGCCAGGGCCTTCAGGTTGACCTCGAGGTACTTCGGGGTCTGGCCCTCGCCGGCGTTGCCGCCCTCGCGAGCCACCTGGAAGGGGACCTTCTCCTTGGACTTTTCCTTCACCGTGACGACGTAGCCCGGCTTCATCTGGAACGACGGCTTGTTGACCTTCGAGCCGTTGACCTCGATGTGACCGTGCACGACCATCTGACGGGCCTGGTAGATGGTGCGGGCGATGCCCGAACGCAGCACCAGGGAGTCGAGGCGGACCTCCAGCAGGGCGACGAGCGCCTCACCGGTCTTGCCCTCGACCTTCTTGGCGGCCTCGAAGGCACGCGCCATCTGCTTCTCGCTGAGGTCGTACTGCGCGCGCAGACGCTGCTTCTCGGTCAGACGGACCTTGTAGTCAGAGTTCTGCTTGCGGCCACGGCCGTGCTGGCCGGGCGGGTACGGGCGGGCCTCGAAGTACTTGACGGACTTCGGGGTCAGCGGAACGCCGAGTGCACGGGCGATCTTGACCTTGGGGCGCTTCTGGTTCGCCATGTTTCCTTTTCCTGTTCGATACGGCTGTCACCAGGTGTTGACGGAGGACGCTTCTCGCGGTCCGGAGAAAAACCGTCCGTCGCCGGAAGGTCAGCCGCTCTCCGCGACCGGGCACTATGTGCTTGCACACGAGGGGCCACCGAGGTGGACACCCGCGCGACACCGAAGGCCGGTGCGCGCCGCTCCTGGAGGCGTTCCGTGACGGAACCCCTCCGGTCGATGTCCCGCTGGTGCGGCCGGTCGCTCCCTGGGGAGCCCCTGGCCCGGGACACTCAACGACGAAGTCTACAGGGTGCTCACTCGCCCCTGAGCCGCGCCCTGGTCCACTCCGCGATCTCCGCGTAGCGGGCCTCGCCGCCGCGCCGGGTCGGCTTGTAGTACTCCCGGCCGTGCACGGTGTCCGGCGCGTACTGCTGCGCGGCGATGCCCTCCGGCAGGTCGTGCGGGTACTGGTAGCCCTTGCCGTGGCCGAGCTTCTGCGCCCCGCCGTAGTGCGCGTCCCGCAGGTGGGAGGGCACCGCCCCCGCCAGGCCCTGCCGGACGTCCGCCAGGGCCGCGTCGATCGCCAGGTAGGCGGCGTTCGACTTCGGCGCCAGGGCCAGCGCGATGGCCGCCTCGGCCAGGATGATCCGGGCCTCCGGGAAGCCGATCAGCGCCACCGCCTGGGCCGCCGCGACCGTCGTCTGGAGGGCCGTCGGATCGGCCAGGCCGACGTCCTCGCTGGCCGAGATCATCAGCCGCCGGGCGATGAACCGCGGGTCCTCCCCCGCCTCGATCATCCGCGCCAGGTAGTGCAGGGTGGCGTCGACGTCGCTGCCCCGGATCGACTTGATCAGCGCGCTGGCGACGTCGTAGTGCTGGTCGCCGTCGCGGTCGTAGCGCACCGCGGCCTGGTCGACGGCGGTCTCCGTCATCGCCAGCGTGAGCACCCGCTCGCCCTGCTCCAGCGCCGCCCCGGCCGCCGCCTCCAGCGTGGTCAGCGCCCGCCGGGCGTCGCCCCCGGCCAGCCGGACCAGGTGGTCCTCGGCCTCCGGGCCGAGCTCGACCGCGCCCGCCAGCCCCCGCTCGTCGGTGGCCGCGCGGCGCAGCAGGGTGCGGACGTCCTCGTCGGTGAGCGACTCCAGGGTGAGCAGCAGCGAGCGGGAGAGCAGCGGCGAGATCACCGAGAAGTACGGGTTCTCGGTGGTGGCGGCGATCAGCGTCACCCAGCGGTTCTCCACGGCGGGCAGCAGCGAGTCCTGCTGGGCCTTGGAGAAGCGGTGGATCTCGTCGAGGAAGAGCACGGTCTCGCGGCCGCTCATGCCGACGGCGCGGCGAGCGCCCTCGATCACCGCGCGGACCTCCTTGACGCCGGCGGTGATCGCGGAGAGTTCGACGAACCGGCCCTCGACGGCCTGGCTGATCACGTGCGCGAGGGTGGTCTTGCCCGTCCCCGGCGGCCCCCAGAGGATCACCGAGCTGGTGGCGGCCGGCCCGCGGGACCCGGCGACCAGCCGGCGCAGCGGCGAACCGTCCTTGAGCAGCTTCTGCTGTCCTGCGACCTCGTCGAGCGTGCGGGGGCGCATCCGGACCGCGAGCGGGGCGCGCCCCGGCTCGGTGGCCTGGCGTTCCTCGGCGGCATGCGTGAAAAGGTCGGGCTCGTCCACGAGAGCCAAGCCTATGCGCTGCCGCGGACAGGCCGTGGCGTGGCGTTATTGCGGGCGGTCCAGCAGGACGACGTCGAACTCCTCCAACCCGTAGATCGTGGTGCCAGACGCCTTGGAGGCACGGGAGCGCAGTTCGGACTGGGGGCCGCGGGAGGCTTCGAAGGCCTGGCGGTCGGCGAAGATCGCGCCGACCGTGCCGATGCTCTTCCCACGGTCGATCAGCATCGCCGCGCCGACGTAGCCGTCGATCTCGCGGACGCCGCTCAGGCCGCTCTCGCTGAAGCCCTTGACCACCTGGTCGAGCGTGCCGGGCTCGAAAGCGAAACGGACCAGCCGGAAGCCGCCGTTCTCGACCGCCTGGCCGGGGTCGGCGACCACGGCCTCCCAGGTGTTGACGGCGACGGTCGCGGCGAACGGCACCAGCAGGGTGTTGCGGCGCTCGCGCAGTTCGGCGTCGCTGGCGGCCTCGGCCTCGGCGGTCTCCCACCAGGACCCCATGGTGAGGGTGCCGAGCTGCCGGTTGGCGAACAGGCCGTAACCCCGGTAGCCGGGTTGGCCGGAGAGGAGTTTGACCGATTCGGCCCGCAGGCCGTCCAGGCTCTCCTCCAGCAGCGCCGGGTCCCCGGTGGCGTAGACGGTACGGACGAACATGAGGACAGCCTCCGTCCCAGTGCGCGGGGGCGGCGGCCCGCCCCCGCCTGTCTCCATCGCACGCCCGCCCGCGCACCGGGGTCAACCGGGGGCGTCCACCGCCCGGTCAGTGCGGCAACAGGGTGCCCGCGTGGTCGAAGACGTACTTCTGCAGGTCGCGCGGGGGCCGCTGGTAGCCGCGCGGCTTCGGCCGGGGCGGCAGCGTGACGGCCGGGCGGACCACCTCGTGGTACGGGACGGAGGACAGCAGGTGGGCGATCATGTTGATCCGGGCCCGCCGCTTGTCGTCGCTCTCGACCACGTTCCACGGCGCCTCGGGGATGTCGGTGTAGACGAACATCTCGTCCTTGGCGCGGGAGTAGTCCTCCCAGCGCGAGATCGACTCGACGTCCATCGGGGAGAGCTTCCACTGCCGCATCGGGTCGTCCAGCCGGTCGCGGAAGCGGCGCTCCTGTTCGATGTCGCTGACCGAGAACCAGTACTTGCGCAGCAGGATGCCGGCCTCGATCAGCATCCGCTCGAAGGTCGGGCACTGGTGCAGGAACTGCCAGTACTCCTCGTCGGTGCAGAAGCCCATCACCTTCTCCACCCCGGCCCGGTTGTACCAGGAGCGGTCGAACAGGACCATCTCCCCGGCGGCGGGCAGCTGTTCGACGTAGCGCTGGAAGTACCACTGGCCGCGCTGGCGTTCGGTGGGGGCGGGCAGCGCCGCGACCCGGGCGATGCGCGGGTTGAGGTACTCGGTGACGCGCTTGATCGCACCGCCCTTGCCGGCCGCGTCGCGGCCCTCGAAGACCACCACCATCCGGACGCCGGTGCTGCGCACCCACTCCTGCATCTTCACCAGTTCGTGCTGGAGGCGGAGCAGTTCGGGTTCGTAGATCCGCTTCGGCATCCGCTTCGGCTTGGCCGCGTTCGGGCCGGTCCGCTTGGCGCGCTTGGGTTCCGCCACTGTGTGCCCTCCGATGAACCGTGCCGCTGACGATCCCTCAGGCTACGGTCGGTCAGGCTCCCGCGCAGGTCGGACGCGGCCGGTGGGTGTCCCGCCGGGCACAACCGGTGGGGGCACCGGCAGCCCCCCGTGACCGCCGGTGCAACCCCACCGGGTTGGCTGGGCAACTCTGGTACACCCCCGGGTGCCCGGTCCAATGCCTTTGTCCATAGCCTGTGGGCATGGACATAGACACCCGGATGCTGCGCTACCTCGCGGTGGTCTGCGAGGAGGGTCAGCTGACCGCGGCGGCCGCCCGCCTCGGCGTCAGCCAGCCCACGCTGACCAAGCAGATCCGGGCGCTGGAGCTCCAGTTGGGGGTGGAGCTGTTCGTGCGCTCGCGGGCCGGGATGGTGCCGACCGCGGCGGGCTCCGAGCTGGCGGCGCGGGCCCGGGGGCTGCTGGAGCGCTGGGAGGAGGCGCTGCGGGCGACCCGCTGGGCGGCGGCCGGCGGGGAGCTGCGGGTGGGCTTCGAGGGCAGCACCATCAACCTGGTGAGCCGGGCCGCGGTGGAGGACTTCGCCCGCCGGATGCCGGGCTGGCGGCTGCGGATGCGGCAGAACAGCTGGTTCGACGAGTCCTCGGGGCTGGCCTCCGGCGAACTGGACCTGGCCCTGTGGCACGCCCCGGAGGAGGTCGGCGAGCGGTACGCGCACGTGGCACTGGGCGCCGAGGAGCGCTGGGCGGTGCTGGCGGCGGACCACCGGCTGGCGGGCCGCCGGGTGCTGGACGCCGACGAGCTGTGGGACGAGCCGTTCGTGGCGATCCCGCTGGAGGCCGGCCTGTGGCGGGACTACTGGCTGGGCGCCCCCGAGCGGGGCGCGCGTCCGGCGCGGATCGGCGCGGTGGCGCACAGCGCGGACGAGTGGCTGGCGGCGGTGGCCTGCGGGCAGGGCATCGGGTTCGCCCCGCAGTCGATCGAGCGGCTGTCGGCCCGCGCCGACGTGGTCTGCCGGCCGGTGCGCGGCCTGGCGCCGAGCCGGGTCGGCCTGTACTGGCTGCAGGGCCGGCCGCTGACGCCGGCCATGGCGGCGTTCGCGGAGAGCTGCCGACTGCACCTGGAGGTGCAGTTCCGGGCGGCCGGTGGCGGCCGGTCGCCCGCGACGACGCTGGGTCGGGTTCCGGCCCAGGGTTCCCGGAACTCGACGCCGGGCCCCGCCCGGAGTGCGGCTCAGACCTCGGCGAACGGCGAGGGGTAGCGGCACAGGCCGTGCGGGGCGCCGTCGGCGCCGGGCAGGCGCAGCGCCTGGAAGTATGCGTCGGGCACCTCGAACGGCCCGCTGATGCGGTGACCGGAGGCGGGGGTGAAGCCGAACCGGCCGTAGTACCCGGGCTCGCCGAGCACCACCACGACCCGCTCGCCGGCCTCGGCGGCGGCGTCCAGCGCGGCCCGCACCACGGCGCTGCCGACGCCCTTGCGCTGCCACTCGGGGGCGACCGCGACGGGGGCCAGCGCCAGGCCCTTGCCGTTGCCGATCCGCAGCCGGGTGAGCAGCGCGTGCCCGATCACCACGCCGCGCTCGTCGACGGCGACCAGCGACAGTTCGGGCAGCCAGGCGGCGTCGCGGCGCAACGCGTCCACCAGGTCCGCCTCTTCGGGGCCTGGGAAGGCCGCCATGTGCACCCGCCGCGTCTCCGCGGCGTCGGCGGGGAGTTCCACTCTGGTTCGTACGGTCATCCTTGACCCTTCTTGCAGCTGCACCCCCTTGTGCAGCATCACGGCCCCGGGCGGTGCGAGCCTACCGCCGGGTGGCCCGCACCGGCCCGGGGCCGGAGCAAATCGTGATCTTCCTGATGTCCCGTCAGATCGGACGGTGCGTCAGGAGGCGCTCTCCGCCTCGGACTTCGCCGCCTCCTTGGACTTCGGCTGGGCGTCCACGCCGGCCTCCCGGCGCTGTGCCGGGGTGATCGCGGTGGGGGCGCCGGTCAGCGGGTCGCCGCCGGTGGAGGTCTTCGGGAAGGCGATGACGTCCCGGATGGTGTCGTACCCGCCGAGCAGGGTGACGATCCGGTCCAGGCCGAACGCGACGCCGCCGTGCGGCGGCGGGCCGTAGTTGAAGGCGTCCAGCAGGAAGCCGAACTGCGAGGCGGCCTCCTCCTCGGACAGGCCGATCGCGTCGAACGCCCGCTTCTGCACGTCTCGCTGGTGGATACGGATCGAACCGCCGCCCAGCTCCGAGCCGTTGAGCACCAGGTCGTAGGCGTTGGAGAGGGCCGCGCCCGGGTCGGTGTCGAAGGTGGCCAGCGACTCGGCGGTCGGCGCGGTGAACGGGTGGTGCACCGCGTGCCAGCCCTGGAACTCGCCCTTGTCGTCCTCGATCGGCTCGAACATCGGGAAGTCGACCACCCAGAGGAAGGCCCACTGGGACTCGTCGATCAGCGCGCAGCGGCGGCCGATCTCCAGGCGGGCCGCGCCGAGCAGCTCCTGCGACGGGGTCTTCTTGCCGGCCGCGAAGAACACCGCGTCGCCGGGCTTGGCGCCCGCCGCGGCGGCCAGGCCGGCCAGGTGCTCCTCGGACAGGTTCTTGGCGACCGGGCCGCGCAGCTCGCCGGTCTCGGCGTCGACCAGCACGTAGGCCAGGCCGCGGGCGCCGCGCGCCTTGGCCCAGTCCTGCCAGGCGTCGAGCTGCTTGCGGGGCTGCGAGGCGCCGCCGGGCATGACCACCGCGCCGACGTACGGCGCCTGGAAGACCCGGAACTCGGTGCCCTTGAAGTACTCGGTGAGGTCGGTGAGTTCCTGCCCGAAGCGGACGTCCGGCTTGTCCGAGCCGTAGCGCGCCATGGCGTCGGCGTAGGTCATCCGGGGCAGCGGGTTCGGGATCTCGTAGCCGTGGACCTGCTGCCAGATCGCGGCGATGATCTTCTCGCCGAGCGCCAGGATGTCCTCCTGGTCGACGAACGAGGCCTCGATGTCGAGCTGGGTGAACTCCGGCTGCCGGTCGGCGCGGAAGTCCTCGTCGCGGAAGCAGCGGGCGATCTGGTAGTAGCGCTCCATGCCGGCCACCATCAGCAGCTGCTTGAACAGCTGCGGGGACTGCGGCAGCGCGTACCAGTGGCCCGGCTGCAGGCGCACCGGCACCAGGAAGTCGCGGGCGCCCTCGGGGGTGGAGCGGGTGAGGTACGGCGTCTCGATGTCGAGGAAGTCGTTCTCCTCCATCACGTTGCGGATGATGTGGTTGACCTTCGAGCGCAGCCGCAGCGCGCGGGCCGGGCCCTCGCGGCGCAGGTCCAGGTAGCGGTAGCGCAGCCGGACCTCCTCGTTGACCGAGCCGGGCTCGTACTCCGCGACCTGGAACGGCAGCGGGGCCGCCTCGGAGAGCACCTCGATGGACTCGACCACGACCTCGACGGCGCCGGTCGGGATCTCCGGGTTCTCGTTGCCCTCGGGGCGGACCCGGACCTCGCCGACCACCTTGACGCAGTACTCGGAGCGCAGGCCGTGCACCGACTCCAGGTCGCGGACCACGACCTGCACGGTGCCGGAGCTGTCCCGCAGGTCGATGAAGGCCACGCCGCCGTGGTCACGGCGGCGGGCCACCCAGCCGGCCAGGGTGAGGGTGGTGCCGGCGTGCTCCGCGCGGAGCGTGCCCGCGTCGTGCGTGCGGATCACAGCTGCTTCTCCTTCAGGGTGGTGACGAGCGCCTCGAGGGCGACGGGGGTCTGCTCGCCGGACTCCATGTCCTTGAGCTGGACCACGCCCTCGGCGAGGTCCCGGTCGCCGGCGATCACGGCGAACCGGGCGCCGGATCGATCCGCCGATTTCATGGCGTTCTTGATGCCCTTGACGCCGAACGCCAGGTCGGTGGCCACACCGGCCCGGCGCAGCTCGACCGTGGTGGCGAACAGCACGGTCTTGGCCTCCTCGCTCAGCGCGACGGCGTACACCGCGGTGGCGGCGGGCAGTTCGAGCGCGACACCCTCCGCCTCCAGCGCCAGGAAGGTGCGGTCCACGCCGAGCGCCCAGCCGACCGAGGGCAGCGCGGGGCCGCCGATCATCTCGGAGAGGCCGTCGTAACGGCCGCCGCCGCCGATCGCGGACTGCGCGCCGAGGCCGTTGTGCACGAACTCGAAGGTGGTGCGGGTGTAGTAGTCCAGGCCGCGGACCAGCTTCGGGTCGTCGGTGAAGGCCACTCCGGCGAGGGTCAGCAGTTCGCGGACCTTCTCGTCGTATGCCTTGCAGTCCTCGCAGAGGAAGTCGCGCAGCATCGGGGCGTCGGTGAGCTGGGCCTGCACCGCCTCGCGCTTGTCGTCGAGCACCCGCAGCGGGTTGATCTCGGCGCGGCGGCGGGTGTCCTCGTCCAGGTCGAGGCCGGACAGGAAGTCGATCAGCGCGGCGCGGTAGACCGGGCGGCACTGCTTGTCGCCGAGGCTGTTGAGCAGCAGCGAGTAGTCCGACAGCCCGAGCGAGCGGAAGGCGTCGTCGGCCAGGATGATCAACTCGGCGTCCAGCGCCGGGTCCTCGGCGCCGATCGCCTCCGCGCCGACCTGCGAGAACTGGCGGTAGCGGCCCTTCTGGGCGCGCTCGTAGCGGTAGTACGAGCCGGAGTACCAGAGCTTGACCGGGAGGTTGCCCTGCTTGTGCAGGTTGGCCTGGAGGGCGGCGCGCAGCACCGAGGCGGTGCCCTCCGGGCGCAGCGCGAGCTCGTCGCCGCCGCGCGTGGTCAGGTTGTACATCTCCTTGGTGACGATGTCGGTGGACTCGCCGACGCCGCGGGAGAAGAGCTTCACGTCCTCGAAGACCGGGGTCTCGACGTAGCCGTAGCCCGCCCGCCGCGCGGGGGCGGCGATGGCCTCGCGGATCGCCAGGAAGGTCGCCGAAGTGGGCGGCAGCAGGTCGTAGGTGCCCTTGGGGGCGGTGAAGGTGCTCAACTTCTCTTCCGTCACATTCCTCGTCGCGGGAAGGCCGGGGCGCCGGACGCCCCCGCCGCCTGCTGGAGGTAGGGGTTGGTGGCGCGCTCACGGCCGATGGTGGTCTGGGAGCCGTGGCCGGAGAGCACCACGGTCGCGTCGTCGAGGGGCAGGCACACCCGGGCCAGCGAGCGCATGATCGCTCCGCCGTCTCCGCCCGGGAGGTCGGTTCGCCCGATGGAGCCGGCGAACAGCAGGTCGCCCGAGAACAGCACCGGTGGGATGTCGTCCTGCGAGGGCGTCCGGAAGGTCACCGACCCCTCGGTATGGCCGGGGGCGTGGTCGACGGTGAGCTGCAGGCCGGCCAGTTCCAGCACCGCGCCGTCGGTCAACTCCCGGACGTCGTCCGGCTCTCCGACGGTGAGCGAGCCCATCAGCTGCTGGCCGAGCGAGCGGCCCAGGGCCTTCTCGGGGTCGGCCATCATGTACCGGTCCGCGGGGTGGATCCAGGCGGGGACGCCCTGCGCGCCGCAGACCGGGACCACCGAGGCGATGTGGTCGATGTGCCCGTGGGTGAGCAGCACCGCGACCGGCTTCAACCGGTGCTCGCGGATCAAGTCCTCGACGCCGCGCGTCGCTTCGTGCCCGGGGTCGACGATCACGCACTCCTCACCGGCGGCGGGAGCGACCAGGTAGCAGTTGGTGCCCCAGGCCCCAGCGGGGAATCCGGCGACGAACACGCGAGTCCTTCGTTTCAGGCGGTGGCGGTATGCGGTCTCCCCGCAGCCTACCGGCGGCGGGGGGCCACGAGCTAACCGGATATCCGGGCGCGTTCAGGGCTTTCTCATCGGGCGCTGATCCCGTACTGACGCACGAGGTCCCTACACTTGGCCGCCGATGGGTGCGATGATCCGCACCACGACAATCCAGGTTCTACTAGGAGACACGGCCGGTGGTCAGCAGCGAACAGCGGCGGCGGCAGCTCGCCCGCGAGAAGTACGAGCGCCAGGTGGAGGCGCGGGCCGCGTCGGACCGCAAGCGCAAGAAGCGCAACGCGATCGTCGCCGGGGCCCTGGCCGTCGTGGTGGCCGCCGGCGCCGGCCTGATCGCCACCGGGGCGTTCGACTCCGACCCGAAGAGTTCCACCCCGGCCGCCGCGCCCACCCCGTCCCAGAGCGCCAAGCACTGGGACAAGGAGCCGGCGATGACCATCGACACCGCCGCGTCCTACTCGGCGACGATGGACACCTCGGCGGGCAAGGTCAGCTTCTCGCTGGACGCCGCGAAGGCCCCGCACACCGTCAACTCCTTCGCCTTCCTGGCGGGTGAGAAGTTCTGGGACGGCACCAAGTGCCACCGCCTCACCACGGACGGCATCTTCGTGCTCCAGTGCGGCGACCCGACCGGCACCGGATCGGGCGGTCCCGGTTACCAGTTCACCGACGAGAACCTGACCGGCGCGACCTACCCGGCCGGCACCGTGGCGATGGCGAACTCCGGCGCGAACACCAACGGCAGCCAGTTCTTCCTGGTCTACAAGGACACTCAACTGCCGCCCAACTACACGCCGTTCGGCAAGATCACGGCCGGTCTGGACGTGCTGCAGAAGATCGCCGCGGCCGGTGTCCAGGGCGGCGGCACCGACGGTCCGCCGGCCACCCCGGTCAACATCACCGGCATCACCGCCGCCAAGGGCTGACCGCCGCGAAAATCGACCGGCGCCGGATGCGGACAGCACCGGCGCTGGTCGCCTATGTTGCTGTTGTATAGGGTGCCCAGACCGTCGGCCGTCACCCTCGGCGCAGCTTTCGACGGCTCGGGACGGCGGGCTTCACCGGTCCGCCGCACATCAACTGTGGACGACGCCCCCGCCCGTGCGGTGTGGCGTCATGTGGAGGAGGCGCTGTGACCAGCGACCCGTGGGGCCGTGTCGACGAGCAGGGGAACGTCTACGTCAGGACGGCCGACGGCGAACGCCAGGTCGGCTCCTGGCAGGCCGGCTCCCCCGAGGAGGCCCTCGCCTACTTCGAGCGCAAGTTCCAGGGCCTGGAGGCGGAGATCGCCCTCCTGGAGCACCGGGTGCGCAAGACCGACCTGGCCGCCAAGGAGGCGCAGACCGCGCTCGACCACCTGCGCGCCCAGGTGGTCGAGGCCCACGCGGTCGGCGACCTGGACGCGCTGGCCAAGCGGCTGGACACGCTGGCCGGTGAGATCGAGTCCCGGCAGAGCGAGCGCAAGGCCGCCCGCGCCAAGGCCCAGGACGAGACCCGCGCCGCCAAGGAGGCGCTGGTCGCCGAGGCCGAGCAGCTGGCCGAGTCCAACCAGTGGCGGGAGGCCGGCGACCGGCTGCGCGCCCTGGTGGACAACTGGAAGGCGCTGCCGCGGCTGGACCGCAAGAGCGACGACGAGCTGTGGCACCGCTTCTCGCACGCCCGCTCGGTCTTCTCCAAGCACCGCAAGTCGCACTTCGCGGCGCTCGACTCGGAGCGCGAGTCGGCCCGCGCGGTGAAGGAGAAGCTGGTCGCCGAGGCCGAGGCGCTCTCCAACTCCACCGAGTGGGGCCCGACCGCCGCCGCCTACCGCGACCTGATGGCGCAGTGGAAGTCCGCCGGCCGCGCCCAGCGGGACGCGGAGGAGGAGCTGTGGGCCCGCTTCCGCGGCGCCCAGGACGTCTTCTTCCAGGCCCGGTCCTCCGCGTTCTCCGAGCGTGACGCCGAGCAGGGCGAGAACCAGAAGGCCAAGGAGGCCCTGCTGGTCGAGGCCGAGGCGATCCTCCCGATCACCGACCTGAAGGCCGCCAAGGCCGCGCTGCGCGGTGTCGCCGAGCGCTGGGAGGCCATCGGCCACGTCCCGCGCGACGCCCGTCCGAAGCTGGACGGCCGGCTCGCCACGGTCGAGCGGGCGATCCGCGAGGCCGAGGAGGCCGAGTGGCAGCGCTCCAACCCGGAGGCCAAGGCCCGCGCCACCGGCATGACCAGCCTGCTGCAGGCCGCCGTCGACAAGCTGCAGGCCGACCTGGACAAGGCCCGCGCGGCCGGCAACGCGTCCAAGGTCGCCAAGCTGGAGGCCGACCTGGCGGGCCGTCAGGCGCTGCTCGACCAGGCCCAGAAGTCGCTGCAGGAGTTCTCCTCCTGACCGCACCGCCAGGGGCCCCGTCCGCGCGCCACGGACGGGGCCCCTGCGCGTTCCCGCGGACGGGGCTCAGACGGTCGAGGGCGAGGAGCCGGGCGTCAGCTCGTTCAGGTCGACCGTCTCGTTCGGCCCGGGCGTGGCGGACGGCACCGGGGTGCCGAAGTCGGTGAAGTCCACCGCGCCCGCGCTCTTCTCCAGCCGCAGCGGCACCGGCGCGCCGGCCGTGGCCACGTACAGCGTGCCGGGCTCGCCGTCCGAGCTGCCGCTGACCGGGACGGCGGGCAGGCCGCGCAGGGTGGTGGCGGCGCCGGTGGTGAGCGAGGCGGTGTCGGAGCCGAGCTGGTCGGCCAGGGCGCCGAGGTCGCAGAGGCTGCCGAGCTCGCCGAAGTCGGGGTCGTCGACGGTGGTCTTCAGGTAGCGGTCGCCGACCAGGTCGGCGATCCCGGCGCCGCCGTGCGCGTCCCAGAACACCCGGTCTGGCTTGACCCAGAGCTGCTGCCCGGCCTTCACCAGCTTGAATCCGCCCTCGCCGCCGAGGCCGAGGCTGCCGTTGCAGTTGCCGGCGGTGTCCAGCCGCAGGTCCAGGGTGATCGTCTGGCCCAGCGCCTCGACCGTGCCCGCCGCCCGTACCGCGTGGGCGTCCCGCAGCGCCTGCGAGGCGCGCTGCACGATGTCCGCGGCGGGCAGCTGTGCCACGCCGTTGTCGCCCGCGGTCGCGGCGCCCTGCGAGGCGGCCGCCGCCGAGGCGGAGACCGCGGCGGAGCTGTGGCTCGGGGTCGGGCCCTTGGCCCACCCGTCCGAACCGGTGCCGCACCCGGCGACCAGCGCGGCCACCGCCACGCCCGCCGCCGCCGTCACCAGCCGAGTCCCAGTCACACTGCCTCCCGAAATGCCGACCGCCCCCACCCGGCCAGTCTCGGCGGGGTGGGGGCGGGCGGCGACCGGAGCGCCGGGCCTACTTGCGGGCGGAGGTCACCCGGTACACGTCGTAGACGCCCTCCACGCCGCGGACCGCCTTCAGCACGTGCCCCAGGTGCTTGGGGTCGCCCATCTCGAAGGTGAACCGGCTCATCGCCACCCGGTCGCGGGAGGTCTGCACGGCCGCCGAGAGGATGTTGACGTGCTGGTCGGAGAGCACCCGGGTGACGTCGGACAGCAGGCGGGAGCGGTCCAGCGCCTCCACCTGGATGGCCACCAGGAAGACCGAGGACTGGGTGGCCGCCCACTCGACCTCGATCATCCGCTCGGGCTGCTGCTGCAGGGACTCCACGTTGACGCAGTCCGCGCGGTGCACCGAGACTCCGTTGCCGCGGGTGACGAAGCCGACGATCGGGTCGCCCGGCACCGGCGTGCAGCAGCGCGCCAGCTTCACCCAGACGTCGTCCACGCCCTTGACGATCACGCCCGGGTCGCCCTTGGCCCGGCGGCGCATCGCCCGCGGCTGGTGCGACGGGGTGGCGGTCTCGGCGAGGTCCTCGACCGCGCCCTCCTCGCCGCCCATCGCCTGGACCAGCTTCTGCACGATCGCCTGCGCCGCGACGTGGCCCTCGCCGATCGCCGCGTACAGCGAGGAGATGTCCGGGTAGCGCATCTCGTGGGCCAGCGTGACCAGCGAGTCCCCGGTGAGGATCCGCTGGATCGGCAGGCCCTGCTTGCGCATCGCCCGGGCGATCGCCTCCTTGCCCTGCTCGATCGCCTCCTCGCGGCGCTCCTTGGAGAACCAGGCGCGGATCTTGTTCCGGGCCCGCGGCGACTTCACGAAGCTCAGCCAGTCCCGGGACGGACCGGCGTTCTCCGCCTTGGAGGTGAACACCTCCACCGTGTCGCCGTTCTCCAGCGTCGACTCCAGCGGCACCAGCCGGCCGTTCACCCGGGCGCCGATGCAGCGGTAGCCGACCTCGGTGTGCACCGCGAACGCGAAGTCCACCGGGGTGGCCTGCGCGGGCAGCGCTATCACGTCGCCCTTCGGGGTGAAGACGAACACCTCGTTGCTGGACAGGTCGAAGCGCAGCGACTCGAGGAACTCGCTGGGGTCCTCGGTCTCCTTCTGCCAGTCCAGCAGCTGCCGCAGCCAGGCCATCTCGTTGACCGCGTCGGCCTTGTCGTGCCGGCCGTGCACCGGCGTGTCGGTGCGCACCTTGGACGCGCCCGCCACCGCCCGCTGCTTGTACTTCCAGTGCGCGGCGATGCCGTACTCGGCGCGGCGGTGCATGTCGAAGGTGCGGATCTGCAGCTCGACCGGCTTGCCGCCGGGACCGATCACCGTGGTGTGCAGCGACTGGTACATGTTGAACTTGGGCATCGCGATGTAGTCCTTGAACCGCCCCGGCACCGGGTTCCACCGCGCGTGGATGGTGCCCAGCGCCGCGTAGCAGTCGCGGACGGTGTCGACCAGGACCCGGATGCCCACCAGGTCGTAGATCTCGGCGAAGTCCCGGCCCCGGACGATCATCTTCTGGTAGACCGAGTAGTAGTGCTTCGGACGGCCCGTCACCTGCGCGGTGATCCGCGCCCCGCGCAGGTCGCCCTGCACCTGGTCGATCACGGTCGCCAGGTACTCGTCGCGCTTCGGGGCGCGCTCGGCCACCAGCCGGACGATCTCGTCGTACATCTTGGGGTAGAGGATGGCGAAGGCCAGGTCCTCCAGCTCCCACTTGATGGTGTTCATGCCCAGCCGGTGCGCCAGCGGGGCGTAGATCTCCAGCGTCTCGCGGGCCTTCTTCTCCTGCTTCTCCCGCTTCAGGTACCGCATCGTGCGCATGTTGTGCAGCCGGTCGGCGAGCTTGATCACCAGGACCCGCGGGTCCTTGGCCATCGCCACGACCATCTTGCGGACGGTCTCCGCCTGCGCGGCCTCGCCGAACTTCACCCGGTCCAGCTTGGTCACGCCGTCGACCAGCAGCGCCACCGAGTCGCCGAAGTCCCGCCGCAGCGTCTCCAGCCCGTAGTCGGTGTCCTCCACGGTGTCGTGCAGCAGGCCGGCCATCAGCGTCGGCGCGTCCATCCCCAGCTCGGCCAGGATGGTCGCGACCGCCAGCGGGTGCGTGATGTACGGGTCGCCGCTCTTGCGCTTCTGCCCGCGGTGCCACTTCTCGGCGACCGCGTACGCGCTCTCGATGTCCTTCAGCAGCGCCGGGTCGGCCTTCGGGTCGCCCGCCCGGATGGTCCGGAACAGCGGCTCCAGCACCGGGTTGACCGTGGAACTGCGCTGACCGCCCAACCGCGCAAGGCGAGCCCGCATCCCGCCGGGCGAAGGACGGGAACTGGCAGTCGCAGCCGTGGGCACAACCTCGTCGGGCAAGGACACTCCTACCTGGACACGGATCAACCTTCATCGTACCGGCGGCGGGAGGGTCGATCGCTGACCGGAACGCCGCCTAGCAGAAAGCCGCCCGCGAACAGGATCTGTTCCCGGGCGGCTCTCAGGGCCGATCCGTCACACCAGCACCAGCGTCTCCAACGGCGCGCCGTGCAGGTGCGAAACCAACCGCTCGCGCCCCGGGAGGAAACCGAGCTCCATCAGGACCACCACGCCGACCAGCTCCGCGCCGGCCTCCTGCACCAGGTCGAGGGAGGCCGCGATGGTCCCGCCGGTGGCCAGCACGTCGTCGACGACCAGCACCTTCTCACCGGGCTCGAACGCGTCGCACTGCACCTCCAGCGTCGCCGACCCGTACTCCAGGTCGTACGAGCGGGCGAACACCTCGCCGGGCAGCTTGCCCTTCTTGCGGATCGGCACGAAGCCGAGCCCGGCCGCGAAGGCCGCGGGGGCGGCCAGCACGAACCCCCGCGCCTCCAGTCCGACCACCTTGGTGGCGCCGAGTTCCTTCGCCCGGGCGGCCAGCGCCCGGGTGAGCGCGCCGAACGCCTCGGCGTCGGCGAGCAGCGGGGCGATGTCCTTGAACAGCACACCCGGCTTGGGGTAGTCGGCGACGTCCCGGATCCGGCTGGTGAGCAGCTCGGCCAGGGCGGGGTCGGTGGTGGAGGTCACGGGGGTTCCTTAGGCGAGGACGTCAGCGCTTGCCGGACGGGCGTCCCTTGTTGCGGGAGCGGCTGACCGGCTGGTTACGCTGTCCGACCATACCGGCCGCCACCTCGTCCTCGGCGTCGTCGTCCGCGTCGAGGGTCTCGCCGCGGGCCTCCGCCTCGGCCGCGGCCTTGGCCTCGGAGGCGCGGCGCTGGGCGACCCGCTTGGCGAGCGCCTTCATGTCCGGGGTCTGCTCCTTGAGCTGCGCGAGCAGCGGGGTGGCGACGCAGATCGAGGAGTAGGCGCCGGCCGCGAGGCCGATGAAGAGGGCGAGCGAGATGTCGTTCAGGGTGCCCGCGCCGAGGATGCCGCCACCGATGAACAGCAGGGCGGAGACCGGGAGCAGGGCGACGACCGTGGTGTTGATGGAGCGCACCAGGGTCTGGTTGAGGCCGTGGTTGGCGGCCTCGCTGTAGGTGCGGCGGCTCTGCTTGGTCAGGCCCCGGGTGTTCTCCTTCACGGTGTCGAAGACGACGACCGTGTCGTAGAGCGAGTAGCCGAGGATGGTCAGGAAGCCGATCACGGTGCCCGGGGTGACCTCGAAGCCGACCAGGGCGTAGACGCCGATGGTGATCAGGAGGTCGTGGATCAGGGCGACCAGGGCGGCCATCGCCATCCGCCACTCGAAGGCGATCGCCATGTAGACGGTGACCAGGACCATGAAGATGATCAGGCCGGTCAGCGCCTTCTTGGAGATGTCCTGACCCCAGGAGGGGCCGATCACCTGGGCGTTGACGTCCTTCTCCTGGACGCCGACGGCCTCCGAGAACTGCTTGGTGAAGGTGGTCGCCGAGATCGAGGACTCGGCGCTGATCTGCACCCGGACGTCGCCCTTGTCGGTGGTCTGCACCAGCGCGGTGTTCGAGTTGATGATCTTGTTGGCGGCGTCCTTGGCCTGGGAGACCGTCAGTCCGGGCTTGTGCACGGTGTACACCGAGCCGCCCTTGAACTCGATGCCCAGGTGCAGGCCCATCGCCAGGCCGATCGCGGCGACCAGGACGATCACGCCGGAGATCGAGTACCAGATCTTCCGCTTGCCGACGAAGTCGAACGAGATCTCGCCCTGGTAGAGCCGGTGACCGATGTTGCGGAGCGACATGGGTCAGACCTCCTGGGTCTGGGACGGGGCCGGACGGCGGCGGGAGCCGCGGATCGGCGACCGGGCGCCGAGCCGCTTCGGGTCCAGGCCGGACCACGGGTGGCCGCTGGCGAAGAACTTGGTGCGCGCCAGCAGGGTGATCAGCGGCTTGGTGAACAGGAAGATCACCACGACGTCGAGCAGGGTGGTCAGGCCGAGGGTGAACGCGAAGCCCTGGACCTTGCCGACCGAGACCAGGTACAGCACCGCGGCACACAGGAAGGAGACGAAGTCCGAGACCAGGATGGTGCGTCGGGCGCGCGGCCAGGCGCGCTGCACACCGGCCCGCAGCTGGGCGCCCTCGCGGACCTCGTCGCGGATGCGCTCGAAGTACACGATGAAGGAGTCCGCGGTGATGCCGATCGCGACGATCGCGCCGCAGACCGCGGGCAGGTTCAGCGCGAAGCCGATGCCCGCGCCGAGCAGGCTCATGATCGCGTAGGTGAGGACCGCGGAGACCACCAGACCGCCGATCGAGACCAGGCCGAGGCCGCGGTAGTAGATCAGCGAGTACAGGACCACCAGGGCCATGCCGATCAGACCGGCGATCAGACCGGCCTTCAGCTGCTCGGAGCCGAGCTGCGGGGAGACGGTGGTGACGTCGCTCTTCACGAAGTCCAGCGGGAGCGCGCCGTAGCTGAGCACGTTGGCCAGCTCCTTGGCGTCCTGCTGGGTGAAGGAGCCGGAGATCACGGCGCTGCCGCCGCTGATCGACTCCTTCACGTACGGGTGCGAGACGACCTGGCCGTCCAGCACGATCGCGAACTGGTTGGCCGGGGTGGCCTGGGTGGCGAGCTTGCCGGTGGTGTCGGCGAAGGCCTTGGAGCCGGCGTCGTCGAAGGACAGCTGAACCATCCAGCCGGAGCCGTTCTGGGTGTCGAAGACGGCCTGCGCCTTGGAGACGTCCGAGCCGTTCACCGAGACACCGCCGAGCGCGAACTTGTACCAGAGGCCCTGCTCGGCGTTGTACGAGCAGGCCACGGTGGCCGCGTTCGGGTCGTTGCTCTTCTGGTAGTTGAGGCGCTGCGCCTGGTTCGAGCAGTCCAGCGCGGTGAACTGCTGCTGCAGCTCGGCCGGGACGGTGCCCTGGGTCATCGCGGCGCTCATGTCGGCGGCGCTCGGGGCGGACGCGGCGGCGCTCGGCGCACCGGAGGCGGCGGCCGAGGGGCTGCCCGAGGCGGGCGCGGAGGCGGAGCTGCTCGGGTCGGCCTGCAGGGCGCCGGAGAGCGCGCGGCCGGCCTTGGAGGCGGAGGCGCTCGGCGAGGCGGAGCCCGCACCCGCGGACGCGGCGGCGCTCGCGCTCGGCGAGGAGCCGGCGGCCGGCGAGCCGGAGGCCGGGGCGGACGGCGAGGGCTGCGCCTGCACGCCGGTCGGGGCCAGGGCCAGCACCGGGCGGAAGTAGAGCTTGGCGGTGTCGCCGACCTTGTCGATCGACTGCTGCGTGTTACCACCGTCGGGGATGTTGACGATGATGTTGCTGTTGCCCTGCGTCTGGACCTCAGCCTCGGACACGCCCATGCCGTTGACGCGCTTCTGGATGATCCCGACCGCGATG
Source organism: Kitasatospora sp. NPDC002522 (assembly GCF_053595195.1). Lineage (NCBI taxonomy): Bacteria > Bacillati > Actinomycetota > Actinomycetes > Kitasatosporales > Streptomycetaceae > Kitasatospora > Kitasatospora sp. NPDC002522. The sequence goes on from NZ_JBSFXE010000024.1 coordinate 25,302, forward strand.
TCCAGGTTGGACTTGTTGATGGCGGCGGGGTCGTCCGACTTGGCGGTCAGCGTGACGCTGGTGCCACCGGCGAGGTCGATACCGAGACGCGGCTTGGTGTAGCCCGTCCCGAACATGAGGGCCACCAGTCCGACGGTGACCACCAGGATGAGCGCCAGCGCCCGCCCCGGGTATCCGTCGCGCGACCGCGACTTGGGTGTTGCCACCTTGCTCGTTTCTCCCTGTCCATGCCGCCCCGCGACCGGCCACCGGCCCCGCGCGGGGCGGAGCCGGAGGAGGCGGACGCACGACGGCCCAAGAGGTCCTGTGGGCTTGCGGCGGATTGCCGCCGGTCGAGGGTGACCCCGACCGTACTACTTGCTCTCGGGAGCCTCACCGTCGGCCGGGGCGTCGTCCTTGGCGAGGCTCAGCGGCTTCTCGTCCGCGTCCTCGGCCTCGACGGCCTCCGGCTCGGCGTCCTCGGCGGGACGACCGTTGATGATCGCGTCGTACTCCAGCGGCTCCAGGACGGCCGCGATGGCGCCCTTGGTGTAGTGCGCGACGACGCCGGGAGCGATCTCCAGCTCGACGGTCTCCTCGTTGACCGCCTTGACCAGGGCGTACATGCCGCCGATGGTCCGCACGCCCGAACCCGCCTGCAGCGCCGTCTGCATGGTCTGCTGCTGCGCCTGGCGCTTCTTCTGCGAGCGGAACATCAGGAAGATCGCCAGGAGCGGGAGGATGAGGATGATGAGGTTAGCCACAGCCAGGGTCCTTTACGGCCGCCCTGCAGGCGGCCAGTGCGTGTACGTCGGCCCGTCGGGTGAGAGGGGCGGTCCGGCGGAGTCTAGGCGACCCGCACTGAACGGACAACGCCAAGCATGCCAGTGCGCCGCCGAAAGTGGCGAGCCTTGGCATGCACATAATCCCTGGATAAGGAGCACCGGTCCGCTCCCGCCCGCCCCGGGACTTCACTCCTGCCCGTCGGCCCACAGTTCGCTCTGCGCCGGACGCGGCGCGCGGACCGCCTGCGGCGGGGTCAGGCCCAGGTGCTGCCAGGCCGCGGCGGTGGCGATCCGGCCCCGCGGGGTGCGCGCCAGCAGTCCCTCGCGCACCAGGAACGGCTCCGCCACCTCCTCGACCGTCTCGGCCTCCTCGCCGACCGCGACCGCCAGCGTGGACAGGCCCACCGGGCCGCCGCCGAACAGCTTCAGCAGCGCCTCCAGCACCGCCCGGTCCAGCCGGTCCAGGCCGCGGGCGTCCACCTCGTACACCTCGAGCGCCCGCTCGGCGATCTGCCGGGTGACCAGCCCGTCGTGCCGGACCTGCGCGAAGTCCCGGACCCGGCGCAGCAGCCGGTTGGCGATCCGCGGCGTGCCGCGCGAGCGGCCGGCGATCTCCGCCGCGCCGGCCGGGTCGATGTCCACGTCGAGCAGGCCCGCCGAGCGGTGCACCACCCGCTCCAGCTCGGCCGGGGCGTAGAACTCCATGTGCCCGGTGAAGCCGAAGCGGTCGCGCAGCGGCGGCGGCAGCAGGCCGGCCCGGGTGGTCGCGCCGACCAGGGTGAACGGCGGCAGCTCCAGCGGGATGGCGGTCGCCCCCGGGCCCTTGCCGACGATCACGTCGACCCGGAAGTCCTCCATCGCCATGTAGAGCATCTCCTCGGCCGGCCGGGACATCCGGTGGATCTCGTCGAGGAACAGCACCTCGCCCTCGCTCAGCGAGGAGAGGATCGCCGCCAGGTCCCCGGCGTGCTGGATGGCCGGGCCCGAGGTGATCCGGATCGGGGCGCCCAGCTCCGCCGCGATGATCATCGACAGGGTGGTCTTCCCCAGCCCGGGCGGACCGCTCAGCAGCACGTGGTCGGGGGCCGCCCCGCGCTTGCGGGCCGCCTGCAGCACCAGCGACAGCTGCTCGCGCACCCGTTCCTGCCCGATGAACTCGTCCAGCAGCTTCGGCCGCAGCGCCGCCTCCACCGCCTGGTCCTCGCCGTCGGCGGACGCCGCCACCAGACGGTCAACGGGATCGGACTCGTACGGGGTCATCGGGAACGGCTCTCCAATGTCGACATGATGACTGATCGTCAGGTTGCTCTAGCGCCCTTCGACGCTCAGCGGGTGCGGTTCAGCCCCCGCAGCGCGAGCCGCAGCAGCGCGCCCACGTCCGGATTGGCCTGCGCCTGCGCCTCCGGCGTCACCGCGGCCACCGCCTCGTCGGCCTCCCGCGGAGCGTAGCCCAGCCCCACCAGAGCCGCGTGCAGCTGGTCCTGCCAGGGCGCCGGGCCCGAGACGATCGGCTTCTGCGCGGGCACCGTGCCGTGCGGCGCCCCCAGCTTGTCCTTGTACTCCAGCAGCAGCTTCGCCGCCTTCGCCTTGCCGATCCCCGGCACCGCGATCAGCGACTTCTCGTCCCCGCTCGCCACCGCCACCCGCAACGCCTCGGGCGAGTGCACCCCGAGGATCGCCTGCGCCAGCTTCGGCCCGACCCCCGGCGCGGCCTGCAGCACCTCGAAGGTGGCCCGCTCGTCGTCGTCCACGAACCCGAACAGCGTCAGCGAGTCCTCCCGCACCACCAGGGAGGTCGACAGCCGCGCCACCTCCCCCACCCGCAGGGTCGCCAGCGTTGTGGGCGTGCACTGCACCGCCATCCCGACGCCGCCCACCTCCACCACGGCCACCCCGTGTCCCACCACTGCGACGGGCCCCTGGACAAAGGCGATCATGGCGCTTGCTCCCTCTCGATGGTTCCGGCGGCTGCGGGCGGTCGCCCGTCAGGGCCGCTGTGCTCGGACGCCCCGCGCCCCTGCTGGTTGACCCGGCCGTGCCAGGACCCCCCGGTGCCGTGCGCCCGGATCGCCGCCGTCAGGCGGTTCGTGCTGCCGCCGCGCCAGATGTGACAGATCGCCAGCGCGAGCGCGTCCGCGGCGTCGGCGGGCTTGGGCGGGGCGTCCAGCCGCAGCAGCCGGGTCACCATCGCCGTCACCTGCGCCTTGTCGGCCCGCCCGGAGCCGGTCACCGCCGCCTTGACCTCGCTCGGCGTGTGCAGGGTGACCGGGATGCCGCGCCGGGTGGCGCACAGCACCGCGACCGCCGAGGCCTGCGCCGTGCCCATCACGGTGCGGACGTTGTGCTGCGCGAACACCCGCTCCACCGCGACGAGTTCGGGCGAGTAGTGGTCGAGCCACTCCTCCAGCCCCTGCTCGATCCGGAGCAGTCGCGGGCCGATCTCGTCCTCCGCCGGGGTGCGCACCACGCCGACCCCGAGCATCTTCAACTGCCGCCCGGGCAAGCCCTCGACCACCCCGACACCGCACCTGGTCAGTCCGGGGTCCACGCCCAGCACCCGCACAGCCCCGCCTCTCTCCGACCGCCCGACCTGCGCAGGCTACCGCCAGGCACCGACAACCGGCCCCGGACACGCCTCCGCCCGGCGGCCGCGAGGGGCCGCCGGGCGGAGAAGCCGACGGACGGTCAGGCGTCCAGCTCGGCCATGATCTCGTCCGACACGTCGAAGTTGGCGAAGACGTTCTGCACGTCGTCGCTGTCCTCGAGGGCGTCGATCAGCTTGAAGATCTTGCGGGCGCCGTCGGCGTCCAGCTCCACCTGCATGCTGGGCACGAAGTTGGCGTCGGCGGAGTCGTAGTCGATGCCGGCGTCGACCAGGGCGGTGCGCACGGCGACCATGTCGGTGGCCTCGGACATCACCTCGAAGGCCTCGCCCAGGTCGTTGACCTCCTCGGCGCCGGCGTCCAGCACGACGTCCAGGATCTTGTCCTCGTCCACGCCGTCGGCCTTGGGGACGATCACCACGCCCTTGCGGGTGAACAGGTAGGAGACCGAGCCCGGGTCCGCCATGTTGCCGCCGTTGCGGGTCATCGCGACGCGGACGTCGGAGGCCGCGCGGTTGCGGTTGTCGGTGAGGCACTCGATCAGGACGGCCACGCCGTTCGGGCCGTAGCCCTCGTACATGATCGTCGAGTAGTCGGCGCCGCCTGCCTCGGCACCGGAACCGCGCTTGACGGCGCGGTTGATGTTGTCGATCGGGACGGAGCTCTTCTTGGCCTTCTGGATGGCGTCGTAGAGCGTGGGGTTGCCCGCGGGGTCGCCGCCGCCGGTGCGCGCCGCCACCTCGATGTTCTTGATCATCTTGGCGAAGAGCTTGCCGCGCTTGGCGTCGATCACGGCCTTCTTGTGCTTGGTGGTAGCCCACTTAGAGTGGCCGGACATCGCCAGCTCCTTTTCGTCGCCAACAGGGAAATGAACAGGGGAGATCTTACCGGTGCCGCCACCCTGAGGTGGCGCACGGTCACCGCGCGGCAGCCTCGACCATGCGGACGAAGTACTCGTGCACCCGGTGGTCGCCGGTCAGCTCCGGGTGGAACGAGGTGGCCAGCAGGTTGCCCTGGCGGACGGCGACGATCCGGGCGTCCGGGCCGTCGGCGGCCGGGACCTCGGCCAGCACCTCGACGCCCGCGCCGACCGCCTCGACCCACGGGGCCCGGATGAAGACGCCGGTGACCGGGTCGCCGGGCAGCCCGGCGAACGGGATCGCGGTCTCGAAGGACTCGTTCTGCCGGCCGAACGCGTTGCGCCGCACCGTCATGTCGATGCCGCCGACGGTCTCCTGGTCGTCCCGGCCGTCGAGGATCTTGTCGGCCAGCATGATCATCCCTGCGCAGGTGCCGTAGACCGGCATGCCGGCCGCGACCCGCGCGCGCAGCGGGTCCATCAGGCCGAACAGCACGGCCAGCTTGGAGATGGTGGTGGACTCGCCGCCCGGCATCACCAGGGCGTCGACCTCGGCGAGCTCCTCGGGGCGGCGGACCGGGCGGGCCAGCGCGTCGGCGGCGGCGAGCGCGACCAGGTGCTCGCGGACGTCGCCCTGGAGGGCCAGGACTCCGATGGTGGGGGTGCTCACGGTCTACTACCTCAATCGCTTGGAGAAGATTCGGATCCGGACCGCTCCACGGCGCGGCCCGCCGCGCCAGTTCCTCACGCAGCGGGCCGTCGTGCAGCGATCACCAGTCGGCGACTACCAGCCGCGGTTGGCGTAGCGCTCCGACTCGGGCAGCGTGTCGCAGTTGATGCCGACCATGGCCTCGCCCAGGTTGCGGGAGGCGTCCGCGATGATCTTCGGGTCGTCGTAGAAGGTGGTGGCCTTGACGATGGCCGCGGCGCGCTTGGCCGGGTCGCCGGACTTGAAGATGCCGGAGCCGACGAACACGCCCTCGGCGCCGAGCTGGCGCATCAGCGCGGCGTCGGCCGGGGTGGCCACGCCACCGGCGGAGAACAGCACGACCGGCAGCTTGCCGAGCTCGGCGACCTCGCGGACCAGCTCGTACGGGGCGCGCAGCTCCTTGGCGGCGGCGTACAGCTCGTTGTTGTCGAAGCCGCGCAGCTTGGCGATCTCGTTCTTGATCTGGCGCAGGTGGCGGACGGCCTCGACCACGTTGCCGGTGCCGGCCTCGCCCTTGGAGCGGATCATGGCCGCGCCCTCGGCGATCCGGCGCAGCGCCTCACCGAGGTTGGTGGCACCGCAGACGAAGGGGGTGGTGAAGGCCCACTTGTCGGAGTGGTTGACCTCGTCGGCCGGGGTCAGCACCTCGGACTCGTCGATGTAGTCGACGCCGAGCGACTGCAGGACCTGGGCCTCGACGAAGTGGCCGATGCGGGACTTGGCCATCACCGGGATGGAGACCGCGGCGATGATCTCCTCGATCATGTTCGGGTCCGACATGCGCGCCACGCCGCCGTCCTTGCGGATGTCCGCGGGGACCCGCTCCAGGGCCATGACGGCCACCGCGCCCGCGTCCTCGGCGATCTTGGCCTGCTCGGCGTTGACCACGTCCATGATCACACCGCCCTTGAGCTGCTCGGCCATGCCGCGCTTCACGCGGGCGGTGCCGATCTGCTGGTCTGCGGTGGTGGGGGTGGTGGACACGTAAGACCTCACTCAGAGATGAACCGGTGCTATCGACCCATCGTAGGCCCGGGTTGGTCCCGACCCATGTGCCACATGGTCCAGGCCCGCCCTCGGCATACGACAAACAGGCCAGGGAAGGAAACAGCGCTCAGCCTACGCGGGTGCGCCCTCGGGCGTGAGCGCGGTCGGCGGCTCGTCGTCCATTTCGAAGGCCATCGGGAACGGCGCGCGCCCCGCCAGCCGGAAGTAGCGCACCAGCCGGTGCTCGCGCACGGCCCGCGCGGCACGCACCGCGTCGTTGTGGAAACGGCGCGCCATCGGCACCCGGCGCACCGCCTCCACCAGGTCCCGGACCGCCTCCGCGCCGCCGGGCGCCGCCCGCAGCGCCGCGACCTGCTGCGGCTCGTCCAGCACCGCGCGCAGCGCCAGGCTGAGCTCGCTCTCGGCGACCTCGCGCTGCTCGTCCTCGGCCTGCCGGGCCGCGTGCGCGGCCTCCAGCAGCAGGATCGAGGCGGCCGGGTCGAGCAGCGAGGAGGTGGCCAGCTCCATCGCCACCGAGGCCCGGCGGACCAGTTGCGCGTCCAGCGAGGCCCGGGCGGCGTCGATCCGGGCGTGCAGGCGGTCGAGCCGGCCGGCCGTCCAGCTGAGGTAGACGGCGAACAGCACGACGGCCGCGATGGCCCAGATCCAGGTAGTCACGGGGCGTTACGGTACCGGGTCGTCAGCCGCCCAGCGTGACCGAGCGGTAGGCCCGCCGGTCCAGCTCGGCGACCGCGACGTTGGCCTGCACCGGCAGCGGGGCGCCGCCCAGGTAGTCCGGCAGCGCGGCCAGCACCGCCTCGCTGAGCGCCGCCTTCGCCTCCTCGCTGCGGCCCGGGAAGATCCGGAACTCGATCGACACCAGCCCGTAGGTCTCGGTGTCCGCGCCGACCACGGCCTCCTCGGTGCGCCGGAACCAGGCCTTGCAGCTCTCCGGCTTGGCGTCGATCAGCTTCACCGCGAGCCGGTTCAGCGCCAGCCCGAAGCCGCGCCGGTCGAAGGCGTCGGCGAGCCGGTCGGTGTAGTCGACGGTGATCAGCGGCATGGCAGTGCCTCTCGGAGCAGGAAGGGGGTCATCGGCCGAGACGCGTCCGCCACCCGGACGGTTCGGCCTCGGCGACCGGCGGGCGCCCGTCGGTCACGGTCTCGTACACCGACAGCACCTCGGCGCCGACGGTCTCCCAGTCGAAGCGCCGCACGTGCCGCGAGGCGGCCTCGCGCAGCTCGACCAGCCGCTCGGGGCTGCCCAGCAGCTTCAGCGCGGTGGCGGCCAGCGCGTCGGCGTCCTCGACCGGGAACAGCTCGCCGGCCGCGCCGCCGTCCAGCACCTGCCGGAACGCGTCCAGGTCGCTGGCCAGCACCGGGGCGCCCGCCGACATCGCCTCCACCAGGATGATCCCGAAGGACTCGCCGCCGGTGTTCGGCGCCACGTACAGGTCGACGCTGCGCAGCAGCCGGGCCTTGTCCCGGTCGGAGACCATGCCGAGGAACTCCACCCGCTCGCGCACCGCGGCCGGCAGGCCCTCGACGGCCTCCTCCTCGTCACCCTTGCCGGCCACCAGCAGCCGCACCCCGGGCCGTTCGGCGAGGATCCGGGGCAGCGCGGCGAGCAGCGTGGGCAGGCCCTTGCGCGGCTCGTTGATCCGGCCGATGAAGCCGATGGTGCCGGGCCCGCCGTCCAGCGCGTTGCCCTGCCAGCGCGGCTCCGGCTCGGCGTCGGCGAAGAAGGTCACGTCCACGCCGTTGGGGATCACCACCGCGTCGCCGCCGAGGTGCTCGACCAGGGTGCGCCGGGCGTACTCGCTGACCGCGATCCGCGCCGACATCTTCTCCAGGCCGGGCTGCAGGATCGGCGAGGCCGCGATCATCGCCCGCGAGCGCGGGTTGGAGGTGTGGAAGGTCCCCACCATCGGCCCGGACGCCGCCCAGGCCGCCAGCATCGACAGGCTCGGCGAGTTCGGCTCGTGCACGTGCAGGATGTCGAACCGGCCCTCGCGCAGCCACCGCCGCACCCGCGCCGCCGACAGGATCCCGAAGCTCAGCCGCGCCACCGACCCGTTGTACGGCACCGCGACGGCCCGCCCCGCCGAGACCACGTACGGCGGCAGCGCGTCCTCGTCCTCCGCCGGTGCCAGCACCGACACCTCGTGCCCCAGCCGGATCAGGTGCTCCGCCAGGTCCCGGATGTGGAACTGCACCCCGCCGGGCACGTCCCAGTCGTACGGGCAGACCACGCCGATCCTCAACTCTCGGCCCTCCGCGACGTCAGGTCGGCCAGCCACAGCTTCTGCAGCATGTGCCAGTCCGCCGAGTGCTCGCGGATCGCCTCCGCCCACACGTCGGCCATCGCCTGGGTCATCTCGGCGACCTGGACCTTGCCGTCGCCCACTCCGGACGGCGCGATCTCGGGGTGGATCTCGGCCCGCATCAGCGGCCCGTCGTACCAGAGCGACACCGGGAACAGCGCCGCGCCGGTGCGCTGCGCGAGCATCGCCGGGCCGGCCGGCATCCGGGTCGGCTCGCCGAAGAAGTCCACCGGGACGCCCGCCGCCGAGAGGTCCCGGTCGCCGACCAGGCAGACCAGCTTGCCCTCGCGCAGCCGCCGCGCCAGCGTCCCGACCACCGACACGTCGGAGCCGGTCAGCGCCAGCACCTCCATGCCGAGGCTCTCCCGGTACGCCACGAACCGGTCGAACAGCGACTCCGGCTTCAGCCGCTCGGCGACCGTGGTGAACGGGTACCCGCCGGCCGAGGCGATCCACGCGCCGGCCAGGTCCCAGTTGCCCATGTGCGGCAGCGCCAGCACCGCGCCGCGGCCGGCCGCCATCGCCTCGTTCAGCTGCTCCAGGCCCTTGACCGGCATCGCCTGCGCGATCCGCTCCAGGCTCCAGGTCTGCAGCCGGAACGACTCCATCCAGTACCGCAGGTACGAGCGCATCCCGGCCCGGGACAGCTCTCTCAGCCGGATCCCGTCCGCGTCCGGATGCACCCGCGACAGGTTGGCCTCGAGCTGCCGCACCCCCTTGCCCTGCCGCCGCCACGCCACGTCGGCGATGACGTTGAACAGGCCGCGGGCCACCGGCTCGGGCAGGTGCCGGAGCCCCGCCCAGCCCGCCGCGTAGGCCCCGTCCACCAACCGGTCCTTCACTTGACCCCCTCGGCGGCCGCCGCCGCGTCCAGCTCGGCCGCCTCCCGACGCACCGTCAGCATCCGCTGCGCCACCGTCACCAGGCTGCCCGCCGCGACCACCCACAGGGCGATCGGCAGCAGCCACTCGATGTACGGCACGCCGAACTTGTGCAGCCCCGCGAAGCCGGCCGCCACCAGGCTGATCACCAGCCGCTCGGCGCGCTCCACCAGCCCGGACACGTTCACCGGGAAGCCCAGCGACTCGCCCCGCGCCTTGGTGTAGGACACCACCTGGCCGCTGGCGAGGCAGAAGATCGCCACCGCGCAGAGGATGTCGTTGTGCCCCTGGCCCGCGTACCACATGGCCAGGCCGCCGAAGATCGCCGCGTCGGCGACCCGGTCCAGCGTCGAGTCCAGGAACGCGCCCCACTTGCTGGAACGCCCGGCCTGGCGGGCCATGTTGCCGTCGACCAGGTCCGAGAAGATGAACAGCGTGACGGTGACCGTGCCCCAGAAGAACTCGCCACGCGGGAAGAACACCAGCGCACCGGCCACCGAACCGGCGGTGCCGATCAGCGTCACGGCATCCGGACTGACGCCCCAGCGGAGCAGCAGGGCGGCGAACGGGGTGAGGACACGTGTGAAGAAGGCACGCGCGTACTTGTTGAGCATGGCCTTCCGGTCCACTCCGATTTCCTCCGGTCCGCACCCGCGACCCCCAGGGTCCAGCGGGCGACCGCGCGGATGGACCCGCTCGGCTGGACAATGGTATCCACGCTGATCGCGCGGCAGGAGGCCAGCCATGCCGGACCGGACAGCCCACACCCCCGCACCCCTCGTCGACCGACCCGACCGGCTCCGCAACGTGGCCCTGGTCGGGGCCGGCGGAGCCGGTAAGACCACCCTCGCCGAGGCACTCGCCCTCGTCACCGGCGCCCTGACCAGGGCCGGAACCGTCCCCGACGGCACCACCGCCGCCGACTGGGAGGAGATCGAGCACCAGCAGCAGCGCTCCGTCCAGCTCGCACTGCTCCCGCTCGCCTGGCAGGACGTCAAGATCAACCTGCTGGACGCCCCCGGCTACTCCGACTTCGGCGGCGAACTGCAGGCCGCGCTGCGCGCCGCCGAGGCCGCGGTCTTCGTGCTCTCGGCCGCCGACGACGAACTCCCCCGCCCGGTCCGGGCGCTGTGGCAGCAGTGCGAGGCCGAACACGTCCCGCGGGCCGTCCTGCTCACCCACCTCAACACCGCCCGGGTCCGCCTGGACGACGTGGTCGCCAACCTCCAGCAGGCCCTCGGCAGCCCCGACACCGTCCTGCCGCTGCACCACTACGACCTGCGCGACGGCCGCCTGCACGGCTCCGTCGAGCTGCTCACCGGCCGCCGCTACGGCGACCCCGCCGACCCCGGCGACCTCGGCGAGCGGCGCGCCCGGCTGGCCGAGGCGCTGGCCGGCGAGGACGACGCGCTGCTGGAGCGCTACCTCGAGGGTGAGGAACTCGACACCGCCGCACTCACCGCCGCCGTCCGCCGCGAGTTCCTGGCCGGCACCCTGCACCCGGTGCTCGCCGCCTCCCCCGCACCCGACCCGGCCGGCTGCGAGCAGCTGCTCGACCTGATCGCCGCCGCCTTCCCCTCCCCCGCCGACCGCGCCGACGGCCTGCCCGCCGCCGACCCCGCCGGAGCGCTCACCGCCCAGGTCGTGCACACCGGCGAGGACCCCTACCTGGGCCGGCTCAGCCTGCTCCGGGTCTTCACCGGCACCCTGCGCCCCGACACCACCGCCCACCTGCCCGGCGGCCCCGACGAGCGCATCACCGCGCTGACCAGCCCGTTCGGCCACCAGCTCCGCCCGGTCCCGCAGGCCATCGCGGGCGACCTGGCGACCGTCGCCAAACTCGCCGCCGCCCGCACCGGCGACACCCTCGGCACCGACCACACCGTGCTGCCGCCCTGGCCGCTGCCCGAGGCGCTGCTGCCCACCGCGATCGAGGCGCACTCCAAGGCCGACGAGGACAAGCTCTCCCAGGCCCTCGGCAGGCTCGCCGCCCAGGACCCCGCCCTGCACGTCGAACAGAACCCCGACACGCACCAGATGGTGCTCTGGTGCACCGGCGAGGCCCACCTCGCGGTCACCCTCGACCGGCTGCGCACCCGGCACGGCGTCCACGTCGACGCCGTCCCCTACCAGGTGGCGCTGCGCGAGACCTTCGGCGGCACCGCCAGCGGGCACGGACGGCACGTCAAGCAGTCCGGCGGCCACGGCCAGTTCGCGATCTGCGACCTCACCGTCGAACCGCTGCCCGGCGGCGGCTTCGAGTTCGTCGACCACGTGGTCGGCGGCGCCGTCCCGCGCAACTTCATCCCGTCCGTGGAGAAGGGCGTCCGCGCCCAACTCGCCCACGGCATGCACGGCCACCCGATGACCGACGTCCGGGTCACCCTGACCGACGGCAAGGCGCACTCCGTCGACTCCTCCGACGCCGCCTTCCAGACCGCCGCCGCGATGGCCCTCAAGGAGGCCGCCGAGCACACCGAACTCCGGGTCCTGGAACCGGTCGACGAGGTCCGCGTGCTGCTCCCGGACGAGTACCAGGGCGCCGTGCTCAGCGACCTCTCGGCCCGCCGCGGCCACGTCCTCGGCACCGAGGTCGGCGGCCCAGGCATGAGCCTGGTGCGCGCCGAGGTCCCCGAACTCGAACTCACCCGGTACCCGCTCGACCTGCGCTCGCTGTCGCACGGAACCGGCCAGTTCACCCGCAGCTACCTGCGGCACGCCCCGATGCCCGCCGGCCTCGCCGCGCAGTACAGCACGGTGGGCTGACCTGCTGCTGACGGACCCTCAGGACCGGCGGGGCAGCGCGCAGGCCGGAGTGCCGCCCGGCATCCGGTCGCGGTGCCGGGCGACCCAGCGGTACACCAGCTCCGCGACCGGACGCACCGGCGCCAGCGCCAGCAGGCCGCCGACCCACGCCCACAGCCCGCCCGAGCGCATCAGCAGTCGGGCCACCGCCTGCGCCCCGCCGTACACCTGACGGTTCGGCGTGATCCACAGCACCTCCCGGCCGGCCCGCTCCGCGGTGACCTCCCCGTCGGTGAACGCCGCCAGCGCCGCCAGGTCCGCGAACTGGAACGGCACCGCGTCCCATCCCGCCGAGGACAGGCTCGCCCGCGGGTAGCGCTCGGCCCAGCGCACGCAGCTGGAACAGAACGCGCAGTCGCCGTCGTACAGCAGGACCGGATCCGGTGCATACGAAGTCGTCATGCCGCGATCCTCCCGCTCCCCCGTACCCGGTCGCAAACCCGGTGCGTCGATGTCCCCACCACGGGGCAACATCACTCGGAAACCCCCGCACGCGGCCGAGATGTGACCCAGGATCAGACGATGATCCGCGCGGTCCGGCCGGCGCGCGGTAACCTGCCGCAGACGATCAGGGAGGAGGAGCTGCACAGGTGACTCAGCTCGATATGACGCCGGGCGCGCAGATACCCCGGACGGACGTCGGGAACCAGACCGCGGTCACCCAGGCGTTCTCCTCCGCCGCCTACCGTGACGCCGACTACCACGCACTGGAAGGCCTCGAAGGGCTCACGCTCAAGAAGGGCAAGTTCGAGCTCTTCCGGCCGAGCGCCGGCGAGGCGTTCAGCCGCGCCCTGATCGACCGCACCCTCGGCGGCACGCGCAAGCCGCTGGTGCCGTCCTTCGGCACCGACGTCCGGATGGTCGTCGAACACTGCCTGGCCGCCCAGGACCTCCGCGAGGCGCGCGACCGCCGGCTCTCCACCATCAGCGTGCTGTGCGGCGTGCTGTTCCTGCCCGGCACCCTGGTCTGGCTCGCCGCCTACCAGGCCCGGGCCTGGCTCGGCACCAAGAAGTCCGCCGCGCAGGACGGCTTCATCGGCACCCTCGCCCTGATCGCCGCGATCGGCCTGGCCCTGCTGCTGGCGCTCCGCCCGCCCTTCGGCGGCCTGCTCGGCCTCTACTGCCGGGTCGTGATGATCGGCCCCGCGCTCGGGTGGTACCTCGCCAAGCGCACCGTCGTCGCCAGCGTCATGCAGCAGCGCGCCCGCTGGGGCGACCTGGTCGGCGGCAGCGCGGTCGCCGCCGTCGTCCCCAAGGCCGTCCCCAAGGACCACCTCGACAAGAAGGCCAACCTGCTCAAGGCCGCGCTCGACCGCCTCACCACCGAGCAGGCCACCAACATCCAGCACTACGCGGGCCCCAAGGGCATCCTGGGCGTCGGCAAGCGCTGGGGCGAGTGGAGCCTGCGGGAGAACCTCAAGCCCGCCGAGGGCCACCAGGACTTCCGTTCCTTCCACGTCTGGGACCTGGCCCGCAAGATCGCCGAGCGCCTCAACGGCCTGTCCGGCAGCGAGGTCCCCAACGGGGGCATGCCCAAGCCGCAGATCTACCAGTGGGTGCTCAAGGACATCTCCGAGGGCGCCGACGAGATCGAGCGCCCGTCCGGCGCCGACATGGACGGCGACCGGATGCGCGACTTCGCGGTCCAGGAGATCGCCAACAAGCAGACCTTCGGCACCGACACCCGCCACCGGGTCGCCCTCCAGTACGTCACGCACAAGGGCCAGTTGGTCACCACCATGCTGGTCGAGATCGTGGTCCTCTCGCACAACCTCCAGGTCCACGTCACCGCGCACGCCCTCGGCCCGATCGCCGGGTACTTCGGCGCCAAGCCCAAGGTCCCGGAGAAGGACGTCCCCAAGACGCTCCGCTTCTGGGAGAACCGCACCGTCCAGCTGCCGATCGTCACCGACGACGAGGTGGTCCGGCAGGCCGTCCGGGCCCCGTTCCACAAGATCCCGACCCTGCTCACCTGGCTCGGCGGCTCGGTCGGCTTCCCCGAACCGTTCTGCCTCCGCCAGGCCTGGACCGACCCCACCTGGAACAGCCGCTTCAAGTCCGACGACGCGCTCTACGCCACCTCGCCCGTCGTCAGCGCCATCCACGCCGCGGTCATGGAGTTCCTGGAGGAGCACGACATCTCCACCGACCGGTTCACCAACCGCTCGAACATCATCGGCTCCGAGATCCAGAGCACCCGCCCGTACCGCGCCGACAAGTACGACGCCGGATAGCCGAGAAGGGGCGCGGGGGTCCGGAAACCCTCGCGCCCCTTCCGCCGGCTCAGACCGGCCAGGCCTCGGCCAGCATCTTGCGGGTGTCCGCCAGCAGTTGCGGCAGCACCTTGGTGTGCCCCACCACCGGCATGAAGTTGGTGTCGCCACCCCACCGCGGCACCACGTGCTGGTGCAGGTGTGCCGCGATCCCCGCACCCGCGGCCGCCCCCTGGTTCATCCCGATGTTGAACCCGTGCGCCCCGGACGCCGCGCGCAGCGCCGCCATCGCCTTCTTGGTGAACTCCGCCAGCTCCGCCGTCTCCGGCCCGTCGAGCTCGGTGTAGTCCGCCACGTGCCGGTACGGCACCACCATCAAGTGCCCGCCGTTGTACGGGTACAGGTTCAGCACCGCGAACACGGACGCCCCGCGCGCGACGATCAGCCCGTCCTCGTCGCTCAGCTTCGGGATCGAGCAGAACGGGCAACCGTCGTCCGGAGCCGGCCCGGTGGGCTTGTTCTCGCCCTGGATGTACGCCATCCGATGTGGTGTCCACAGACGCCGGAAGCCGTCCGGCTCCCCCACGCCCCGCTGAAGTTCCGGCTCACTCGTCATGCTGGCCAGCATATTCGCCGAACCCGTCGCGCAAAGCCGTGCGGGGCAGACTCCGCAAGGAGACCGCCCCGCACCTCAGCCGTCGACGGCTCAGATCTGCACCCGGCTGCGCACCGCCTCGACGATCTCGGCGATCGCCTCCGCCTTCGGCACGCCGTTCTTCTGCTCGCCGTTGCGGTACCGGAACGACACCGCGCCGGCCTCGACGTCGTCGTTGCCCGCGATCAGCATGAAGGGGATCTTCTCCTTCTGCGCGTTGCGGATCTTCTTCTGCATCCGGTCGTCCGAGGCGTCCACGTCCACCCGGATCCCGTGCTTCTTCAACTCGGCCGCCACGTCGAGCAGGTACGGCACGTGCTCGTCGGTGATCGGGATGCCGACCACGGTGACCGGCGCCAGCCACGGCGGCATCGCACCGGCGTAGTGCTCCAGCAGCACCGCGAAGAACCGCTCGATCGAGCCGAACAGCGCACGGTGGATCATCACCGGCCGCTGCCGCGAGCCGTCGGCCGAGGTGTACTCGAGGTCGAAGCGCTCGGGCAGGTTGAAGTCCAGCTGCACGGTGGACATCTGCCAGGTCCGGCCGATCGCGTCCTTCGCCTGCACCGAGATCTTCGGGCCGTAGAAGGCCGCGCCGCCCGGGTCCGGCACCAGCGGCAGGCCCTGCTTCTCGGCGACCGCCGCGAGCACCGCGGTGGCCTCCTCCCAGGCCTCGTCGCTGCCGACGAACTTCTCCGGGTCCTTGGTGGACAGCTCCAGGTAGAAGTCGTTCAGGCCGTAGTCGCGCAGCAGGCCGAGGACGAAGGTCAGCGTCTTGTCGAGCTCCTCCGCCATCTGCTCGCGGGTGCAGTAGATGTGCGCGTCGTCCTGCGTGAAGCCGCGGGCCCGGGTCAAGCCGTGCACGACGCCGGACTTCTCGTACCGGTACACGGTGCCGAACTCGAAGAGCCGCAGCGGCAGTTCACGGTAGGAGCGGCCGCGCGCGTCGAAGATCAGGTTGTGCATCGGGCAGTTCATGGGCTTGAGGTAGTAGTCCGTGCCCTCGTCCAGCTGCATGGGCGGGTACATCCCGTCCGCGTACCAGTCGAGGTGGCCGCTCTTCTCGAACAGCTTCCCCTTGGTGGCGTGCGGGGTGTAGACGAACTCGTAGCCCTCCTCCTCGTGCCGCTTGCGCGAGTAGTCCTCCATCGCCCGGCGGATGATGCCGCCCTTGGGGTGGAAGACGGCGAGGCCGGAGCCGATCTCCTCCGGGATGGAGAACAGGTCGAGTTCGGTGCCGAGCTTGCGGTGGTCGCGCTTGGCGGCCTCCTCGAGGAACTCCAGGTGCGCCTTGAGCTCTTCCTTGGTGGGCCACGCGGTGCCGTACAGGCGCTGCAGCATCGGGTTCTTCTCGCTGCCGCGCCAGTACGCGGCGGCCGAGCGCATCAGCTTGAACGCCGGGATGTGCCGGGTGCTCGGCAGGTGCGGGCCGCGGCAGAGGTCGCCCCAGCACAGCTCGCCGGTCTTCGGGTCGAGGTTGTCGTAGATGGTGAGCTCGCCCGCGCCCACCTCCACGTCGGCGCCCTCGCCGGCCGTGGCGGCCGAGCCCTTGAGCCCGATCAGCTCCAGCTTGTAGGGCTCCTTGGCCAGTTCCTCGAGGGCGGCCTCGTCGGTGACCACCCGGCGGGAGAACTTCTGCCCGCGCTTGATGATCTCCTGCATCTTCTTCTCGACGGCCTTCAGGTCGTCCGGGTGGAACGGCCGCTCGACGTCGAAGTCGTAGTAGAAGCCGTCCTTGACCGGCGGGCCGATGCCGAGCTTGGCCTCCGGGAAGACCTGCTGGACGGCCTGGGCCATCACGTGCGCGGTGGAGTGCCGCAGGATGTCGAGGCCGTCGGGGCTGGAGATCTCGACCGGCTCGACCTCGTCGCCGTCCTGGACGGCGTACGCGAGGTCCTTGAGCTGGCCGCCGACCCGGGCGGCGATCACGGCGCGGTCGTCGGCGAAGAGCTCGGCGGCCGTAGTGCCCGTGGTCACCACGCGCTCTTCCCGATCGGGTTCGCGGTTGATGATGATCCGGACGTCCGTCACCGGTCTCTCCTGACGTTCTGGCTACCGTGGCGCAGCACAGCGCTGCGTGTGCATGGTACCGAGCCGGGCCCCCTCCCCGTCGCCGCACCCGTCTCCGGTGACCGCGCGGTCACGGTGCGCCACGGCATTTCTTCCGGAGTGCGGTTGAGTGCCCGTCAACTGCGGTATCACCTCTGCACAGTGCGGCGCACCGGCGGTCCTCGGCGGCGCGCCGCACGCCCAGGACCGCGCGGCGTCTGAGGGGGCGTCATGCAGCAGCTCCGGCACTGGTATCAGGGTCCGCTCGCCTCGTTCGACACCGAGACCACGGGAGTCGACGTCGAGCAGGACAGAATCGTTTCGGCCGCCCTGGTGGTGCAGACCGCCCCGGCCACCCGACTCCGCATCCGCACCTGGCTGGCCGACCCCGGCATCCCGATCCCCGAACAGGCCCGCGCGGTGCACGGCATCACCGACGACCACGCCCGCACCCACGGCCGCCCGCCGCGCACCGTCGCGGTCGAGCTGGCCCTGGCCCTGGCCGAACAGTCCCGGGCCGGCGTCCCGCTGGTGGTGATGAACGCGCCCTACGACCTCACGCTGCTGGACCGGGAGTTGCGCCGGCACGCGGCGGCCTCGCTGACCGAGGTGCTGGACGGCGCCGAACTGCTGGTGCTCGATCCGCGGGTGCTCGACAAGCACCTGGACCGCTACCGCAAGGGCCGCCGCACGCTGACCGACCTGTGCGCCTACTACGGGGTCCCGCTGCTGGGCGCGCACGACGCGGCCGCGGACGCGGCGGCCGCCCTGGAGTTGGTGCGCGCGGTCGCGGCCCGGCACGCGGAGCGGCTCGGCGCACTGAGTCCGGCCGACCTCCACCTGCGGCAGGCGCTCTGGCACGCGGCGCAGGCCCGCGGCCTGGAGCGCTGGTTCGAACGATCCGGCGTGCCGGAGGAGGTGGACACGGCCTGGCCGCTGCGCCCGGCCCGCTGCCCCTGCGGCGAGCGCCTGGAGCCGGGCCACGCCTGCGAGTTGGCGGCCTGACCGACCGCCCCGCGGCGGAAACGCCGCAGGCCCCGACGCTTCCGTCGGGGCCTGCGGATGGTGCTCGGTGGGCGATACTGGGATCGAACCAGTGACCCCTTCGGTGTGAACGAAGTGCTCTCCCGCTGAGCTAATCGCCCGGGCAACGAGAAGAACTGTAGCACCACTTGGACCCCGGTTCACAATCCGTTCCCCCGACGGTCCCCCAGTTCCCGCCCCGGACAGGCCCGCTGAATGTGCGTCAGAACTCCGGACCGGTAACCCGGAAAAGGCGAAGGGCCCCGACCTGATAATCAAGTCGGAGCCCTACGCCTTTGCATTCCGGTGGGCGATACTGGGATCGAACCAGTGACCCCTTCGGTGTGAACGAAGTGCTCTCCCGCTGAGCTAATCGCCCGGGTGCAGGGAAAACATTACCCCATCGGCGGGAGTGCTCCGACCACCCCCGCACTCCGCCGCGCCCTCCTCCGCCGGACGCGCCCCCCACCTGCCGGGTCGCGCCGCCGCCCGCACGCGCCGGGGCCCGGCCACCCGCCCGACACCCCGCCCGGCCGCCCCGTCCGGCCCGAGGTTCGTGGTTTCCTCCAGCCCGGCCGCCCGACCCCGGGTAATGCCGCTCCGGGACCGGCCCGACGGGCCGCCCGGGCGATTCCGCAATGCGCCGGAAGGGGTACGACTCGCACCGGAATCGGGACAGAGGGGTTTACACCGGGCTTTCAGGTGGGATGGTCCGTTCGCCGACGTGCGATTCCCCGAGCGCACACTGAGCGAAAGGCCCTGGCGCTTATGAACACCACGGTCAGCTGTGAGCTGCACCTGCGCCTCATCGTGTCCAGCGAGTCGTCACTGCCCGTCCCCGCGGGCCTGCGCTACGACACCGCCGACCCCTATGCCGTGCACGCGACGTTCCACACCGGAGCCGACGAGACCGTGGAGTGGGTGTTCGCCCGCGACCTCCTTGCGGAGGGGCTGCACCGACCGACCGGTACCGGCGACGTCCGGGTCTGGCCGTCGCGCAGCCATGGTCAAGGCGTGGTCTGCATCGCCCTGAGCTCTCCGGAAGGAGAGGCCTTGCTGGAGGCCCCGGCCCGGGCGCTTGAGTCCTTCCTCAAGCGCACCGACGCCGCGGTGCCCCCCGGCACCGAACACCGTCACTTCGACCTCGACCGGGAGCTGTCCCACATCCTCGCCGAGAGCTGAACCCCGACCGAGTTCGGCCCGCCGTCGCGCGGCGGCGGGACCACCTCGATGCGCACCGTCCTACTCGGGGGCACGGTCGCAGTTCGCAGCCGCCCATCGGCGGCCTCGGGGTCCTGCCCCGGGCGCCCGCTCCCACCGGAGCCGGCGCCCGGGGCTCAGCCGTGTCCTGGCCCGGCCGGGGCCCGCTGCCGGTAGAGTCGGCGCCGATGACCGACGCGGCGACCCGCCGGGCCGCCGCCGCGTGAGGAGTCCCCACGTGCTGATCACCCATGACACCGAGTGCGCACTGAGCATTCTGGTGGACCTGCTGAACACCGCCCCGCAGGCGTGCGGCAGTGAACGACTGCCCGACGTGGCGGCGCTGAACGCGTTCGTGGTCCGGCAGGAGATCAGCGAGATCGACTCGCTCGGCCCCGCCGACCTGACCGCCGTGCACGAACTGCGCGACCGGCTGCGCGAGGTCTTCTCGGCCGGCTCGGTGGAGCGGGCCGCGGAACTGGTGAACGCGGTGGTCGCCGAGGCCGGGACGACGCCGCGGCTGACCAACCACGACCACCACGGCTGGCACATCCACTACTTCGCCCCGCACGCCGCGATCGGCCGGCACCTGGCGGCGGAGCTCGGCATGGCGCTGGCCTTCATCGTGATGGCCGGCGAGCTGGAGCGGCTGCGCCGCTGCGAGGCGCCGGACTGCGCCCGGGTCTTCGTCGACCTGTCCCGCAACCGCTCGCGCCGCTACTGCGACAGCCGCACCTGCGGCAATCGGCTGCACGTGGCCGCCTACCGGGCCCGCCAGCGGTCCGCGGAGGCCGCGGAGGCGGTCCCCGCCACCACCGGCTGACCGGCCGGGGAGACGGGTCCTGGCGGGCGCCCGGGCCTGGGAGACTGGAGGCATGAGCGATTCCTCCCTGCCCCGCCTCGAGTTCTGGTGCGACCTGCAGTGCCCCGACTGCCGTACCGCGCTGGACGACGTCCGCGCGCTGCGTGCGCAGTTCGGCGACGCGCTGACCGTCGAGCTGCGGCACTTCCCGCTGGAGAAGCACAAGTACGCGTACCCGGCGGCGGAGGCCGCTGCCGAGGCGTTCGAGCAGGGCCGCGGCTGGGAGTACGCGGAGGCGCTGCTGGAGCGTCTGGAGGACCTGGAGCGCGGCGGGCTGCCGGTGCTGGTCGAGATCGCCGCCGCGGTCGGTCTGGACGCCGAGGAGGTCGACACCGCCCTGGTCGACGGCCGGCACACGCTGTGGGTGGACGCGGACGTCGCCGAGGGCAAGGCGATCGGCGTGACGGGCACCCCGACGTACGTGGTGGCCGGGCAGCGGCTGGACGGCGGGAAGTCGCAGGAGGGCCTGCGCGAGCGGATCGCCGGGATCCTGGACGCGGCGCGCTGACCGCCCGCCGGCGGGTGGCGGTCGGCGGCGGCGGTCAGATCAGCGGCTTGCCGAGGGTGCGCCGGGTGATCCGGTAGCCGAGCGAGTCGTACAGCCCGATCGCCACCCGGTTGTCGCTGAACACGTTGAGGCCGAGGTCGCGGACGCCGGCCGCCAGGCACTCGCGTTCGGCGAGCTGCATCAGCGCGCGGCCGTGACCGCGGCCGCGGTGCGCGGGGTCGACCTCGACGACCATCACCCAGGCGAGCGGGCGGCCGTCGGGCAGCCGGTCCTGGCGCAGCGCGACCCACAGGGTGCCGACGACGGCGCCGTCCCGGTCCACCAGGCGGCGCAGCGCCGTACCCGGGGTGGCGGGCCCGTCCGGGAGGGCGCGGCGGTGGTCGGTCTCGGCCTTCTCGGCGGCCTCGGCGGGGGTGAGCCCGGAGGCGATCAACTCGCTCCGGTAGTCGGCCTTGGCGGCCTCCTGCCAGTCCGGGTACTCCGCGGCGCTGATCGGACGGTCCGTCAGGCCGCCGGGCAGGGGCGGGAGTCGGTCCAGGCGCTTGGCGAGGTTGCGCATCCGCTCGGTGTAGCCGAGCGCGTGCGCCAGCCCCAGCGCGGGGCCGGCCTCCTCGGGCACGGTGACGTCGATCCGGGTGCACCCCCAGTCGCGCAGCACCTCCTCCGCGGCGAGCGCGGCGACGGTGGCCCGCCCCCGCCGTCTACCGAGTCGGACGGCCAGCTCGGAGATCTCCCCCGCCCGCCGCCGCGCGGTGGTCCGCAGCCCCCCGACCGGGTGCCCGTTGACGAGAATCTGCCATCGCCGGCTCCGCCCCCCGCCGGCAACGGGCTCCTCGGGTCCTTCGGGACGCAACGTGGTGGTCATACCGCCCCTCTTCCCTCCCGCACCGCCGTTCTACCGCCCCACGGCCCCGGCCGGGGGCCGCGTCTCAGTGCGGGTCGCGATCGTGCGCGGCGCGCTCGGCGAAGACGGCCATCGCCTTGCGGGTGACCGGGCCGGGGCCGGGGAGTTCGCGGTCGTCGACGCGGGTGACGGCCTGGACGTCGCGGAGGGAGGAGGTCAGGAAGACCTCGTCGGCGTGGGTGAGGACGTCGAGGGGGACGTCGGTCTCCTCCGCGCCGGTCCAGTCGATGACGAGGCGGCGGGTGATGCCGGCCAGGCAGCCGGAGGCGAGCGTCGGGGTGAGGAGTCGGCCGTCGAGGACCACGAAGACGTTGGAGCCGGTCCCCTCGCACAGTCGGCCCGCGGTGTTGGCGAACAGCGCCTCGCTGCCGCCCGCGCGGTGCGCCGCGGCGAGCGCGATGACGTTCTCGGCGTAGGACGTGGTCTTGAGTCCGGCGGTCGCGGCGTGCTCGTTGCGGCGCCAGGGGACGGTGACCACGGCGGTGGTGTCGGGGCGGGGCTTGGCGGTGCCGAGGGCGACGATCAGGCTGGGTGCGGAGTCGCCGCGCTCGGAGCCGAGCGGGGCGCGGCCGCCGGTGTAGGTGATCCGGAGCCTGCCGAGCGGCATCGGCTGGGCGGCCAGGACGGCCGCGCAGGCCTCGCGGACCCGGTCGTGGTCGGGGTCGGCCAGCCCGAGGCCGCGGGCGGAGCGGGTGAGGCGGTCCAAGTGGCGGGTGAGCGCGAAGAGTTCGCCGTGCTCGGCCTTGACGGTCTCGAACACGCCGTCGCCGACGGTGAGTCCGTGGTCGAGGACGGAGAGGTGGGCGTCGGCTTCGGCGGTGAGTGTTCCGTTGACCCAGATCATCGGCGGGATGGCTCCTTGCTTGCTCGGTCGAGGGTCCCGGTGGAGGCTATCGCCACCAGGCGGGCGGCCTTGAGTTCGGTTTCACGCCATTCGCGGTCGGGGTCGGAGTCCCAGGTGATGCCCGCGCCGGTGCCGAACCTGAGCACCGGCGTGCCGGTGTCCCGTTCGATCCAGAACGAGCGGATCCCGACGGCGAGTTCGGCCTGGCCGCGGTCGGCGTCGACCCAGCCGACGGCGCCGCAGTAGGGGCCGCGGGGGGCGGTCTCCAGGGCGCGGATGATGCGCAGGGCGCTGGACTTGGGGGCGCCGGTGACGGAGCCGGGCGGGAAGGTGGCGTCGAACAGCTCGGCCCAGCCCGCGCCGGGGCGCAGGCGACCCTGGACGGTGGAGACCAGGTGCACGAGGCCGGGGTGCTTCTCGACGGCGCACAGGTCGGGGACGGTGATGCTGCCGGTCTCGCAGACCCGGCCGAGGTCGTTGCGGACCAGGTCGACGATCATCACGTTCTCGGCGTGGTCCTTGTCGAGCAGGTCGTGCTCCGTGCGCCCGGTGCCCTTGATCGGTCCGGACAGCACGGTGCGGCCGTGCCGGCTGAGGTAGAGCTCGGGTGAGGCGGTGGCGATCTCGACCCCCTGTTCGGGGAGGCGAATCGTTCCTGCGTACGGAGCCGGGTTGTGGGCGGCGAGGAGTCCGGTGAGGGCGTCGATGTCGCTGTGCTCGGGGTCGGGCAGCGGGGCGCTCAGGACCCGGCAGAGGTTGGCCTGGTAGACCTCGCCGGCCGCGATGTGCTCGCGGATCCGGCGCACGCCCGCGCGGTAGGCGTCGGCGTCCAGGGAGCTGTGCCAGCTCTCCGGCGCCGGACCGCGCCAGCCGTCGGTGGCGGGCTGGGCGGGGTCGGGGCGGACGTCGGCGAACCGGGCGCAGGTGAGCCGGCCCTCGAAATCGTGGGCGACGGCCCAGAACCCGCCGCGCTCCAGGGCGGCCGGGTCGTCGGTGACCTCGCGCAGCCCGGTGGCGAGGCGGCCGGCGAAGCGGGCCATCGGCTGGTCGGGGCTGAGCGGGACGGTGCGGCCGGACACGGTTCTCCTGCACGGATTTCGGTGCTGCCCGCACGCCCCGCGCGGGCGCGGGGGCGGGCCCCGGGGGATCGCCCCGGTACCGGAAAGTCTAGGTCGCGGGCCTGCGGGAGCCTCCCTGGCCCGGCTGACGGATCACCACGTGGCGGCCACCCCCGCGCCACGCTGCGGGAACGGATTTTTCAGCTGGCCCGGGAATCCGCTAGAGTTCAACACGTCGCCGGGAAGCGGAGCCGAGAAAAACGGGGAAGCCGACCGGGAGACAGGCGGACGTGGCTCAGTTGGTAGAGCATCACCTTGCCAAGGTGAGGGTCGCGAGTTCGAATCTCGTCGTCCGCTCGATGGAGAACAGGTAAGATCGTTCTCCTGTGTGTTGCCTGGTGGAGTGGCCGAGAGGCGAGGCAACGGCCTGCAAAGCCGTGTACACGGGTTCAAATCCCGTCTCCACCTCCAAGAGGTACCGTCCGGTTTCGACCGGGGGTCCTCCCCGCGCGATTAGCTCAGCGGGAGAGCACTACCTTGACACGGTAGGGGTCACTGGTTCAATCCCAGTATCGCGCACTTGATCTTCGGATCTGGTCTTCGGATCATCCTGCGCGATTAGCTCAGCGGGAGAGCACTACCTTGACACGGTAGGGGTCACTGGTTCAATCCCAGTATCGCGCACGCCGGCCTTCTGGCCTGTACAAACCCGCGCGATTAGCTCAGCGGGAGAGCACTACCTTGACACGGTAGGGGTCACTGGTTCAATCCCAGTATCGCGCACCACAGTTGAGAGCCGTCGCCCGTCCAGGGCGGCGGCTCTCGGCGTTTCCGCCCCGATGTTTCCGCCCGGTGTCGACGGACCAAGAAGGGTCGGTGGCCGGGGACGGCACGCCCTCACCGACGTGTCGTTCCCGGCCACCGGGTGGGCCGGAGCTGCAGCCTGCGCCGCTCACCCTGTCCGTCCACGACGGGTGAGGGCCGCTCCGGGCCGGCGAAGACCCCTACCCCATGGGGGGTCAGCGCCCGATCAGATCGGCGACCGCCTTGGTCTGGGCCGCCAGTTGGTCCCACGCGCCGAACAGCATCATCAGCAGCACCGCGCAGGGCACCGCGATGGCCAGCGCGACCATCGGGTGCCGGGTCTGCGCTCCGGGCGACGGCCAGACGAACGGACGGCGGCGGCGGGCGCTGCTGTGCGGTGCCATGGGTCGTCTGCTCCTGCCGGGCTGCGGTGGTGCGGCGGGTTCGGGGTGGTGGCGCGGGGGCGGAGTTCTCGGGGGTCCGAGCGGCCCGCCCTCGCAGTAACCACCGTAGGGGGGGACGGTTTTCCGGGTCGTCATGCCCGCGTACCGTTCCGATCGCCTCCGCTGGGATGAGACGGGTGGGCTCGGAATACGCCTGGAGTCGGAGACGGGAGCGCGCGCACCCCGAGGCGACCCCTAGGGCGCTTCTGAGGGGGTGGGGGCGGGGGGCCGGGCGGAGGGGCGCTGACGGGCCGTCGAGCGCGGGGCGGGGGACGGTTCGGGTTCGGAGCGTCGCAGGTCGGCGCGGGGTGCCCGGGAGGGGGCGGCGGAGGATACGGCGCGGATCTGACAATCAGACCGGCGGTTCGGGTGTTGCGTGTCAGCATGGGGCCGCTACCTGTCCGTAAGCTGTGCCGAGACAGTTGTCTGACGGTGCCCCAATCCGACGGGGCCTCACCCCACAGGCTGACGGAACGGGAAACGGGTACAGCATGGCGATGATGCGGCTGAGGCGTGAGGACCCCCGCATCGTCGGCCCGTACCGGCTGCACCGACGGCTCGGCGCCGGCGGGATGGGCGTGGTGTACCTCGGCTCGGACCGCAAGGGGCAGCGGGTCGCGTTGAAGCTGATCCGCGCCGAGCTGGCCGGGGACGCCGAGTTCCGCACCCGCTTCGCCCGGGAGATCGCCG
This sequence comes from Kitasatospora sp. NPDC002522, assembly GCF_053595195.1. Taxonomy (NCBI): domain Bacteria; kingdom Bacillati; phylum Actinomycetota; class Actinomycetes; order Kitasatosporales; family Streptomycetaceae; genus Kitasatospora; species Kitasatospora sp. NPDC002522. Next base: position 50,487 of record NZ_JBSFXE010000024.1, read on the forward strand.
CCGCCTCGCGGATCCGCGGCGGCTGCACGGCCCGGGTGGTCGGCTCCGACATCGAGGCGGACCGGCCGTGGCTGGCCACCGCGTACGTGCCCGGGCCCTCGCTGTACAAGCAGGTCTCCGACGAGGGGCCGCTGGCCTGGGCGGACGCGGCGCGGATCGGCGCGGCGCTGGCGGACGGGCTGGTGAAGGTGCACGAGGCCGGGGTGGTGCACCGCGACCTCAAGCCGTCCAACATCCTGCTCTCCCCCAAGGGCCCGCGGATCATCGACTTCGGTATCGCCTGGTCGCGCGGCGCCTCCACGCTCACCCACGTCGGCACGGCCGTCGGCTCGCCGGGCTTCCTCGCGCCCGAGCAGGTCCGCGGTGCGGCGGTCACGCCCGCCACGGACGTCTTCGCCTTCGGCGCGACGCTGGCCTTCGCGCTCACCGGGGAGTCGCCGTTCGGTTCGGGCGCCTCGTCCGAGGTGATGCTCTACCGGGTCGTCCACGAGGAGCCCGACCTCACCGGCGTCGCCCCCGTGCTCGCCCCCGTGGTGCGGGCCTGCCTGGCCAAGGAGCCCTCCGAGCGGCCGCCCGCCGCCGCCCTGCACGAGCGGCTCAGCGAGCTGGCCGCCCGCGGCGGCCGGGGCGCGGCGCGGGGTTCGCGCGGCGAGGCGGCGGCCGAGAGTGCCGAGGCGCTGCGCCAGGACGCCGCCCCCGGGCGGCGGCCGGCCGGGGCGCGGGCCGAGAGCGGCACGGCGGGCACGGCGCACGCGGGCACGGCGCAGGCCGGCGCCGGGTACGCGGCGGCCGGGTACCCGGGCGACGGGCGGACGGCGGCCTCGGGCGGGCGCGGCGGCTATCCGGACGGATGGGTCGCGGGCGGCCGCCTCGCGGACGGTCGGGTCGCGGGTGCGGCGGGCCGGGTGGCTGACGGGGTGTCGGCGGCGGAACGCGGTGCGCGCCCGGCTGCGGCGTCCGTGGCGCCGCCGGCGATGCCGCGGCAGGACGCCGGTGAGGGGGTGCGCGAGCGGCGGCCCGGCGGGGCGAGTGCGGCCGGTCCGCGGCGGCCCAGCCGGGACGGCGACACCCTGCGCTCGCGTCCGACCGGGCCGGGTCGCACCCCGGTGCCCGGGCGCGACCGCACTCCCCCGCCGGGCCGCAAGCCCGGCGCTCCGCACCCCGGCCGGCCGACGCCCCGTCAGCGGCTGCTGCGGCAGCGGCTGGTGGTGTTCGTCACGGTGACCCTCGGGGTGGCGCTGGCCATCGCGGTGGCGCAGGGCTGCGAGAACCGCAGCGCGCAGGGCCTGGGCCCGGCGGCCTCGGCGACGCCCGCCGCGGGCGGCACCCCGGTGTCGGCGCCGCTCTCCATCGACGGCGCGCCCGGGGCCGCCCACGGTGACAGCGGCCTGAGCCCGGCGGTCGGCAACCCGCCTGCCGTGGACTGGCCGAACCGCAGCTACCCCGACCCGTCCGGCGGCCCCGCGATCCGCCTGCAGAACGGCCACTCCACCGACGCGGGCGCCCCGATCTCGCTCTCCGCGGTGCTGCCCGCCCGCTACCGCGACGCGAACGCCACGCTGGTGGTGCTGCGCCGGGTGGAGGGTTCCGTCCCGGTCGACCTGGTCCAGTTGTACGGCTTCACCGGCGACGCACCCGTCCTGCTGGCGGGCCGCGCCTCCGCCGCCAACCCGCAGGCCGGCGCCGTCTGGCGGATCGAGAACGGCGCCCTCATCCGCGAGGAACGCGTCCCGCAGACCGGCGCCGTCTCCTCCACCCGCTACACCGTCCGCCCCGACGGCGGCCTCGAGGAGTCCTGGCCCGGCACCGGCGTCTCCGGCACCGCGGCCACCCCGCCGGCCCCCTGACCTGCCGCGAAGCCGCGCCTCCCGGACGGCCGGGTCGGGCCTGCGGACTGTTACAGAGCCGCTCGGTGGCTGTTACCCGGCCGGCCGGGCACCGTGAAGTGCGCTTCCTAACGTCTGCCGTACCAACTCCCGGTCACCGGACCGGGGGTGACAGGCATTCGGGAGGAAATCCCATGGCAGGAACCACGACCGTCCGGCACGCGGCACGGCTCGTTCTGGTCTCCGTCGGTGTCGCCGGTGCGCTGGCGTTCGCCGGCTCCACGGCCTTCGCCGACGGCAGCCCGCAGAGCCCCAAGGCCTCCACCGCGCCCAGCGCCGTGCCGTCGGTGGCACCCACGAAGCCGGCCGACGGCGCCAAGCCCTCGCCCGTGCCGTCCGTGCCCGGCAAGGACGCGCAGGTGAAGGTCGTCCCGAAGGGCGGTGCCCAGACCGGTGAGGGCGAGTCCAAGGACTCCACCACCACGCTCGTGCTCGGCTCGGGGCTGGCCGCCGCGGGTGCGGCCGGCCTCGGCTTCGCCGTCCTGCGCCGCCGTGCCGGGGCGCGCGGCTAGTCCGCGCCACCGCCGCCGGAGCCCACGCCGGGCACCGGCCGCGGTGGCGGGCGCCCTCGCGCTGGCCTGCGGGGCAGTGCTGCTCGGCTGCTCCGCGGAGCAGGCACCGGTACGGATCACCTCGGCGCAGGCCGGCCAGGCCGACCAGTCCGGCCAGGTCGACCAGTCCGGTCAGGCCGGTCAGCCCGCGCCGGGGGCCTCGGCGGCCGGGCGGGGACAGGGCGCCACTGTCCCCGTGGCACCGCCGGTCCGGCTGGTCATCCCGCGGATCGGGGTGGACGCGCCGGTCGCGGCGACCGGGCTGAACGCGGACGGGACGGTCGAGGTCCCGCCGATGGACCGGCCCGAGCAGGTCGGCTGGTACCGCAACGGCCCGGCACCCGGCGAGACCGGACCGGCCGTGCTGCTCGGCCACCTGGACACCCGGAAGGGCCCGGCGGTGTTCCACCAGCTGCCCCGGCTCGCTCCGGGCGACCGGGTCGAGCTGCGCCGGGAGGACGGCAGCACCGTGGCCTTCCGGGTGCGCGAGCTGGTGCAGTACCCGAAGAGCCGGTTCCCGACCGAGCTGGTCTACGGGAACACCACCACCGCACAGCTCCGGCTGGTCACCTGTGGCGGCGCGCTCGGGGGCGACGGGCACTACCTGGACAACATCATCGTGCTCGCCGACCTGCTGCCCTGACCCGAGAGCACCACCCGACCGCACCACCCGACCGCCTCCGGCCGGACGTCCCCCTGACGGGCCGTCCGGTCGGAGGCGTCCGCCCGTCGGGCAGACTGGGTCACCGACCACCGGTCCGTCCGGCCGCCGATCCCGAAAGGCACACCCAGCGTGAGTCGTTGGCCCAGCCCTTCCGCCCTGGCCCGGGGCGCCGTCCTGCTCGCGGTGGTCGCGGCCGTCTCCGGCTGCGGCGACGCCGGCCGGCTGCGCGACGCGGGACCGGCCCGGACCGTCGCCGTCCGCCCGAGCTCGGAGCCGCTCTGGCCGGCCTCCGAGCACACGGCCACCGCGACGCCGAAGGCGTCCGGGTCCCTGCCGCCGCTCACCCCGGTGCCCGGGATCACCGTGGCGGGTGACGACATCCGGACCGTCGAGGCCGCGGCGGTGCTGGCCAGGGACCCCTCGCTGCGTCAGGAGGAGCGGAAGGCGCTGGCGGGCTGTCAGGACTGCCAGGTCCGGCCGGCCCAGTACCGGGACCTGAGCGGGGACGGGAAGCCGGAGCTGATCACCGCCGCGCTGTTCGGCTCCGGGTCCGGCTACCTGCACGTCTACGCGCTGAAGGACGGTCAGCTGTACTCGGTGCTCGCCCAGCAGGTGGCCTCCGGCTTCACCGCCGAGACCGTCGGTCCGGAACTCCTGGTCAAGGACCCGGACAGCGGGCCCGGCCAGACCGAGACCGCCTACGGCTGGCACGACGACCGCCTGGTGACGGTGCGCCGGAAGACCACCGGGCCCGACGCGGGCGGCCCCTACTGCGAGCCCACCGCGGAGCCCTCGGTCAGGCCGGAGCGCACGGAGCCGAAGAGCTCGCTGGCGCCGAGCCCGGTCCCGACCGTGCCGCCCGCCAAGCAGGCGCCCGCCGCGCCGACGCCCGTACCCGTCAAGCCCGCTGCGTGAGCGGCCCGCACTCCGGGAGCACCCCCGTGCCCGACACCACCCCCGCCGCACCGCGCATCCTGCTGGTCGAGGACGACGAGGTGATCCGCGAAGCCACCCGCATGGCGCTGGAGCGCTACGGCTTCCCGGTCGACACCGCCGTCGACGGACTGGACGGCCTGGAGCGGTTCCGCGCGCACCGGCCCGACCTGCTGCTGCTCGACGTGATGCTGCCGCTGCTCGACGGGGTCGGCCTGTGCCGCCGGATCCGGGAGGAGAGCCAGCTGCCGATCCTGATGATGTCGGCCCGCACCGAGCCGATCGACGTCATCTCCGGGCTGGAGGCGGGCGCCGACGACTACATCACCAAGCCCTTCGAGAGCGCCGTGCTGGTGGCCCGCATCCGTACCGTGCTGCGCCGGACCAGGGCCGTGGCCGAGCCGCCCGCCGAGCCGCCCGAGCCCGAGCCGCCGCGGGCCGTGCGGGTGATCGACGGCCTGGAGCTGGACACCGACGCGATGGAGGTCCGGGTGGCGGGCCGTCAGGTGCCGCTCACGCCCACCGAGTTGCGGCTGCTCCTGGAGTTCACCGCCGCGCCCGGCGTGGTGCTGGAGCGGCAGACCCTGCGGGAGCGGGTCTGGGACTACTCCTGGGACGCGGACAGCCGCGTGGTGGACGTCCACGTCCAGCGGCTGCGCGCCAAGATCGGCGCGGGCCGGATCGAGACCATCCGGGGCTTCGGCTACAAGCTGCGGCGGTCCGGGTGAACCTGCGCCGCCAGATCGCCACGACCGTCGCGCTGGTCTCCGTGCTGGTGGCCATCACGGTCGGCCTGCTGGTGCACCGCGCCTCCGTGGCGCAGCACGTCGGGCAGGCCAGGACGGCGGCGGAGGGTGCCCTCGGCTCGGTGCTCACCGGCTACGAGCGCACCGGCGACCTGGGCGTCGCCTGGGGCGCCGCCACCGACGACCCCGCCCTCCCCGCCGAGCTGCGGCGGCTCGCCGAGCGCGGGCACCGCGGTTCGGTGCTCGGCCCCGGCCCGAACGGCACCGTGATGTGGGCCGCGGCCCGGATCGGGGCCGGCACCGCGGCGGATCCGGGCAAGGTGGTCTCGGTCCGGATCGACTACGGCGACGACGAGCGGGCCATCGGGCAGCTCGACCGCACCATTCAGGTCTCGGCCGCGCTCTCGGTCGCCGTCACCGTGCTGGCCGGGGTGTTCGCCGCCGACCGGATCAGCGGGCGGCTGCGCACGGCCGCCCGCACCGCCCGCACCATCGCCCAGGGCGACCTGACCGCCCGGATCGGGCCGCTCGGCGGGCCGCGCGACGAGGTGGCCGAACTCGCCGCCGCGGTCGACTCGATGTCCGCGGTGCTCAGCAGCAAGCTGGCCGACGAGCAGCGGTTCACCGCCGACGTCGCGCACGAGCTGCGGACCCCGCTCACCGGGCTGGTGACGGCGGCCGAGCTGCTGCCGGCCGGGCGGCCGACCGAGCTGGTGCAGGACCGCGTGCGGGTGCTGCGGAGTCTGACGGAGGATCTGCTGGAGGTGTCCCGGCTGGACGCGGGCGCGGACCGGCTGGAGCTGACGACGGTGCGGCTCGGACCGGTGGCGACCCGGACGGCGGCGGCCGCGCCGGCGCCCACCGAGCTGCGGATCGTCGCCGACGCCGCCGTCACCACCGACGTGCGGCGCCTGGACCGCATACTCTCCAATCTGGTCGCCAACGCCCACCGGCACGGCCGCGCCCCGGTCCTGCTGGTGCTCGACGGCCCGGTCCTCACGGTCCGCGACCACGGCCCCGGCTACCCCGCCGACATCCTCACCGAGGGCCCTCGGCGCTTCCGCACCGGCGCCCCGGAACGCGGTCACGGCCACGGCCTCGGTCTGACCATCGCCCAGGGCCACGCCGAGGCCCTCGGCATCTCCCTGGACTTGCGCAACCACCCCGACGGCGGCGCGGTCGCCACCCTCCGCCTCCCCGCCGTCTGACCCGCCCGGGTCGGTGACGTGCTGTCAGTGGGCGGCGGGAGCATGTGCCGCATGACGTGGACGACCGAGGCGATGCATGTCGCGGACTGCCTGTACTTCCTGTACGGGCCGGAGTTGCCGGAGGGGTGGGACGGGCACGCGTTGACCCGGGTGTTCCACGGGAACGGGGTGGCGGCGGCCTGTCCGGATCACCTGACGGTGCTGTGCGGGACGCACACGGGGCTGATCCGGCTGGGCGTGGTGCGGAGTGGGGAGCGGCCGGGCGAGCCGGGGCCGGAGTGGGAGAGCGTGGTGGAGCTCTCGGTGTACAGCAGCGGGGAGTTGCGGCTGCGCGCCTGGGACGGGGTGGAGCCCGCCGGGGCGGGGAACCTGGCGCACGCCGGGCGGGGCTGGTACCGGATACGGGTGCAGACCCGGGGCCGGGACCGGGGCCGGGAGGCGGACACCGCGGCCCGCGCGGTGGAGGAGCACCGGCTCACCGTGTGGCCCGCCGCGCCGGCGCCGGACCTGGTGCTGCGGATCGGCGACCTGACGGGCCGTCGGCACCACGACCCGCGCCGTCCGGCCCCGCAGCCGATCAGTCCGCCGACCGGCCGGGCCGCCTGAGCGACGGGTGCGGCGCGCGACCCCGGGGCGCGCGCGACAGCGGATAATGGCGCAGGCCGCGGCCGGTTCGGCGGGCGGCGTGGAGCGAGCCGGGAGGTACGGGGCCGATGACCCTGATGGAAGGCCAGCGCGTCAGGCTGGTGGCGGACCTCGGTCTGGGCGAGGCGTTCGCCGGCGAGGACGGGCCGGGGATCGGGTTCCTCCTGCTGGGCGCGGGGGTGGAGGGCACCGTCGAGCGGCTCGCCGGTGAGCTGCCGCCGGGCGAGGGAGTGCGCGAGTACGAGCGGCTCAAGGCGCTGTTCGAGGACTACGGGCACACCATGCCCGAGGAGAGCCGCAAGCGCCTGGCGGACGAGGTCGCCGCGTTGCAGCCGCAGTGGGAGGCGTTCCGGCGGCAGGGCCCGCGGTCGGCCGTCCGGGTCCGGTTCGACAACGGCTTCGTCCTGGACGGTGTCGACGAGGACGTGTTCGCGCCGGTGTGAGCGGGTGCCCTCAGCCGTTGCTGACGGCGTAGAAGGCGATGGCCGCGGCGGCGCCCACGTTGAGCGAGTCGATGCTGTGCGCCATCGGGATGCGGACCCGGCGGTCGGCGGCGGAGAGGGCCTTGGGGGTGAGGCCGTCGCCCTCGGCGCCGAGCATCAGCGCGGCCTTGGGCAGCAGGTGGGGGCGGGCCTGCGTGAAGTCGTCCGCGCCGGCGGGGGTGAGGGCGAGCAGCTCGAACCCGGCCTCGCGGACGGCGCCGAGGGCGTCCGGCCAGGGTTCGAGGCGGGCGTAGGGGACGGAGAAGACCGCGCCCATCGAGGTCTTGACGGCCCGTCGGTAGAGCGGGTCGGCGCAGTCCGGGGAGAGCAGCACGGCGTCCATGCCCAGCGCGGCGGCGGAGCGGAAGATCGCGCCGAGGTTGGTGTGGTCGACGAGTCCTTCGAGGACGGCGACCCGGCGGGCTCCGGCGAGCACCTCGGTGGCGTCCGGGAGGGGCTTGCGTTCCATCGAGGCGAGGGCGCCGCGGTGGACGTGGTAGCCGGTGACCTGTTCGGCGAGGGCGGGCGCGACCAGGTGGACGGGGGCGTCGACGGCGGCGATCACGTCGTCCATCACGCCGAGCCACTTGGCGGTGAGCAGCATCGACCGCATCCGGTAGCCGGCCGCGAGGGCGCGCCGGATCACCTTCTCGCCCTCGGCGATGAACAGGCCCTCGGCGGGTTCGCGGCGGCGGCGCAGTTCGACGTCGGTGAGGTCGGTGTAGTCGCCCAGGCGCGGGTCGGCGGCGTCGGTGACGGTCAGTGGCTCGGACATCGCACGATTTTCGCACGTGGGGAGCGGTGCCGGAGCCCGCTCCCCCGGATGCGTCAGCCTTCCAGGACGTGCACCACGTCGCCGATGACGATCACCGCGGGCGGCTTGACGCCCTCGGCCTCGACGACGGCGCCGACGGTGGCCAGGGTCGCGTCGACCCGCCGCTGGGCGGCGGTGGTGCCCTCCTGGACCACGGCGACGGGTGTGTCGGCGCTGCGGCCGCACTCGATCAGCTTGGCGGCGATGGCGCCGATTTTGTCGACGGCCATCAGCAGCACCAGGGTGCCGGTCATCTGCGCGGCGGCGGCCCAGTTGGTCAGCGAGCGCTCGTCGGGGCCGACGTGGCCGGAGATGACGGTGAACTCGTGGGTCAGCCCGCGGTGGGTGACCGGGATGCCGACCGCGGCGGGCACGCTGATCGACGACGAGATGCCGGGGACCACGGTGACCGGGACGCCGGCCTCGACGCAGGCCAGCAACTCCTCGCCGCCGCGCCCGAAGACGTACGGGTCGCCGCCCTTGAGCCGGACCACGAACCGGCCCGCCTTGGCGTGCTCGATCAGCACCTGGTTGATCGCCTCCTGCGCCATGTACCGGCCGTAGGGGATCTTGGAGGCGTCGATCACCTCGACGTGCGGCGGCAGTTCGGCGAGCAGCTCGCGCGGGGCGAGCCGGTCGGCGACCACCACGTCGGCGTCGGCGAGCAGCCGGCGGCCGCGCACCGTGATCAGGTCGGGGTCGCCGGGGCCGCCGCCGACCAGGGCCACCCCGGCCGGGTGGGCGCGGTACTGACGGGCCGCCAGCGAGCCGTCCCGCAGCCCGGCGACGATGGAGTCGCGCAGCGCGGCGGAGTGTCGGGGGTCGCCGGTGAGCACGGCGACGGTGGCGCCGCCGTCGTGCCCGGAGGCGGGCGTCCAGGCGGTGGCGGCGGAGGCGTCGTCGCTGCGCGAGCAGAACACCCGCAGCCGCTCGGCCTCGGCGGAGACCGCGGTGTTCACGGCCGGGTCGTCGGTGGCGACCAGCGCGTACCAGGTGTCGGCGAGGTCGCCGTCGGCGTACGCCCGCTGATGCCAGGTCAGCTCGCCGGCGTCGGCCATCGCGGAGACCGCGGGCGTGGTGGACGGCGAGATCAGGTGGATGTCCGCCCCGGCGGCGATCAGCGCGGGCAGCCGGCGCTGGGCGACCTGCCCGCCGCCGATCACCACGACGCGGCGGCCGGCCAGCAGCAGCCCGACGGGGTACGGGGTGAGGCCCTGGGTGGACGGGTGGGGGTTGGGCGCGGTCATGAGGGGGAGCTCCTGGGTGGGCGGCGGACGGTCGGGAGCCCCGCGGCGGCGCGCCCTTGAGCCGCGACGGGTACGGCCCGGGCCGCCCCCTTCGCACGGGAGGGGGCGGCCGGACGCCGGTGGAGGGTCAGGCCCGGTCCGGCGGGTGGCGCCGGACCCGTACTAGGCCTTCTCGGTGACTCCGGCGGAGTCGAAGGTGGCTACATCGTGCATCGCCCGGGCCGCGCTCTGCACCAGCGGGAGAGCCAGCAGGGCGCCGGTGCCCTCGCCGAGCCGCAGGTCGAGGTCGATCAGCGGGCGCAGGCCGAGCTTGGCCAGCGCGGCCTGGTGGCCGGGCTCGGCGGAGCGGTGGCCGGCGATGCAGGCGGCCAGCACCTCGGGGGCGATGGCCTTGGCGACCAGCGCCGCCGAGCCGGCGATCACGCCGTCCAGGATCACCGGGGTGCGCAGCGACGCCGCACCCAGCAGGAAGCCGGCGATCGCCGCGTGCTCCAGGCCGCCGATCGCGGAGAGCACCCCGATCGGGTCGGCGGGGTCGGGCCGGTGCAGCTCCAGCGCCTGCCGGATCACCTCGACCTTGCGGGTGTGGGTGGCGTCGTCGATGCCGGTGCCGCGGCCGGTCACCTCGGCCGGGTCGGTGCCGGTGAACACCGAGATCAGCGCGGCGGACGCGGTCGTGTTGGCGATGCCCATGTCGCCGGTGATCAGCACCTTGTTGCCGGCCGCGACCAGGTCGCGGGCGGTCTCGATGCCGACCTCGATGGCGCGCTGGGCCTCCTCCCGGCTCATCGCCGGACCCTGCGTCATGTCGTCGGTGCCCGGCTTGACCTTGCGCGGCAGCAGACCGGTGGTGCGGCCCTGCTGGATCGCGTCCGGCAGTTCGGCGGCCACGCCGACGTCCACCACGCACACCTCGGCGCCGACCTGCGCCGCGAAGGCGTTCACCACCGCGCCGCCGGCCAGGAAGTTGCCGACCATCTGCGCGGTGACCTCCTGCGGCCACGGCGTCACGCCCTGGGCGTGCACCCCGTGGTCGCCCGCGAAGATCGCCACGCAGGCCGGCTCCGGGATCGGCGGCGGGCACTTGCGGGACAGGCCCGACAGCTGCGCCGCGATGATCTCCAGCATGCCGAGCGATCCGGCCGGCTTGGTCATCCGCTTCTGCCGGTCCCACGCCTCGCCGAGCGCCTTGGCGTCCAGCGGACGGATCCCGCGCAGCGTCTCCGACAGCAGGTCGTGCGGCTCCTCGCCGGGCAGCGCCCGGTTGCCGTACTGCTCCTCGTGGACCACCCAGGACAGCGGGCGCTTCTTCGCCCAGCCCTGCTGCTGCAGCTCCGGCTCGTCCGGGAAGGCGTCCACGAAGCCCACGCAGAGGTAGGCCACCACGTCGAGGTGCTCGGGCAGGCCGAGTTCGCGGACCAGCTCCTCCTCGTCGAAGAAGCTCACCCAGCCGACGCCCAGGCCCTCGGCGCGGGCGGCCAGCCACAGGTTCTCCACCGCGAGGGCCGCCGAGTACGGGGCCATCTGCGGCTGGGTGTGCCGACCGAGGGTGTGCCGGCCGCCGCGGGTGCGGTCCGCGGTCACCACGATGTTCACCGGCGTCTCGAGGATCGCCTCGATCTTGATTTCCTTGAACTGCTTGGCCCGGGCCTTCGGCAGCGAGTCCGCGTACGCCTCGCGCTGACGCTCCGCCAGTTCGTGCATCTTGCGCCGGGTCTTCGCCGACCGGATCACCACGAAGTCCCACGGCTGCGAGTAGCCCACGCTCGGCGCGGTGTGCGCCGCCTCCAGCACCCGGATCAGCACCTCGTGCGGGATCGGGTCCGGCCGGAAGCCGTTGCGGATGTCGCGCCGCTCCCGGATCACCTGGTGCACCGCCTCCCGCCCCGCGTCGTCGTACCCGGGCGCGGCCTCGCCCCGGTCCTCGGCCGGCGCGGCCTCCTCGACCTGCTCGACCTCCTCGACGGACTCGGCGGCCTCGGTGACGGCGGCGGGCTCTGCGGCCTCGGTGACGGCGCCGGGCTCGGTGTCGGCGGCCGGCTCGGTGGCGGCGGCGGCCGCGGCGAGGTCGGCGGACTCGGTGCTGGGGGTTTCGGCTTCGATCACGGCGCTATCGGTCTCGGTTGCGGCGGGGTGGGGGGCGGGCTCGGCGACCGGCGCGGCCTCGGCGGGCTGCGGGTGGGCGGCGGCCTGCGGGTCGGCGGCCTCCGGCTGCGCGGGCGCCTCGGCCTGAGCCTCCGTCACCTGCGCCTCCGGCTCCAGCACCGGCAGCCCCGCGGGGGCGGCCAGGAAGGCGGAGATCCGCCGGTGCGCACCCCGGCCGGACGAGCGCTTGGGCGTGGCCTGGACCGGCTCCTCGACGACGGCTGACGCCTCGTCGGCGGCCGGGGCCTCGGGCTGCGGTGCGGCAACGGACGCTTCGCCCTGCGCGGGAACGGCCTGGGGCTCCGCCGTCTCACCGGTCGGCGCGACGGCCTCCGGGGCGTACACGGAGTCGGTGACCGGCTCCCCGTCCTGCGGGAGCACGACGACCTCGGCCGGCCCCGGCTGCGCCGCAACGGCGACGGGCTGGGCCTCCGCGGGGACCGGGCTCGGCGCGGCCGGAGCGCTCGCCTCCGCGGTCGGCACCGGGACGGCGACCGGCTCGGCGGCGACGACCGGCGAACCCGGCTGCACCGGCTCGACGGCGTCCGCGGCCGGCACCGGGACGGCCACCGGCTCGACGCCCAGCGGCGCGGGGCTCACCGGCGCGACGGCGATCGGCTGGGCCGCATCGACGACGGGCCCGGCCGGCACCGGACCGACGACCGGCTCGGCGGCCTGCGCCACAGCCTGCGCCAGCTCGGCGACCGCGGGGCCGGCCCCCACGACCGCCGCCACACCCTGCCCGGCCGGCGCGACCGGCTGCCCGTCCGGCACCGCGGACGGCGTCACGCCGGCCGCCGCCACGACGGGCTCGGCGACCTGCGCCGGGGCCTGAACCGCAACCTGAACCGGAGCCTGGACCTGCGCCGGGACGATCGCCAGCGGCACGGTGTCCGTGTCCTGACCGGCCCGCACGATGGCCTCCGCGGCCTGCGCAGGGGCCGCCACGACGGGCTCGCCCACCGGCCCGCCGACGGCCACGACCTCCGGCTGCGCCACTGTTTCGACCGCCAGCGGGGGCACGCCCGGCGCCGCGACGACCGGCTGCGGGGGCGCGTTCTCGACCACCGGCGCGACCGGCGCGGCAACGGCCTCCGCGGGCACGGCCGACGGCTGCACGTACACACCGTCCGAGACGACGTCGGCCGGCACCGCCGTACCCGACACACCGTCAGCCGACGGCACCGCCACGACCGGCGGAGCGAGCACCGGCGCGGTGTGGGCGACGGGCGCGTCCGCGACGACGGCAGCGGCGGCGGCCTCGACCACCTGCGGCTGGACGGGAGCCGGGACCGGGATCGGCTGGACGGCGACCGGCTGCTGCTGCACCGTTTCGGCGGGCACCGGCACGCCGTACGCGGGGGTGCCGCCGGGGGCGGTCGGCCCGCGGTCGGCGAGCGAGCGGACCGGGACCTGACCGGTCATCAGCGAGGGGTCCGGGATCGGCGGCCCGGCGTGCAGCGGACGGCGCGGCTGAGGCGCCGTCATCGCCTGCGCGGCGGCCTGCGGGGCCGCGCCGCCGAGGTGCAGCGTCCCGGCCGCGGGCGTACCGCCGGCCGGCGTCGCCGGAGCCTCGGCCACCGGCTGGGAGGCGACCAGCGGCGGAACGGACTGCGGAGCCACCGACAGCGGCGCGACCGGCTGCGGCGCGAGCGGCTGCTCGGCGAGCGGCGGCGCCATGCCGGCCTGCGCGAGACCACCCTGCGCGAGGTCCGCCTGGGGTACGCCGGGCTGCGGCATCCCGGACTGCGGGGCGACCGGCGGGGGCGTGAGCGGCGGCCAGGACGGCGCGACGGGGGTGCCCGGGACGGCCGCGGCGGGGAACTCACTGCCCGTCAGGCCGCTCTCGGCGGGTCCGTGGACGGCGTCGCCCCACGCGGCCTGCGGGCCGGGCATCAGCAGCACGTCGTCGTCCTCGTCGCCGTCGGGCTGGTCGAGGAAGGTGTAGGCGGGGCGCTGGTCGCCGTGCCAGGCGGGCGCCACCGGTGCCACGGGCGGAAGGGGCGCGCCGAGGTGGTGCTCCGGTACGGGTCCGCCGGGCCCGGGTTCGGGCGTGAGGGGACCGGCACTCGGGGCGTGGCCGCCATCGGTCATGTCAATGCTCCTTCCAGGCCGCTTGCGCGTCCTTGGCGGGGTGCCCTGGGGTCCCGCCCACTCCGCCGGAACGGGACCGCACCGACCCGTCCCTCACTCCATCTGCCGTCACCCGCACGGGTGGCGTGCCATCAGAAACAACGACAGCCCGGGGCAACCGGCACGACGGCACGGCCGCTTCGGACCCTCGCGGCATTCTTCCGGGCCGGTGCGCACCGCGTCGAATGCCCGCGAAGCGGGCCGTTTGGGGTTGCAGCGCGTCAAAAAGGTGACAACCGTGCCGGATCGGACACGGGTGCAGCCTCGCCGGGTGCCGCCCCGGGGCAAACCCTACCGGCCGGGCCGGGGGCGATCTCGAATCCCTGTCCCGATGCGACAGGGATCACCGTCGGGGTCGGCCGGGGCGGTCATTCCCGCGGCTCGGCCCAGATCAGCAGGGTGTAGTCGCCTCGGCCGAACGAGGGTCCTGCGCCGGCGCTCTGTTCGGCGCGCAGGGGCGCGGACTGGAGCAGCAGCCCGTCGGTGTGGTAGCCGGCGGCGTCGAGGATCTGCCGGGTCTCGCCGGCTTCGGCGAGGCTGCGGGCGACGGCGACCACGCGTTCGGGTTTGCGGTCGACGACGGCGCGGAGCATCGCGGGGCCGCCGGTCTCGACGGCGACGGCGTCGGGTTCGGGCAGCGCGCCGAGGACTTCGGGGCCGTCACCGGCGGCGGTCTCGACCTCGACGCCGGCCCGGCGGGCGTTGGCGGAGATCCGGGCGCAGTCGGCGGGTTCGGCCTCGACGGCGACCACGGCGGCGCCGAACCTGGCGGCTTCGACGGCGAGCGCGCCGTCGCCGGCGCCGACGGTCCACAGCAGGTCGCCGGGGGCGGGCGCGAGCCGGGCGAGCGCCAGGGCGCGGACGTGCGGGGGCAGTGCGCGGGGGCGCCGGTCGCCGCTGTCCGCTCCGGCGTACGCCTGCGCGGGCAGGGCCCAGCCGCGCTGCGGGCCGGGGTAGCGCACGGGTTTGCCGGCCAGCCAGCCGGCGGCCTCCTCGGCGAGCGGCACGTTGCCGATGACCAGGACGACGGAGGGGTCGCGCCAGTCGTGGTCGGGGACGCGTTCGGAGGTGAGGACGGTGACGTCCTCCTCGGGGGTGCCGAGGGCCTCGCAGACCACGAAGGTGCGGGGGACGCCGCGCAGCATCAGGGCGAGTTCGCTGGGTCCGGCCTCGGCGGTGGTGAGGACGGCGACCTTGGGGTGGGCGCGGCAGACGTTGGCGGCGCGGCGCAGTCGTCCGCCGTGTGCGGAGACCACCTGGGCGTCCTCCCAGGCCATCCCGGCCCGGGCGAACGCGGTGGCCACCGAGGAGACGGCGGGCAGGACTTCGAGTTCGAGGCCGTACTCGGGGCGGCGCAGGGTGCGGACGACGCCGAAGAAGCCCGGGTCGCCCTCAGCGACGACGACGGCGGTGCCGCGGTGGTCGGCGAGCCGGCGCGCGGCGGCGCGCAGGTCGGCGAGGCCGATGCGCTCGGCGTGTTCGGGGACGGGCAGCGCGGCGAGCTGGTAGCCCGCTCCGGCGACCAGGGTGGCGCCGGCGAGTGCGCTGGCCGCGGCCTGTGTCAGCGGTGTGCCGTCCCACCCGATGACCGTGATCCGGTCAGCCATCTGCGGCCGCTCTCCCTACGCCTGTGTTCCACCCCTGGCGGGCCCGCCGTGGCGCGCCCAGGCAGAGGCTACCGTCTGGCCGGGGGTGTGCGACGCACTGCCGCGCGATTCGTCCCCTCGCCGGTCGACGGCCCGGTCAGTGGCGCAGGGCGTGGCGGCGGTCGCCGGGGTGGGTGCGGGCGGGCGGGTCGAGGTCCTCGGGGAGCAGGCTCCAGAGGATCAGGTCGGTGCGTTCCGCCGGTCCGGGGCCCCATTCGCCGCCGTGGACTATGCCGGCGCTGCGCAGCACGCCCTCGCTGATCGCGCCGGTCTTCTGGGCGACCTGCTGGGCGGCGGTGTTGCCGGCCGCGGTGCGCATCTCCAGGCGGAGGAAGCCGCGGTCCTCGAACAGCCACTGGGCGGTGCCGGAGACGGCTTCGGGGGCGTAGCCCTCGCCGCGGGCCCAGGGGGCGGTGACGATCTGGAGTTCGGTGCTGCGCAGTTGCCAGTCGGTGCGGTCGAGTTCGAGCAGGCCGACCATCCGCTGGGTGAGGTGCTCGGTGACGGCGAAAACGATTCCGCGGCCCTCGGTGCGCCGGGCGGGAGCCTGACGGGTGATCAGTTCCCGGGCGCGGGCCTCGGGGTCGGGGCCGTGGTGGGCGGTCCAGGTCTGGACGAGTTCGTCGGCCAGCAGCGCGGCCAGGCTGGCGGCGTCGTGGTCCTCAAGGGCGCGCAGCAGCAGCCGTTCGGTGCTGATGGCTGTCTCGGGGAAGCTCGCAACCATGCCGTCTCTCCTCGCCGGGTCGTGGACACACCGTACGCCCCGCCCTCCCTCGGGCGTGCCAGCGTACCGGCATTACACCCGACGGCTCGTCAGGACAGCGCCCCCGGCGGTCTGCCGGGGGCGCTGCGGGGCGGTGCTGAGGGCGGGTCAGAACGCCGGGATGACCGAGCCCTGGAAGGTGTCGTCGATGTACTTCTTCACCTCGGCGGAGTGCAGCAGCTCGGCGAGCTTCTGCACCCGCGGGTCGTTCTCGTGGCCCTTCTTGACGGCCAGGATGTTGGCGTAGGGGTTGCCCTCGGCCTTCTCCAGGGCGATCGCGTCGGTGGCGGGCTTGAGGTTGGCCTCGAGCGCGTAGTTGCCGTTGATGACGGCGGCGTCGACGTCGGCCAGGGCGCGCGGCAGCTGGGCCGCCTCCAGCTCCTTGAACTTGAGGTTCTTCGGGTTGGAGGCGATGTCCTGGACGGTGGCGGTGGTGCCGGCGCCGGACTTGAGGGTGATGACGTTGTTGTCGGCGAGCAGCTTGAGCGCCCGGCCCTCGTTGGTGGCGTCGTTGGGGACGGCGACCTGGGCGCCGTTGGCGAGCTCGCCGAGCGACTTGACCTTCTTGGAGTACAGGCCGAGCGGCTCCAGGTGCACCGGCTCGACGGCGACGATGCTGGTGCCCTGCTTCTTGTTGAAGTCGTCGAGGTAGGGCTGGTGCTGGAAGTAGTTGGCGTCCGCGGAGCCGTCCTGGACCGAGGTGTTGGGGGTCACGTAGTCGGTGACCACCTTGATGTCGAGGTTGAGCCCGGCCTTCGCCGCCAGATTGTCCTTCACGTACTGGAGGATCTGGGCGTGCGGGGTGGGGCTGGCGACGACGGTCAGCGCCTTGTTGGGGTCGGCGGAGGCCCCGGAGCCGGAGGATCCGGACGAGCAGGCGGCGAGCGCCAGGGCGAGTCCGGCGGCGGTGGCGGTGACGGCGGTGGTCTTCAGAACGTTACGCACGAAAAGTGCCTTTCTGCGGGTTGCGTACGGCCCTGGTGGGGCCGGGGTGCCCGTCCCTGGTGGGGGCGGGAAGTCAGTGCGAGGAGAGCAGGTCTTCCTCGGTGTCGTCCGGCTTGGCGGTGGCGCTGCGGAACATCGCCAGCGGGCTGCGGTAGTCGCCGCGGTGGGAGAGCCGGCGGGCGGTGAAGTCGCCGACGGTCTGCAGGACCGTCACGATGATCACGATCTCGGCGACGATCACCCACATGAAGGCGGTCTCGAACCGCAGGTAGCCGTAGGTGACGGCGAGGTTGCCGAGCCCGCCGCCGCCGACCGCGCCGGCCATCGCGGAGTAGCCGATCAGCGCGATGACGGTGGTGGTGAGGGAGGCGACCAGCGAGGACAGCGCCTCGGGCAGCAGGGCCTTGCGGACGATGGTGGCGGTGCCGGCGCCCATCGCCTTGAGCGCCTCGACCA
Source organism: Kitasatospora sp. NPDC002522 (assembly GCF_053595195.1). NCBI lineage: Bacteria > Bacillati > Actinomycetota > Actinomycetes > Kitasatosporales > Streptomycetaceae > Kitasatospora > Kitasatospora sp. NPDC002522. The sequence goes on from NZ_JBSFXE010000024.1 coordinate 67,751, forward strand.
GTCCGGGGTCGACCTCGCGGACGGAGGTCTCCACCAGCCGGGCGAAGAACGGGATCGCGCCGATGGCGAGCGGCACGCTGGCGGCCTGCCAGCCGAGCGTGGTGCCGACCAGCCACCGGGTGAACGGGATCAGCGCGATGATCAGGATGATGAACGGGATCGACCGTCCGACGTTGACGATCACGCCGAGCACCCGGCTGACCGCGAGGTTCTGCAGCAGCCCGCCCCGGTCGGTGAGCACCAGCAGCAGGCCGAGCGGCAGCCCGATCACGATGGTGGCGACGGTGGCGATGCCGACCATCCCGAGGGTCTCCCAGGTGGCGGGCCACATCAGTTCCCACATCTGGTCCCAGGTCATGCCGCCGCTCCGTTCGCCGGGTCGAGGACGTCCACCTGCAGGCCCTGCTCGCGCAGGTAGCCGATCGGCACCACGTTGTCGGTGTGGCTGCCGGGCAGTTCGACCCGCATCCGGCCGACCATCCGGCCTGCGATGGTCTCCACCGCGGCGCCGAGGATGTTGATGTCGATCTGGTAGGTGCGGGCGAGCTGGGAGACGAACGGCTGGGCCGGGGCGTCGCCCTGGAAGGTGATCTCCAGGACGGTGCGGCCGACGTGGCCGGAGGCGAAGTCGCCGAGCGGGAACAGGTCCCGGGCGATCTGCGAGCGGCCGTCCGCGAGCAGATCGGTGAGCCGGCCGGACTCGACGACCCTGCCGCCGCGCATCAGCGCCGCGGAGTCGCAGACCGACTTGATCACCTCCATCTCGTGGGTGATCAGCAGCACGGTCAGGCCGAGCCGCTCGTTGAGCTCGCGCAGCAGCTTGAGGATCGAGCGGGTGGTCTCCGGGTCGAGGGCGCTGGTGGCCTCGTCGGAGAGCAGCACCTTGGGGTCGCCGGCCAGCGCACGGGCGATGCCGACGCGCTGCTTCTGGCCGCCGGAGAGCTGGCTGGGGTAGCTGCGGCCCTTGTCGGCGAGGCCGACCAGGTCGAGCAGTTCGGCGGCCTTGCGGCGGCGCTCGCGGCGGTCCAGGCCGATGATCTCCAGCGGCAGTTCGACGTTCTGCTGGACGGTGCGCGAGGCGAGCAGGTTGAAGTGCTGGAAGACCATGCCGATCCGGCGGCGGGCCTCGCGCAGTTCGCGCCCGGCCCGCTCCTCGCCGCCGGAGAGCGCGGTCAGCTCCACGCCGTCCACGGTGACGCTGCCCGCGGTGGGGCGCTCCAGCAGGTTGACGCACCGGATCAGGGTGGACTTGCCGGCGCCGCTGGTGCCGACGACGCCGTAGACCTCGCCCGGTTGAACGTGCAGGTCCACGTCGTCCAGCGCGCGGACCTCGCGGCCGCGGGAGCGGTAGACCTTGGTCAGGCCCTTGGTGGTGATCACAGCTGCTTCCGTTTGTCCTCGGCGGACCGCCGGTGGGGCGTCCGCGGCAATGGCGGGGTCGGGCACCCGCGGGGCCCGGGGAAGAGGTGGTTCCTGCCGTCGTGTCGATCATGGCCGCCGGTCGGGCGGGCCGCGCGTGGGCGTGGCCCTAACGAGTCATCAGCGGACGGGACGTCAGCAGGCGCTGGGCGAAGGCTCTCAGCGACAACACATTCGACGGCACATGCGTCGCTCACCTGCCGGCGTCGCGCCGGTCGGGGTGCATGTCATCGTCGAGGTCATGGAAGCAAGTAAATCAGACAATTGGTCCACGTCCCAGTTTCCGGGAAACGGCGTCCGGATAGTGGACACGGCCCTTGCAGGACAAGCACTGCGGCGCCCGACCCCTCGTTCGGGTCGGGCGCCGCAGTCACGGTTTCAGGCCGCCAGTGAGGCCGCCACGGGCTTGGCCATCGTCACGATCGACAGCCGCCGGGACACCTCGCGCACCTCGGTCTCGCGGTAGCCCAGGCGCTGGTACAGCCGCAGGTTGCCGAGGCTGCGGTGGCCGGTGAACAGCTCGAAGCCGCCGCTCGCGCCGTCCTCGGTCAGTAGCGCCTCCATCGCGGCCAGCAGGCGCCGGCCCAGGCCGTGCCGCTGCATCCGCGGATGCACCACCAGCCGGCCGATCTGCCCGACGCCGGCCTCGTCCACCCAGCCGCGTACGGTGCCGACCACCTCGTCGCCGAGCCGGGCCACCAGCACCCGGTGCTCGGCCAGTTCCACCTGGAGGCTCTCCAGGGTCTGGGTCAGCGGGTCCAGGGTCCAGTCGCTGTACAGCTCCGCCTCGCTCTGGTAGCCGAGGTACTGGAGCTTGAGAATCTGCTCCGCTTCATCCGGTCGTGCCGCTGCGATGATCACACTCATGCCCATGTGCGGGGGCCTCCCCATCGTTAAGTGCCCGGCGCGCGCGAGTGAGGGTCTCGCACCGGTCTCCTGTCCGAGGTGTGCCCGGGCGGGGATCGGCCCGGCCCGGGGCTAGCGCGACGCGTCCCGCCCGACGGTGGTCCGGCGTCCGGGGACTGTCACGCTCAGTATCCGGGCAGCCGGGCGACCGTCAAGGAGACGTTCGCCACCGCTCTACCCAGGAGACCACTGTTCTCAATCTTCCGGACGCCCCAACGTGGCGAGCGCCACACCCGGCCGGCGCAGAACCTCCACACACCGTCAGGCGCTCGGCCGGATGTTCTGGTTGACCCGGAAGAGATTCCCCGGATCGTACCGGTCCTTCAAGGCGACCAGCCGCTCGTACTTCGCCAGCCCGTACGCCTCCACCACCCGCGGCTGCCCCTCCTGCCCCAGCAGGTTCACGTACACCCCGCCCGAGGAGAACTGACGCATCGCCTGCCAGAACCGCCGCGCCCACGCCACCTCCCGCTCCCCCGACCCGCGCTCCCAGCGCGCCAGCACGTTCAGCAGGTACGGCGCCGTCCGGTAGGTGTACGCGGTGTCCTCCGGCCCGACCCGGGCGATCGCCCCGCCCAGGAACGCCAACTGCACGTCCGAGTACGGCGAGCCCATCGCCGCCACGTGCTCCGCCAGCCGGTCGATCGCCGCCCCGTCCAGCACCGACAGGAACTCGCTGCGCCCGTAGTTCCCCGCGCCAGGGCCGCGCCCCGGATCCAGCATCTGCTGCCACAGCGTGTACGGCCGGGTCTGCACGGTGTCCGCCACCACGCCCGGCAGCGCCCGCAGCGGCGCCACCACCTCCCGCCCGCGGTCCGCCCGGCCCGCCCAGCACATCCCCACCCGCACCAGCGTCCGCTCCCGGTACCTCTCCGGCAGGTGCGCCGCGGCCCGGGCGCGCCCGAACTCGCAACACACCGTCAGCCCGTCCGGCGCCGTCGCCATGAAGTCCCGCACCGCCGCCACCGTCGGCGCCAGCACCTCGGCCGGCAGGTACACCGCCCCGCACAGCACGTGCGGCCCCACCTTGTGCAGCCGGTACGTGAACGAGGTGACCACCCCGAAGTTGCCGCCGCCCCCGCGAATTCCCCAGAACAGGTCCGGATGTGACGCCGAGTTCACCGTCAGCAGCCGCCCCTCGGCGGTCACCACGTCCGCCTCCAGCAGGTTGTCGCAGGTCAGCCCGTACGCCCGGGCCAGCCAGCCCAGCCCCCCGCCGAGCGTCACCCCCGCGATCCCCGCCGCCGACCACGGCGCCCCCGGCGTCGCCAGCCCGAACGCCTGCGTCTCGTGGTCGAACCCGCCCCACACCACCCCCGGCTGCGCCCGCGCGATCCGCCGCGACGGATCCACCCGGACGCCGCGCAACTGCGACAGGTCGATCACCATCCCCCCGTCGCAGACCCCCAGCCCCGCGACACTGTGCCCCCCGCCCCGCACGGCCGCCAGCAACCCGTGCTCCCGGGCCACCGCCACCGCCTGCAGCACGTCCGCGACCCCGGTGCACCGCGCCACCACCTCCGGTCGCCGGTCCACCGCCCCGTTCCACACCGCCCGCGCCGCGTCGTACCCCGCGTCCCCGGGCACCACGATCTCGCCCCGGAACCCTTCGGCTAGCGCCATGGCTGCTTTGGCCATGCCACCAGGCTAGGCCGAACCGCCCCACCCGGCTCGGGGAACCTCAAGCCCGGGCGAAGCCAGGCGCCCGGGCGAGCCCAGGGGCCCGGGGAACGGCGGGGGTGCGTGGCGGACAGGGCCACAGGGCGCGACAGGTCCGGTCGCGCGGAGGTCTCCCCGGCGCCCGGCCGCCGCCTCGCAGTTCCGCCCCTCGGAGCCCCTGCCAGTCCTCCCGTCCGCGAGGTCCCGCAGAGTCGCGACACCGGTCGTATCCAGGCGGGGCGCCGGCCACACGCACATCACCGGACCGGCTGACGGTGTGTCAACCGGTCCGGCGTGCAGCGAAGTCGGCGTTCAGCCCACCCAGTCCTGCTGGGTCGCCAGGTCGGCCTTGATCTCGGCGAGCTGCACCGCGACGGCGGACGGTGCGGTGCCGCCGCGGCCGTTGCGGGAGGCGATGGCGCCGTGGACGGAGAGGACCGAGCGGACCTCCGGGGTCAGGTGCGGGGAGACCGCGGCGAACTGGGCGTCCGTCAGGTCGGACAGCTCGATGCCCTCGGCCTCGCAGACCTTGACGCAGGCGCCGGCCACCTCGTGGGCGACGCGGAACGGGACGCCCTGCTTGACCAGCCATTCGGCGATGTCGGTGGCGAGCGAGAAGCCGGCCGGGGCGAGTTCTTCGAGGCGCTCGCGGTGGACGGTCAGGGTGGCGACCATGCCGGTGAAGGCGGGGAGCAGGACTTCGAGCGTGTCGCAGGAGTCGAAGACCGGCTCCTTGTCCTCCTGGAGGTCGCGGTTGTAGGCGAGGGGGAGCGCCTTCAGGGTCGCCAGCAGGCCGGTCAGGTTGCCGATCAGGCGGCCGGACTTGCCGCGGGCGAGCTCCGCGATGTCGGGGTTCTTCTTCTGCGGCATGATCGACGACCCGGTGGAGAAGGCGTCGTGCAGCGTGATGAAGCCGAACTCCTTGGTGTTCCAGATGATGATCTCCTCCGCGATCCGCGAGAGGTTGATGCCGATCATCGCGGTGACGAAGGCGAACTCGGCGACGAAGTCGCGCGAGGCGGTGCCGTCGATGGAGTTGCCGACCGAACCGCGCTCGAAGCCGAGGTCCGCGGCGACGGCCTGCGGGTCGAGGCCGAGCGAGGAGCCGGCCAGCGCGCCGGAGCCGTACGGCGAGACGGCGGTGCGGGTGTCCCACTGGCGCAGCCGCTCGGCGTCCCGGCCGAGGGCCTGGACGTGGGCGAGGACGTGGTGGGCGAAGAGCACCGGCTGGGCGTGCTGCAGGTGGGTGCGGCCGGGCATCGCCGTGTCGGGGTGCGCCTCGGCGAGGCCGACCAGGGCGTGCTGGAGGTCGAGGATCAGGCCGCCGATGGTCTTCGCGTGGTCGCGCAGGTACATCCGGAACAGGGTGGCGATCTGGTCGTTGCGCGAGCGCCCGGCCCGCAGCTTGCCACCGAGGTCGGCGCCGAGCCGCTCCAGCAGGCCCCGCTCCAGGGCGGTGTGCACGTCCTCGTCGGCGACCGTGCCGACGAACGCGCCGGACTCCACGTCGGCCAGCAGCTGGTCCAGCCCGGCCAGCATGCCGGCCAGTTCCTCGTCGCTGAGCAGGCCGGCCTTGTGCAGGACGCGCGCGTGGGCCTTGGAGCCGGCGATGTCGTAGGGGGCGAGCCGCCAGTCGAAGTGGACCGAGGCGGAGAGCTTGGCGAGGGCCTCGGAGGGGCCGTCGGCGAAGCGCGCGCCCCAGAGGCGGACGTCTGCGGGCTGTTCGGCGGTCATCGCGTGGGGCTCCTTCAAGTGCTGTAAGTGTGGCGGCGCCCCGGCCACCGCGGGTGGCCGGGGCGGGTGGTGACGGTGGATCAGGCCAGGTCGCGGCGGGCGGCGATCTTCGAGGACATGCCGAAGATCTCGATGAAGCCCTTGGACATGGACTGGTCGAAGGTGTCGCCGGTGTCGTAGGTGGCGAGGTTGAAGTCGTACAGCGACTGGTCGGACTTGCGGCCGTTGACCACCGCGCGGCCGCCGTGCAGGACCATCCGGATCTCGCCGGAGACGTGCTGGTTGGCCTCGTTGACGAAGCCGTCCAGGGCGCGCTTGAGCGGGGAGAACCACAGGCCGTCGTAGACCAGTTCGGCCCAGCGCTGCTCGACCTGCCGCTTGTAGCGGGCGAGTTCGCGCTCGACGGTGACGTTCTCCAGGGCCTGGTGGGCGGTGATCAGGGCGATCGCGCCGGGGGCCTCGTAGATCTCGCGGGACTTGATGCCGACCAGGCGGTCCTCGACCATGTCGAGCCGGCCGATGCCCTGGGCGCCGGCGCGCTTGTTGAGCTCCTCGATGGCCTGCAGGACGGTCACCTTGCGGCCGTCGATCGCGACCGGGACGCCGGCCTCGAAGGTGATGACGACCTCGTCGGCCTCGCGGGGGGTGGCCGGGTTCTGGGTGTACTCGTAGACGTCCTCGATCGGGGCGTTCCAGATGTCCTCGAGGAAGCCGGTCTCGACGGCGCGGCCGAAGACGTTCTGGTCGATCGAGTACGGGTTCTTCTTGGTGGTCACGATCGGGAGGTTCTTGGCCTCCGCGAAGGCGATCGCCTTGTCGCGGGTCATCGCGTAGTCGCGGACCGGGGCGATGCACTTCAGGCTCGGGGCCAGCGACTGGATTCCGACCTCGAAGCGGACCTGGTCGTTGCCCTTGCCGGTGCAGCCGTGCGCGACCGTGGTGGCGCCGTGCTTCTGCGCGGCGGCGACCAGGTGCTTGACGATCACCGGGCGGGACAGCGCGGAGACCAGCGGGTACTGGCCCTGGTACAGGGCGTTGGCCTTGAGGGCCGGCAGGCAGTACTCGTTGGCGAACTCGTCGCGGGCGTCGGCGACCTCGGCCTCGACGGCGCCGCAGTCGAGGGCGCGCTGGCGGATCACCTCGAGGTCCTCGCCGCCCTGGCCGACGTCGACCGCGACGGCGATGACCTCGGCGCCGGTCTCCTCGGCGATCCAGCCGATGCAGACGGACGTGTCCAGACCGCCCGAGTAGGCGAGTACGACGCGCTCGGTCACGGCTATCTCCCATTCACTACAAAGGTTCCATGCGGCGTTAGGCATAAGTATGCACGACCGCGTATGAGTTTCACAAACCGGTGCCGGCGGGCGCGCGGCGGACGCGCTACCCGGACTTGGCCTGGGCCAGTTGCATCAGGTGGTCGGCGAGCGCCTGCCCGCCGGCCGCGTCGCGGCTGATCAGCAGCACGGTGTCGTCGCCGGCGATGGTGCCGATGACCTCGAAGACCTCGGCGGCGTCGATCGCGGACGCCAGGAACTGCGCCGCGCCCGGCGGGGTGCGCAGCACCACCAGGTTGCCGGAGGCGGTGGCGGAGACCATCAGCTCGCCCGCCAGCCGGGCCATCCGGGCCTCGCTGGCGGACTCGCCCATCGGGGCGCGCGGGGTGCGGTCGCCGCCCTCGGCCGGGACGGCGTAGATCAGGGCGCCGTCCCGGTTGCGGATCTTCACCGCGCCGAGTTCGTCCAGGTCCCGGGAGAGCGTGGCCTGGGTGACCACCAGTCCGTCGTCGGCGAGCAGCTTGGCGAGCTGGCTCTGCGAGCGGACGGCCTGGCGGGTCAGCAGGTCCACGATCCGCCGGTGGCGCGCGGTGCGGGTCTGCGGGACCTGCTGCGACGGGCCGGCGGGCGGCGTGGGCTCAGGACGAGGTGCGGTCATAACTGATGATTCTCCTGAAAGACGCTCAGCTGTTCGCGCCGGGGGCGGATTCGCGGACCGTTCGGAGGATCGCGGGCAGCGCGGCGACGAAGGCGTCGGCCTGTTCCTCGGTGAGGATCATCGGCGGGACCAGCCGCACCGCGTCCGCCACGGCCGCGTTGACCAGGAACCCGGCGTCCTGCGCGGCGGCCTGCACCTGGGCGGCGACCGACGCGGTCAGCACGATGCCGAGCAGCAGCCCCTTGCCGCGGACGTGGTCGACCAGCGGGTCGCCGATCGCCTCGACGCCCACGCGCAGCCGCTCGCCGAGCTTGGCGGCGTGCTCCAGCAGGCCCTGCTCCTCGATGGTGCGCAGCACGGCGAGTCCGGCGGCGGCGACCACCGGGTTGCCGCCGAAGGTGGTGCCGTGCTGACCCGGGCTCAGCAGTTCGGCGGCGTCGCCGAAGGCGAGCACGGCGCCGATCGGCAGGCCGCCGCCGAGGCCCTTGGCGAGGGTCACGACGTCCGGGTCGACGCCGTCGTACGCCTGGTGCGCGAACCAGTGGCCGGTGCGGCCGACGCCGGTCTGGATCTCGTCCAGGACCAGCAGGGTGCCGGTGGCGCGGGTGATCTCGCGGGCCGCCCGCAGGTAGCCGTCGGGCAGCGGAATGGCGCCGTTCTCGCCCTGGATGGGCTCCAGGAAGACCGCGGCGGTGTCGGTGGTGACGGCCTGCCGCAGCGCCTCGACGTCGCCGAACGGGACGTGCGTGACGTCGCCGGGCAGCGGGCGGAACGGGTCCTGCTTGGCGGGCTGGGCGGTCAGCGAGAGCGCGCCCATGGTGCGGCCGTGGAACGCGCCCTCGACCGAGACCAGGTGGGTGCGGCCGGTCAGCCGGGAGATCTTGAAGGCGGCCTCGTTGGCCTCGGCGCCGGAGTTGCAGAAGAACACCCGGCCCGGGCGGCCCGCCAACTCGACCAGTTTCTCGGCGAGTCGGACGGTCGGCTCGGCCATGAACAGGTTGGAGACGTGGCCCAGGGTGGAGATCTGCGCGGTGACCGCCTCGACGATCGCCGGGTGGGCGGTGCCCAGCGCGTTGACCGCGATGCCGCCGACCAGGTCCAGGTACTCCTTGCCGTCGGCGTCCCAGAGCAGCGCGCCCTCGCCGCGCACCAGCGGGATCCGCGGCGTGCCGTAGTTGTGCATCAGCGTGTGCTGGTACCGCTCGGTGATCGATGCGTTGCTCATGCCAGGCCCCCCAGTACGGTCGCCTCGTCGTCGGGCACCACCATGGTGCCGATGCCCTCGTCGGTGAAGATCTCCAGCAGCAGGCTGTGCTGCACCCGGCCGTCCAGCACGCGCGCGGTGCCGACGCCGGAGCGGACGGCGCGCAGGCAGCCCTCCATCTTGGGGAGCATGCCGGTGGCCAGGCCGGGCAGCATCTCGTCCAGCTCACTGGCCGTCAGCTGGCTGATCACGTCGTCGGAGTTCGGCCAGTCCTTGTACAGGCCCTCGACGTCGGTGAGCACCACCAGCATCTCGGCGCCGAGCGCGACCGCCATGGCGGAGGCGGCGGTGTCGGCGTTGATGTTGTAGACGTGGCCGTCGGCGCCGCGGGCGATCGAGGAGATCACCGGGATGCGGCCGTCGGCGATCAGCGCCTTCACCGCGCCGGCCTCGATGTTGACGATGTCGCCGACCAGGCCGATGTCGACCTGCTCGCCGTCGACCACGGCGTAGCGCTTGACCGCGGTCATGGTGTGCGCGTCCTCGCCGGTCATGCCGACCGCGAACGGGCCGTGCTCGTTGAGCAGGCCGACCAGTTCGCGCTGGACCTGCCCGGCGAGCACCATCCGGACCACGTCCATGGTCTCGGGGGTGGTGACCCGCAGGCCCGCGGTGAACGAGGACTCCAGGCCGAGCTTGTCGAGCTGGGCGCTGATCTGCGGGCCGCCGCCGTGCACCACCACGGGGTGCAGGCCGGCATAGCGGAGGAAGACCACGTCCTGGGCGAAGGCGGCCTTCAGCTCCTCGTCGACCATGGCGTTGCCGCCGAACTTGATCACCACGGTCTTGCCGTGGAAACGCTCCAGCCAGGGGAGCGCCTCGATCAGGGTGCGCGCCTTGGGCAGCGCGGCGTTGCTGCGGGCCTGTTCGCCCTTGGGTGCGATCTGCACTGGTCCCTCGTCCCCCGGGTCAGCTGGAGTAGGCGCTGTTCTCGTGCACGTAGTCGGCGGTCAGGTCGTTGGTCCACACGGTGGCGGCGGCCTGACCGGCCTTCAGGTCGGCGGTGATGACGACCTCGCGGTCCTTCATGCTCACCAGCTCGCGGTCCTCGCCGACGCCGCCGTCCTTGCACACCCAGACGCCGTTGATCGCGACGTCGAGGCGGTCCGGGTCGAAGGCGGCGGCGGTGGTGCCGATGGCGGACAGCACGCGGCCCCAGTTGGGGTCCTCGCCGTGGATGGCGCACTTGAGCAGGTTGTTGCGGGAGATGGTGCGGGCCACCTCGACCGCCTCGTCCTCGGTGGCGGCGTTCAGCACGTCGATCCGGATGTCCTTGGACGCGCCCTCGGCGTCGCCGATCAGCTGCCGTGCCAGGTCGGCGCAGACGGTGCGCACGGCCTCGGCGAACTCGGCCTGCCCGGGCGCGACTTCGGAGGCGCCGGAGGCCAGCAGCAGCACCGTGTCGTTGGTGGACATGCAGCCGTCGGAGTCGACCCGGTCGAAGGTGGTGCGGGTGGCGGCGCGCAGCGCGGCGTCCAGGCCCGCGGCGTCGACCACGGCGTCGGTGGTGACCACGACCAGCATGGTGGCCAGGCCCGGGGCGAGCATGCCCGCACCCTTGGCCATGCCGCCGACCGTCCACCCGGCCGGGCTGGTGACCTGGGCGGTCTTGTGCACGGTGTCGGTGGTCTTGATGGCGATCGCGGCCCCGGCGCCGCCGGTCGGCGACAGCGCGGCCACGGCCTGCTCGACGCCGGGCAGCAGCTTGTCCATCGGCAGCCGGACGCCGATCAGGCCGGTCGAGCAGACCGCCACCTCGATCGCCCCGACGCCCAGCTCGGCGGCGACCTTCTCCGCGGTGGCGTGCGTGTCCTGGAACCCCTCGGGGCCGGTGCAGGCGTTGGCGCCACCGGAGTTGAGGACGACGGCGGCCAGCTCGCCGGTCTTCAGCACCTGCTCGGACCACTTCACCGGCGCGGCCTTGACCCGGTTGGAGGTGAAGACGCCCGCCGCGGCGCGCTGCGGCCCGTCGTTGACCACCAGCGCGAGGTCCGGGGTGCCGGACGCCTTGATCCCGGCCGTGACGCCGGCCGCGCGGAAGCCCTTCGCCGCGGTGACGCCGATGTTCTCGTTCCGACCGTTCGTCACGGTGCGACTCCGTTCAGCGGAAGACCCAGCTCCTCGGGCAGCCCGAGGGCGATGTTCATGCTCTGCACCGCGCCGCCCGCGGTGCCCTTCACCAGGTTGTCGATCGCGCTGATCGCGATCACCCGCCCGGCGTGCTCGTCCAGCACCACCTGGACCAGGGCGGCGTTCGAGCCGTACACCGAGCTGGTGTGCGGCCACTGCCCCGCCGGCAGCAGGCGGACGAACGGCTCGTCCCCGTAGGCGCTCTCGTACGCGGCGCGCAGCGACTCCTGCGTGGTCCCCGGCTTCGCCTTCGCCGAGCAGGTGGCCAGGATGCCGCGCGGCATCGGCGCCAGCGTCGGCGTGAACGACACGGTCACGATCTCGCCGGCCAGGGGGGTCAGGTTCTGCGCCATCTCCGGGGTGTGCCGGTGCCCGCCGCCCACGCCGTACGGGCTCATCGAGCCCATCACCTCGCTGCCCAGCAGGTGCGGCTTGGCGGCCTTGCCCGCGCCGGAGGTCCCGGACGCCGCGACCACCACCGCCTCCGGCTCCACCAGGGCGTTCGCGTACATCGGGTACATCGCCAGCGACACCGCGGTCGGGTAGCAGCCCGGCACGGCGATCCGCTTCGCGCCCTTCAGCGCCTGCCGGTGGCCCGGCAGCTCGGGCAGCCCGTACGGCCAGGTGCCGGCGTGCGCGGAGCCGTAGAACTGCTCCCAGTCCGCCGCCGACTTCAGCCGGTGGTCCGCGCCCAGATCCACCACCAGGACGTCCTCGCCCAGCTGTGCCGCCACCTCCGCCGACTGCCCGTGCGGCAGACCGAGGAAGACGATGTCGTGCCCGCCCAGCGTCTCCGCGTTGGTCGGCTCCAGCACCCGGTCGGCCAGGCCCACCAAGTGCGGCTGCAGCGCCCCGAACCCCGTCCCGGCGTTCGATCCGCCGGTCAGCGCCCCGATCTCGACCTCCGGATGCCCCAGCAGCAGCCGCAGCACCTCGCCGCCCGCGTACCCGCTCGCCCCGGCGACGGCAACTCGCAAAGCCATGACATTCCCTCCTGAATCCCAGCATGAATATACGCACCACGGAACATTCATGCAAGGTACCCAAACGTTCGTCCACGCCCGGCTCTGCGGCCTAGCGTGTCCGCATGGAACATGACGAACAGTCAGCCCACGCCTCGTCCTTCGGGTCCGCCGCCCTCGCCTACGCCGAGCACCGCCCGGACTACGCCCGGGCGGCCGTGCGCTGGGCGCTCGACCCCGCGCCGGGCCCGCGGGTGCTCGACCTGGGCGCCGGGACGGGCAAGCTCACCGCCACGCTCGCCGCCCTCGGCATCGAGGTGACCGCCGTCGAACCCGACCCCGCGATGCTCGCCGAGCTGCGCCGCGCGCTGCCGGCCGTCCGCGCCCTGCCGGCCAGTGCGGAGGCGATCCCGCTGCCGGACGGCTCGGTGGACGCCGTGCTGGCGGGCAACGCGATGCACTGGTTCGACATGGCCGTCGCGGGCCCCGAGATCGCCCGGGTCCTCTCCCCCGGCGGCGTCCTGGCCGGGTTGTGGAACCTCCTCGACGACGAGGTCGACTGGGTCGCCGGCCTCGCCCGGGTCAGCGGCCCCGCGGCCGTCGGCCCCCGCGACACCCCGGCGGCCTGGCGTGCCGCGACCGCCGCCATGCACCTCCCGAAGACCGCCGCACCCGCCCTCTTCGGCTCCCCCGAGCAGTCCGCGTTCCCGCACGGCCAGCGCCGCACCGCCGACTCCCTCACCGCCACCCTCGCCACCCGCGCCGGCATGCTCGTCCTCCCGGAACCGGACCGCGCGGCCGCGCTGGGCCGGATCCGCGCCTACCTCGCCGGCCGCCCCGAGACCGCCCACGGCGAGTTCGCCCTGCCGATGCAGACCGGCGTCCTGCGCGTACGGCGGCTCTGACCCGCCGTCGAGTGGCACCGAAAGCGGGAGCCGGCTCACGGCATCAGGCGTTCGCGGTCCTCCTCCGGCAGTGCCGGGTTGGCTGCGGCGGCTTCGGCGACCGCCTCGTCGGGGTCGTCGAGGAGCCAGGCGAGGATCTGCGGGGGGAGGGCGGGGTGCCGGGCGGCGATCAGCTTGGCCTTGGGGTCGGAGAGACAGATCGTCAGGCTGGCCCCGTCGGCGTGCGGGTGCACGGCGACGGCCCGAAGCGCGCGGACGTTCGGGCTCTCGGCGCGGACGATCTCGGCGAGCAGTGCGGCCGTCGCCTCGGGGTTGGCCGCGATCGAGGTGGCCACCTGGCGGCCGAACCGGGCGAGCAGGTCCCGCAGCCGGGCCTCCTCCAGGCCGGGGTGCCCGGCGATGGCGCCGGCGACCTTCGCGTCCCGGTCGGCGAGCAGGGCGTCGCGGACGTCCGCCGGCAGGTCGCGCCGCTGGGCGAGCAGCACCCGCAGCCCGGGGTTGGGCGAGGCGGCCAGCTGCCGGACCTCCTCCTCGGTGGCGGCGGCGATCCGCTGCACCAGGTTCGGCCCGAGCTTGACGGTGCCGGCGAGCCGGTCCAGGACGTCCAGCGGCACGCGCGGATGGCGGGCGACCCGGCGGCGCACGTCGTCGCTGTCGTCCTCGGCGAGGACGCGCAGCAGCGGCTCGCCGACCGCCGGGTTCTCCGCGATCGTCCACCGCAGCCACGGGACGGGGTCGACGGCGAGGTGCGCGTACGCGGCGGCGTCGAGGTCGGTCCGCCGGGCGAGCTCGATCCGCAGCAGCAGGCTGGGTTCGTCCAGGTGCCGGGCGACGGCCTCGGTCGGCGCGGCGGGGTTGCCGAGCACCAGCAACCGGATGTCCTGCCGCGCCCACGCGTGGGTGCCGTCGCAGTACGCGCCGGGCGGCAGGCCGCAGTCCACGTCCTGGCAGTCGGGTGCGTGCGCCCACGGGACGGGGTGCCGCTCGCACACCGGACAGCTGCCCGCGGGCGGGCGGTCGGCCAGCAGATCGGCGAGCACGGCCGGCGGCGTGGCCTCGTTCGCGGCGGCGCCGCGCCTGACCTGCGTGGACGGGTGCGCGGCGAGCCGCGTGAGGACCGACGGGTCGACGGTGTACCAGCCGAGGTCGGCGACCACCTCCGGGTCGGCGTCCTCGGCGAGGCGCGCGGTGACGTCCGCGGGCAGCCCGGGGCAGGCGACGAGGGCCGCCCGGAGCTCCGGCAGGTCCGCGAGCCGCCGCGCCCATTCGACCGGCGCCCGGCCTTCCTCCAGCAGGGCGAGGGCCGCGCGGGGCCGGCGCTGCGGATCGACGTCCTGCGCGAGCAGCGCACCCGCGCGCGCGAGCTTCACGGCCACGTCCTCGCCGAGGGCGGCCAGCGCAGCCACCTGACCGCGCGTCAGGTCCGGCCGACCGGCCAGCTCACCGGCGAGCTCCGGATCGGCGTACTCGATCAGCCGGTCGACCGCCCGGGGCGGCAGTGCGGGGTTGACGGCCAGCCCGGCCCACAGATGGCGCACGGTTTGCATCCTGCCCCACCCGCGCCGGGTCGGCCAGGGGGTATCGCCCGTCCCGCGGCCGCCGACCGGCCCGCGGTGCGGGCGTCAGGTCCACCACTGCCGCGGCGCGGGGATCTCGCGCACGAAGACCACCGCGTCCAGCCGGTCGAGCGTCGCCGGGTCGAGGCCGAAGTAGGTGTGGTCGGCGGGCACGCGCGGGCTCAACTCCCGCGCCAGTGCGGGCACATCGAGGCGGCGCGGGTCGATGACGGTGCGCGGCTCGGGCCGGGTGGCGAGCACGCCCTCGACGGTGTCGGGGCCGGGGCGGTCCGTCTCGGCGCGGATGCCGAAGGCGGTGGCCGCGAAGGCGTAGCCGCTGCCGAGCCGGTTCTCCAGCAGCGAGCCTGCGCTCGCCCAGCGCAGGTCGTGTTCCCCGAGCGCGATCGCCGAACAACTTCGCCGCCGCGCTGCACGCCTACCTGGCCGCCGGCTGACCGGCTGCTCCCCTGACGACCGGTCAGCCAAACCTGTCAGGTCTCCACAGACCTTCCCGGCGCGACATGGTGTCGCCCGGTACCAGGCCTGGCCGGATTGCCCTGGCAGAGTCGGTATCGCCGCGCACCCCGGGCATCCGCCGGGAAGTGGATCATTGTGCGGCCACCACAAAGGGAGTGACGCCAGTGCAGCAGCAGACCGCCCCCGTCCTGGTCACCGGACTCGGGGCCACCACCCCGCTCGGCGGGACCGCCGAGGCCACCTGGGCGGCGATGCTGGCCGGGGCGAACGGCATCCGGCCGCTCGAACGGGACTGGGCCGAGGCCCTGCCGATCCGGATCGCCGGGCAGCTCGCCGTCGAACCCGCCGAGGTGCTGGACCGGGTCGAGGCCCGCCGGCTGGACCGCTGCGAGCAGCTCGCCCTGATCGCCGCCCGCGAGGCGTGGGCGGACGCCGGCGCGCCCGCCGTCGACGGGGAGCGGCTGGCGGTGGTGATCGGCACGGGGACGGGCGGGGCACTCACCCTGCTCGGGCAGAACGACGTGCTGGAGCGTTCCGGGGTGCGCAAGGTCTCGCCGCACACCGTCCCGATGCTGATGGCCAACGGGCCCGCCGCGTGGGTCTCCATCGACCTCGGCGCCCGGGCCGGCGCCCACACCCCCGTCAGCGCCTGCGCCTCGGGCGCGGAGGCGATCGCCCTCGGCCTCGACCTGATCCGCCTCGGCCGGGCCGACGTGGTGATCGCCGGCGGCACCGAGGCGTGCCTGCACCCGCTGCCGCTGGCCGGGTTCGCCCAGGCCCGCGCGCACTCGCTGCGCAACGACGACCCGGCCCACGCCTCCCGCCCGTTCGACCTGGACCGGGACGGCTTCGTGATCGGCGAGGGCGCCGCCGTCCTGGTGCTGGAACGCGCCTCCCACGCGGCGGGCCGCCGCGCCTACGCCGCGCTCGCCGGAGCCGCCGTCACCTCGGACGCGCACCACATCACCGCCGGCCACCCCGACGGCCAGGCCCGGGCGATGCGCCGCGCCCTCGCCGACGCCGCGCTGCCCGCCGAGGCGATCGGGCTGGTCCACGCCCACGCCACCTCGACCCCCAAGGGCGACCTCACCGAGGCCGACAGCCTCGGCCGCGTCTTCGGCCCCCACCGCCCCGCCGTCACCGCCACCAAGTCCATGACCGGCCACCTCTTCGGCGCCGCCGGCTCGTTGGCCGCCCTGGCCACCGTCCGCGCCCTCCACGACGGCCTCGCCCCCGCCATCCGCAACCTCGCCCACCCCGACCCCGCAGCCGCGCTCGACCTCATCACCACCACCCCCCGCCCCCTCACCACCCGCGCCGCCCTCACCAACGCCTTCGGCTTCGGCGGCCACAACGCCAGCCTGGTCTTCACCACCGCCGACTGACGCCCCACCACATCCGACGCGGCCCTCCCCTCACACCGCGCCCGCCGAACGGTGGTACGT
Source organism: Kitasatospora sp. NPDC002522 (assembly GCF_053595195.1). NCBI lineage: Bacteria > Bacillati > Actinomycetota > Actinomycetes > Kitasatosporales > Streptomycetaceae > Kitasatospora > Kitasatospora sp. NPDC002522. The sequence continues at coordinate 84,140 of NZ_JBSFXE010000024.1, forward strand.
GATCGCCCTCAGCCTCAGCGCCTGGTCCGCTCCTCGCCGCCCACTACCACCGCCGCCGCACCCCTGCAGCACCAGTACTGACGATGCGTCAGTTCACCCGCCCGGCTTCCGGATCCAGCGCCGCAGCGAGCCGGGTCAACTCCCCGACCCGCAGCACGCGCCCGGTCGGCGGCAGCGGAACGTGCAACGGCGCCAACCAGCGCGCCGGAATCGCCGCCCGGCCGTACCGCGCACCGGCCAGACCGCCCGTCACCGCAGCGGTGGTGTCGGTGTCACCGCCGAGGTCGATGACCGCGCGCAGGGCGTCGGCGAAGTTGCCGGTGGTGCGCAGCGCCCAGACGGCGGAGCCGAGGCAGGGCCAGACCGCCCCGTTCGCCTCGGTGGCCCGGCTGGGATCCCAGTCCGACGCGAGCACCCGCGCGTAGCGCTCGCGGTGTTCGTCCCGGACGGCGGCGAGCGCGGCGGGCAGGGCGTCGACCGGATCCTCGCCGTCGAGGGCGACCCGGACCAGCTCGTGGTAGATCGCCGTGCCCTCCCACGCGGCGCCGTCCCCGTGGGTGAGCGCGGTGATCTGCCGGGCCGCCGCCATGGTCTTCTCACGGCCCTCCGGCGCGAACCGGACGGCGGCGGTGGTGGCCCGCATCAGCGCACCGTTTCCGGCGGCGCGCAGTTCGTTGTTGAAGTGGACGGCGGCGGCGAGGTCCCAGGGCAGTCCGCTGGTGAGGACGTACTCGGTCTGGATGCCGATGTCCTTGGGCTCACCGGCCGCCCACGCCCGGAATCGCGCGAAGACGTCCGGCAGGTCGAGCCCGCCCGCGTCGACGAGTGACTCGCCGAGGTGCACGGCCATCTGCGTGTCGTCCGTGGCCTCTCCGGGTTCCCACCCGCCGCCCCCGCACATCTCCGACTCACCCGGACCGTCCGCGTCCGCCGGGTCCGCCACCGGCGGGAACCGCGCGCCGAACATCCCGGCCGGCCCGAACTCGAAGGGTGCCCCCAACGCGTCACCGACGGCGGAACCGAGCACCGCACCGGCCACCCGTTCGAACCTGTCCATCCGCCCGCTCCCTCCGGTGTCCGGGCCACGATGATCCACCACCGCCCGGGGCAACCAGGCGGGAGGGTGTCCGGCTCAGGGGGCTGGCTGACGGGCCGTCCGCAGGCGGGGCGACGCCAGGCCCGCGCTTGCGGTCGCGCAGCCGAGGGCGGCGCACAGGGCGGTGGCGGGGCCGGTCGTCGCGGTCAGCCGGCCGAGGGTCACGCCAGCGCCGCGTCGCCCACCAGCGACACCCGCGTCCCGGCCAGCCAGTACACATAGCGGCGGGCCAGCCGCCCGGGCTCGCCTGCCCCCGCGACGACCTCATCGACGACAGGTGATCTCGTGGCGGCCGACCCCGGGACCCCCGACCTGGTCGAGGTCCACCGCCGAGGTCAGCCGCTGGCGTCCAGTGCCGCGGCCCGGTGACGGACCGTCAGCTGCCCGCGGGGCCTCGCATGCCCCGCCACCAGCCCTTCTCGCCGCCGCGCTCCGCTAGCCTGGAGGCACGATGAACCTCTTCACCACCGCCTGGGGCGAGCTCGAGCTGGCCCGGTTCCCCGTGAGTCCGCGCGAGCAACTGCGCGCCTGGGACGCCGCCGACGAGTACCTGCTCCGCCACCTGCACGGGCCGGACGGCGCCGCCCCCGTGCCGCTGGACGGGACGGTGGTGGTGCTAGGCGACCGCTGGGGCACCCTCACCACCGCGCTCACCATCGCCCTGACCAGCGCAGACGCCGCTGACGCCGCAGACGCCGCAGGCACCCGCACGGACGCCACGGTGACGCTGGTCACCGACTCCTACCTGGCGACCCGCGCCACCGCCGCCAACCTGGAGCGCAACAAGGCGGACACGGACCGGGTCCGGCTGCTCACCACCCAGGACGCGCCGCCGCCGCGGATCGACGTCCTGCTGGTCCGGGTGCCGAAGAGCCTGGCGCTGTTGGAGGACCAGCTGCACCGCCTCGCGCCGTCGCTGCACGCGGGCACGGTGGTGGTCGGCGCCGGCATGGTGACGGAGATCCACACCTCCACGCTCCAGCTGTTCGAGCGGCTGCTCGGCCCGACCCGCACCTCCCTGGCGGTGCGCAAGGCCCGGCTGATCCACACCACGCCGGACCCGGAGCTCGTGCGGGCCGCCAACCCGTGGCCGCTGCGCTACCGGCTGCCGGACGGCATCGGCGTGTTGTCGGACCGTCAGGTCGCCAACCAGGCGGGCGTGTTCTGCGCCGACCGGCTCGACATCGGCACCCGGTTCTTCCTCCAGCACCTGCCCGAACTGCGCGCCGGGCAGCGGGTGGTGGACCTCGGCTGCGGCAACGGCATCGTCGGCACGGCCGCCGCGCTGGCCGAGCCGCAGGCCGAACTCCTCTTCCTCGACGAGTCGTTCCAGGCCGTGGCGTCCGCCGAGGAGACCTTCCGCGGCAACCTCGGGCCGGACGCGAAGGCCGACTTCCAGGTCGGCGACGGCCTCGCCGACGTGCCCTCCGCCTCGGCGGACGTGGTGCTCCTCAACCCGCCGTTCCACTCCCACCAGGCCACCACCGACGCGATCGCCTGGCGGATGTTCACCGGCGCCCGCCGCGTGCTGCGCCCGGGCGGCGAGCTCCGGGTGGTCGGCAACCGCCACCTCGCCTACCACGTGAAGCTCCGCCGGATCTTCGGCAACTCCCGCCTGGTGGCGGGCAACCCGAAGTTCGTGGTGCTCAGCGCCGTCCGCTGACCGCCCCCGAGAAGCGCCCCGGGACGAGCTGCCCAAGGAGCGCGGCCCATAGCGCAGAGGCGCTGAGCTGCACGTCGATCGGCCACCCCGCCGTTCACCCGTCCGCGCGATGCCCTAGGGTGAGCGCCGTTTCGCCGCGGACCTCCGGTCGGTGGCCGGTCCGGCGTCGGACCTGGCCTGGCGGCGCCGTCAAGGGGAGGGCCTTGCCATGGACGCCACGCACGCCGCCGAGGGGGCACCCGCTCCCGAGGCGCAGCCGCAGACCTGTTTCCGGCACCCGGACCGCGAGTCGTACGTGCGGTGCACCCGCTGCGACCGCAACGTCTGCCCGGACTGCCGCAAGGACGCCGCGGTCGGATACCAGTGCGTGGAGTGCGTGAAGTCCGGGCACCAGAGCGTGCGGCAGGCCCGGACGGCGTTCGGCGGGCGGATCAGCGCGACGCCGTGGGCGACCATCGTACTGATCGCGCTGAACGTGATCGCCTACCTGCTGGAGCTGGCCCGCCCGGAGATCGTCGACCACTTCGACGTGCTGGGCACCGCGCTGCTCGGTCCGGACGGGCAGCACTACGTCAACAACCTCCCGTACACCCCGTCGGGCTTCACCGCCATCGGCGTGGCGCACGGCGAGTGGTACCGGCTGATCACCGGCACCTTCCTGCACCTGCAGCCCACCTCCGGGCTGTTCGGGATCACCCACATCCTGTTCAACATGTACTGGCTGTGGATACTCGGCCGGGTGGTGGAGGAGCGCCTCGGCGTGCTCCGTTTCAGCGCGCTGTACCTGCTCTCCGGTCTCGGCGGCTCGGTCTTCGCCTACCTGGTCGCGCCCACCCAGCCCTCGCTGGGCGCGTCCGGCGCGATCTTCGGCCTGGCCGGCGGCTACTTCGTGCTGAGCCGCCGGATGCACTACGACCCGCTCGGCGGAAGCCAGTTGATGGTCACCTTCGTGATCTGGATGGTCATCTCGGCGGGCTTCACCTCCTGGGAGGGCCACCTCGGCGGCCTGGTCACCGGCCTGACCACCGGCTACGCGCTGGCCTACGCGCCGCGGCAGCAGCGCAACGCGGTCCAACTGGTCGGCGTCGTCCTGGTGTTCGCCTTCCTGGCCGCCCTGGCCGTACTCAAGACCACGGCCCTGAACAGCCCCTGACACACCCACCCTCAGCCGGGCACAGCCGCACGCACCATCAGCCGGGCACGGCCGCACGCACCGTCAGCCGAGCACAGCCGCAAGCACCCTCAGCCGAGCACGGCGGCGGCCGCCGCCCCGAGCAGCGCCGCCGCCTGTGCCAGCCGCTGCTCGGCGACGCCCGCGTAGCCGAGGGCGATCGCCCCGGGCCCGGGGGTGATCCGGCTCGGCGCGACCGCGGCGACCCGCACCCCGCGGCGCAGCGCGGCGGCCACCAGCGCGGCTTCGTCGAGCCCGTCGGGGAGCTCCGCGTACAGGTGCAACCCGGCGGCGACGCCGCGTAGTTCGACCTGCGGCAGGTGGACGCCGAGGGCGGTGACCAGCGCGTCGCGACGGGCCCGGTAGCGGGGGCGGACGGCGCGCAGGTGCCGGTCGTAGCCGCCGCTCTCCAGCAGTGCGGCGAAGGCGAGTTGGTCGACCGCCCCGGTGCCGAGGTCGGCGTACCGCTTGGCCTCCCGGAACTCCGCGGCGAGCCGGCCCGGCAGGACCGCCCAGCCGAGCCGCAGCCCGGGCGCCAGGGTCTTGCTGAGCGAGCCGAGGTAGACGGTCCGCTCCACCGCCAACCCCTGGACGGCGCCCACGGGTTCGCGGTCGTAGCGGAACTCGGCGTCGTAGTCGTCCTCGATCACCAGCCCGCCGGCCCGCGCCCAGGCGGCGAGTTCGGTGCGCCGCCGCGCGGACAGCACCACCCCGGTCGGATACTGGTGCGCCGGGGTGACCAGCACCGCGTCCGCGCCGCTCGCCGCCAACTCGCGCACCATCAGGCCCTCTTCGTCGACCGGCACACCGATCGGGTCGACCCCGTGGGCGCGCAGCAGCTCCACCGCGCCGGGCGAACCGGGGTCCTCCACCGCGATCCGCCGGTACCCGTGCCCGGCCAGCACCCCGACCAACAGCGACAGGCTCTGCCCGACACCCGCCACCACCATCGTCCGCTCCACCCCGGCGGCCACCGCCCGCACCCGGCCCAGGTAGGACGCCAACTCCCCGCGCAGCCGCGGCAGTCCGGCCGGGTCCCCGTACCCGAGATCCCGGTGGGGCGCCGTCTGCAGCGCCCGCCGCACCGCCGCCGCCCACGCCGCCCGCGGGAACAGCCCGAGGTCGGGCGTCCCCGGCATCAGGTCGTACGCGGGCACCGCCGCCTCCGGGGCCACCGGCCCGTCCGCCCGCGCACCGCCGACCCCCGCCGCGACCCGGGTCCCGGAACCCTGGCGCCCCACCAGGTAGCCCTCCGCGGCCAGTTGCTCGTACGCCTCGACCACCACGCCGCGCGAGACGCCGAGTTCGGCGGCGAGCACCCGCGTCGCCGGCAGCCGCGCCCCGGCCGCCAACCGCCCGTCCCGGACCGCCTCCCGCAGCGCCCGGGTGAGCTGCCCGGTGAGCTCACCGCGCCCGTGGTCCAGCACGATCAGCAGCTCACGCACCCGCATCCACCCGCCCTCTCCACCGACCGCGGACCGTCCGGGCCCCGCCGAATTGGTCCTCTCCACCGGACGCCGACTGGTCCTGGGAACCGGACCACCCGTTGCCTAGCGTGACAGACATGCCGCCCACCCCCATCCCCTCCCCGGCCCCCGCGACGGCCGGCGCGCTGCGTGCCGCCGCCGCGATGACCCTGCTCGGCTGCTCGACCGGCGTCACCGCCGCCTTCAGCGCGTACCCGGTCGCCGCCGGTCAGGCCCTGCGCTACACGCTGGCCGCCGCGGTGCTGCTCCCGCTGGCCCGCCGCCAGGGCCCGCTGCCCGGCCGGCTGACGGGCCGGGAACTCGGCCTGCTGCTCGCGCTGGCCGCGACCGGGCTGCTCGCCTTCAACCTGCTGCTGGTGACCGCCCTGCGGCACACGGACGCCGCGGTGGTCGGCAGCGTCGTCGGCTGCACCCCGCTGCTGCTCGGCGTGCTCGGCCCGCTGCTGGCCCGCCGTCGGCCGCGGTGGTCGTGGTCGGCGCCGCGCTCACCCAGGGCTACGGCTCCGGCGACCTGACCGGCCTGCTCTGCGCCACCGGCACCCTGCTCTGCGAGGCCGCCTTCTCGCTGCTCGCCGTCCCGCTGCTGCCCCGCCTCGGCCCGGTCCGGGTCTCCGCCTACACCACCGCCCTCGCCGTCCCGCTGTTCGCCGTCGCCGCCCTGCTCTCCCCCGGCCCGCTGCGCGCACCCACCACCGCCGAGGTCCTCGCGCTGCTCTACCTCGCCCTCCCGCTGACCTGCGGCGCGTTCCTGCTCTGGTACTCCGCGCTGACCCGCCTCACCCCGGACCACGCGGGCCTGTACGGCGGTCTGCTCCCGCTCACCGCCACCCTGTCCGGTGCCCTCCTCACCTCCGTCACGCCCACACCCGTCCAGTTCCTCGGCGCCGCCCTGGTCACCCTGGCCCTGCTGGCCGGGCCCACCCGGACGCCGCCCGCACCGGCCGCGCCCCGCCCCGCTCCCGTGCCGCCCGACACCCCGTCAGCCGCGTCAGCCGAACCCGCGGCGCCCGTCGCCTGAACGCCACTCGTCCGGGGGCGGGCGTTTGTATGCGGGTCGACAACTGCGCATAGGGTGGGCGGCGATGACTGTCGACCGGCGCAGCGTGCTGCGTTCCACCGCCCGGCTCGCCGCGCTCACCGCGGCGGGCGGCCTCGTCGCGGCCTGCGGCGACGCCTCCGACCACGCGACCGCCGAGGCCTCCTCGATGGCGGCCCGCCCGCAGCCGACGCACCTGGCCGAATCGCCGGAGCCGGTCACGCCGAGCCCCAGCCCGACGCCGACGGCGACCTTCGCGCTGCCGCCGCTCGCGGCGGGCACCCCGGAGGAGGTGGTGACGGGGCCGCGCACCCGGCCGAACGTCGCGCTGACCTTCCACGGCCAGGGCGACCCGGCGATCGCCACCGCGCTGCTGACCGCCGCCGAGCAGCGCGGAGCCCGGCTGACCGTCCTCGCGGTCGGCAGCTGGCTGGACCAGCAGCCGCAGATGGCGGAGCGGATCCTGTCCGGCGGCCACGAGCTCGGCAACCACACCCAGAACCACCTGGACATCTCCTCGATGCGCCCGCAGCAGGCGCACGACGAGATAGCGCAGTGCGCGGAGCGCCTGAACCGGCTGACCGGTTCGATCGGCCGCTGGTTCCGCCCCTCGGCGACCCAGTTCGCCAACGCGATGATCCGCGAGCAGGCCCGGCAGGTCGGCTACCAGCACGTCCTGTCCTTCGACATCGACCCGCACGACTACGCCGACCCCGGCGCCGAGGCGGTGCAGAACCGGGTGCTGAAGGCGGCCGGCCCCGGCTCGGTGGTCGCCCTGCACATGGGCCACCCGGGCACCGTCACCGCCCTCCCGGTGATCCTGGACGCCCTGGCCGCCAAGGGCCTGCACGCCGTCACCGCCTCCGAGCTCTGCGCCTGACCACCCCGCCGGCGCCGCCCGCCCGCCCCCGCCTGACCCGCCGTCACCTGCCGACCGGGCCGCATGCCATGCTCACCCCATGCGCTATGTGATCCTCGGCGCCGGCGCGGTCGGCGGCACCATCGGCGGACGGCTCCACCAGAGCGGCCGCGACGTCGTCCTGGTCGCCCGCGGCGCCCACCTGGCCACGCTGCGCGCGGACGGTCTGCGGCTGACCACGCCCGACGGCGCGCACCGGCTGCCCGTCCCGGCGGTCGGCGGGCCGGACGAGCTCGACCTGACGCCCGAGGACGTGCTGGTCCTCGCCGTGAAGACCCAGCACACCACCGCCCTGCTGGACCAGTGGGCGCCCCGACCGGTGGCCGGTGGCGGCACCGCGGCCGAGCGGCTGCCGGTGGTCTGCGCGCAGAACGGCGTCGCCAACGAGCGCCTGGCGCTGCGCCGCTTCGCCCGGGTGTACGGGATGTGCGTGTGGCTGCCGTCCACCCACCTGGAGACGGGCCGGGTCTCCGCGGCGGGCACCCCGTGCTCCGGCGTGCTGCACGTGGGCCGGTACCCGCAGGGGCGGGACGCCACCGCCGAGCGGATCGCGGCGGACCTGGCCGACTCGTACTTCGACGCGCCGGTCAGCGGGCGGGTGATGGAGTGGAAGTACGCCAAGCTGCTCGGCAACCTCGGCAACGCGCTGGAGGCGGTGGCCGGGCCGATCGACGGCGAGCTGCGCGAGGCCGTGTGGCAGCGGGTGCAGGCCGAGGGCCGGGCGGTGCTGGCCGCCGCGGGCATCGACCACACGTCCGCGGAGGAGCAGCGCCGGGTGCGCGGGGAGCGGATCGTCCTGCAGCCGCTGGCGGGCGAGGAGCGCGGCGGCGGCTCGTCCTGGCAGAGCCTGAAGCGCGGCACCGGTGACATCGAGGCGGACTACCTGAACGGCGAGGTGGTCCTGCTCGGGCGCCTGCACGGCGTCCCGACCCCGTTGAACGCGGCCCTGCAGCAGCTGGCCGGCGCCTTCGCCCGCGAGGGCCGCGCCCCCGGCACCCTCCCCGAGTCCGAGCTCGCCGCGCTGCTGCGGCCCTGACGGGCCGCCACCGCCGCGCCGACGCCCCGTCACGCCATCGGGTCGTCCGGACCGTACGGGCGCAGCCGCAGCGTCCGGGCGTCGGCGGCGCGGATCTCGGCGGCGGAGGCCACCAGCGTCTCCAGGTTGTCGCGTCCGGCGTGCAGGAAGCGCCCGTGCAGCCCGTCGAACCGGCCGCGGGCGGCGTCCACGGTGACCGCGACCATGTACGGGATGGAGCCCCAGGCCTTCATGTCGCGGAACATCGGCATGCCGGCGGTCATGTCGGTGGCGACCGCGCCGGGGCTGATGTCGAGCACCACGACGCCGTGCCGGCCGACCGAGTCGGCGATGTTGTCGGTGAGCTTCAGCAGTGCGCCCTTGGAGGTGGCGTACGCGGTGTAGTTGCCGTCGGGGCGCAGCGCGAAGCCGCTGTTGAGGTTGATCACCCGGCCGCGGCGGCGTTCGACCATGCCGGGCAGCACGTGCCGCAGCAGGTTGTACGGGCCGCGCAGGTTGGTCTCCACCACCTGCCACCACTGGGCGGGGTCGGTCTCCCAGATCGGGGTCTCGTCGCGGTCGACCTGCCCGGCGTTGTTGATCAGCAGGTCGACCGGGCCGAGGTCGCGTTCGACGGCGCGGACGGCCTCCCGGACGGCGCCCGGGCGGGTGACGTCGGCGGTGACGGCGACGCCGCGGGCGCCGTGCCGGACGCACTGCTTCAGGGTGTCGATCAGCCTGTCGTGGGTGCGGCCGACCAGTCCGACGGACATCCCCTCGGCGGCCAGTCCGATGGCGATCTCCCGGCCGATGCCGCGCCCCGCACCCGTGATCAGCCCCACCTGCCCGGCCAGCGATCCCGTCATCTGCGTGCTCCCTCCTCGGCGGAACCCTCGCATTCTGTCCGCTGGCCGGGGGCGCACGGGGAGCGCGCGCGGCGTACGGGGCACCGTCACCCGTTCGGCGCAGTGGCCGACCTGCCGCGGCCGGGAGCGAGGCGGCGTGAACGGGCGTTAAGCGGAGTAGTACCGTCGTCCGGGCGACTGCTCGGCCGCACCAGGCCGAACGGTTCGCCGACACACCCGGCTGGGCCACCCCCAGCACCACGTGAAGGGCAACTGAGTGAGTGACATCGCGCGCGTCGGAGTAGTCGGCTGCGGCCTCATGGGGTCGGGCATCGCCGAGGTCTTCGCCCGTTCCGGGCTGGAGGTGCTGGTCTCCGAGGCCAGCGGCGAGGCGCTGGAGCTGGGCCGGACCCGGCTGACCAACTCCCTGGAGACCGCTGTCAGGCGCGGCAAGCTGTCCGAGGAGGAGCGCGACGAGGCGCTGTCCCGACTGTCCTTCACCACCGAGCTCTCCGACTTCCACGACCGCGACCTGGTGGTCGAGGCCGTCGCCGAGCGCGAGGACATCAAGGTCAAGATCTTCGAGACCCTGGACCAGGTGATCACCCGCCGGGACGCGCTGCTCGCCTCCAACACCTCCTCCATCCCGATCGTGAAGCTGGCCGCCGCCACCACCCGCCCCGAGCAGGTGATCGGCCTGCACTTCTTCAACCCGGCGCCGGTGCAGAAGCTGGTCGAGGTGATCCCCACCCTGACCACCTCCGCCGAGACCACCTCCCGGGCCGAGCAGTTCGCGATCCAGGTGCTCGGCAAGGAGCCGATCCGCGCCCGCGACCGGGCCGGCTTCGTGGTCAACGCCCTGCTGGTCCCGTACCTGCTCTCCGCGGTCCGGATGTTCGAGACGGGCGTCGCCACCGCCGCCGACATCGACAAGGGCATGGAGGCCGGCTGCGCCCACCCGATGGGTCCGCTGCGCCTGTGCGACCTGATCGGCCTGGACACCATCGTCTCCATCGCCGACTCGATGTACGAGGAGTACAAGGAGCAGCTGTACGCCGCCCCGCCGCTGCTGTCCCGGATGGTCGACGCGGGCCTGCTCGGCCGCAAGTCCGGCCGCGGCTTCTACGACTACACCGCCTGACGGACCGTCAACGCACTGCGGCCGCCCCCACGCGTCGTGGGAGGCGGCCGCAGTGCGTCCGTGCCCGGCCCGGCGTCACCCGCGAGCACCGGGCCGGACGTTCCGGGGGGGTGACTAGCTGTTGATCTGGTACGGGTCGCCGTAGACCTTCCACTTCAGCGGCGGGTTCAGGTCGAAGTTCTTGGCGTTGACGAACACCAGCTGCTCGGTGTCGACGCGGCTGGTGTCCGCGTGCGCCTCCTCCTTCTTCATGACGACCTTGCGGGCGTCCATGAACGCCTTCAGGTAGGTCGCCTCGTCGCCACCCTGGGCGGGGGTCTTGGCCTTCTTCATCGCCGCCGCGCGGATGCCGCCGAAGCTGTCCGAGTCGGTGCCCGGGCCGTGCATCACGATCGCGTCGTAGTAGATGAACTGGCCGAGCGCCCGCAGGCCGTCCGACTTGCCCTGGCGCACCGCCGGGTTGAAGTACACCCGGTCGCGCTCGTCGTTCTGCGCCTGCTGGAAGACGGTGTCCTTCGCGGCGGTCGCCCAGTCCTTGGTGAACGCCGAGCCCAGGCCGCTGTGCGAGGCGGAGCCGTTCACCTTCTTCAGGGCCGGCAGGTACTTGGCCAGGATGTTGCCCGGCTTCAGGTCCGTGTAGTGCTGCACCAGTTCCAGCATGTCGCCGGTCCCGGAGCAGAAGCCGATGATGCCGGCGGTGTAGCCGCGGCCGTCACCGATGTCCTCGATGTACTTGTACTGCGCCTTCCAGTCCAGCGAGGAGTTCTCGGCCGAGGAGACCAGCTCCATGGCGATCTCCTTCTTGTGCGCGTCGTCCAGGCCGACGCCGGCCACCGCGCTCACCGGGGCGGCGTTCGCGACGCCGACACCGGCGACCGTGACCGGGAGGGCGGCGATCAGGACCGCGAGAGCGGCCCGGGTGGTGCGGGAGGTACGGTGCTTGCTGCCCATCTGACGCTCCGTCTGCCGGGCTGCGGGCATGGGGGTGCCCGCAGGGAGTGGGGGTGGGAAAGCTTGCGTTAGGAAACTTTCCTAACCAGGATTGAACCGTCAGTTCCCCGCCACCGCAAGGCCCTTGGCCCGATCTGTCAGGTACTCAACATACGTCGGCGGTCGCCGCCGCCACGCAAATCGCTCGCCCCACGGGCCGTTCGCAGGCATCCTGGGCCGAATGCAGATCCGCACCGCCACCGCCGCCGACTGGCCCGCCGTCTGGCCGTTCTTCCACCGCATCACCGCCGCCGGGGAGACCTTCACCTACCCCGCCGACCTCACCGCCGACACCGCCCGCGACTGGTGGATGCTCCCCGCCCCCCACCGCACCGTCGTCGCCACCCTCGACGACGGCACCCTCGTCGGCACCGCCAAGATGAACAACAACCAGTGGGGCAACGGCAACCACGTCGCCAGCGCCAGCTTCATGGTCGACCCCGACCACGCCGGCCGCGGCATCGGCCGCGCCCTCTGCGAACACACCCTCGACTGGGCCCGCGAAGCCGGCTACCGCGCCATCCAGTTCAACGCCGTCGTCGCCACCAACACCCCCGCGATCCGCCTCTACCAGTCCCTCGGCTTCACCATCCTCGGCACCGTCCCCGAAGGCTTCCACCACCCCCGCCACGGCTACGTCGGCCTCCACATCATGCACCGCCCCCTGTAACGCCCCACCAGACCGCTCCCCGCGAGACCACGCCCCGCCAAGACGCGCCCCGCCAGGGGCGCGAGGAACTGCGCGAGCAACCCCTCCCCCACCGCCAGATCGCGCCCACCAGCAACTCCCCCACCCCCGTAGCGCCCACCCCCAAACCGAAAGGGCCCCGCCAGACGGAAGAACCGTCCACCGGGGCCCCAGGCGCATCGCCTGACGTCGCGTCAGCCTCGCAGCACCGCACCCGTACGCTCGGCCGCCACCGCCACCGCGGCCTCGCGGGCCGCACTCGCCTCGTCCGCCGTCAGCGTCCGGTCGGTGGCGCGGAAGCGCAGCGTGTACGCCAGCGACTTCTTGCCCGCGCCCGCCTGCTCGCCCGTGAAGACGTCGAACAGCCGCAGCGACTCCAGCAGTTCGCCCGCACCGTCGCGCAGCGCCGCCTCCACGTCCGCGGTGTGCACCGCCGCGTCGACGATCAGCGCCACGTCCTGCGTCGCCACGGGGTACGCGGAGACCGGCGGGCCGGAGACCCGGCGGCCGTCCTCGAAGAGCAGGTCGAGGTCGAGCTCCATCGCGCTGGTGCGCTCCGGCAGGTGCAGCGCCTTGATCACCCGCGGGTGCAGCTCACCGGCGTGGCCGATCACCTCGTCGCCGACCAGCAGCTCCGCGCAGCGGCCCGGGTGCCACGGCGCGTACTGCGCCTGGCGGACCGTCAGCTCCACGCCCGCCGCCGCGGCGACGGTGCGGGCGGCCTCGACGGCGTCGGCCCAACCGGCCGGCGCGCCCTTGCCCCACCAGCCGGAGGGGATCCGCTCGCCGGTCAGCGCGACGGCGACCCGGCGCGGCTGGTGCGGCAGCGCGGCGTTCAGCTCGGCGAGCTGCTCCTCGCTGGGGCGGCGGTCGACGGGCAGCCGCGGCGCGACCTTGTGCTCGTCCTTCGGCAGGAACACCGTCCCGGTCTCGAACAGCGCGAGGTCGGTGTTGCCCCGGCCGACGTTGCGGCGCAGCGCGCCGAGCAGCCCCGGCAGCAGGGTGGTGCGCAGCGCCGGCTCGGCGTCGTTCAGCGGGTTGACCAGCTTGACGGTGCGTCGGCGGGCGTCGTCCGCGTCCAGGCCGAGCCCGTCGAACGCGGCCTCGCCGACGAACGGGTAGGCGTTGATCTCGACGTAGCCCGCGCCGGCCAGCGCCACGCCGACCCGGCGGTGGAAGCGCTGCGCCTCGGTCAGGCCGCGGCCCGGCGGGACGGTGGGCATCCGGGCGGGGACGTTGTCGTAGCCCTCCAGCCGGATGACCTCCTCGGCGAGGTCGTACGGGTCGGTGAGGTCGGGGCGCCAGGACGGCGGGGTGACCTCCAGGACGTCCGCGCCGGCGACCGTGCAGCCGACCTCCTGCAGGCGGCGGGCGACGGTCTCGCGGCCGTACACGGCGCCGGCCACCCGGTCGGGCAGGTCGGCGTCGATGGTGATGGTGCGCACCGGGTGCGGGGCGGCGATGTCGGTCACCCCGGCCTCGGCGGTGCCGCCGGCGATCAGCACCAGCAGGTCGACGGCGCGCTGCGCGGCGGCGCGGGCGGCCTCCGGGTCGACGCCGCGCTCGAAGCGCTTGGACGCCTCGGAGGGCAGCTTGTGCCGCTTGGCGGTGCGGGCGATCGCGACCGGCTCGAAGTGCGCCGCCTCGATGATCACCTCGGTGGTGCCGGTGACGGCGCCGGTCTCGGCGTCGACGACCGGGTCGAGGATCTCGGTGGAGGCCCCGCCCATCACGCCGGCCAGACCGATCGGACCGGTGTTGTCGCAGATCAGCAGGTCCTCGGCGGACAGCTTGCGCTTGACGCCGTCCAGCGTGGTGAGGGTCTCGCCCTCGGTGGCGCGGCGGACCTGGATCGGGCCGTCGACGCGGCCGCGGTCGTAGGCGTGCAGCGGCTGGCCGACCTCCAGCATCACGTAGTTGGTGATGTCGACGGTCAGCGAGATCGGCCGGATGCCGGCCTTCTGCAGGCGGCGCTGCAGCCAGATCGGCGACTTGGCGGCCGGGTCGACGCCGGTGACGGTGCGCGCCACGAAGCGGTCGCAGCCCACCGGGTCGGCGACCTTGACCAGGTAGCCGTACGCGTTCGCCGGCGGGACGTCCAGCAGCGCCGGGTCGGCCAGCGGCAGGCCGTACGCGGCGGCCGCCTCGCGGGCCACGCCGCGCATCGACAGGCAGTAGCCGCGGTCCGGGGTGACCGCGATGTCGAGCACCTCGTCGGCCAGCTGGAGCAGCTCGATCGCGTCGGTGCCGGGCTCGAACTCGGGCGGCAGCACGATGATGCCGTTGTGGTCGTCGCCCATGCCGAGCTCGCGGGCCGAGCAGATCATGCCCGCCGAGGTGTGGCCGTAGGTCTGCCGGGCGGAGATCGGGAACGGGCCGGGCAGCACGCCGCCGGGCAGGATCACCACGACCTTGTCGCCGACCTGGAAGTTGGTCGCGCCGCAGACGATCTCCTGCGGCTCGCCGGTGCCGTTGGCGGCGCCGACGTTGACGAAGCAGTGCCGGATCGGCTTCTTGAAGCCGCTCAGCTCCTCGATCGACAGCACCTCGCCGACCACCAGCGGGCCCTTGATGTCGGTGCCGAGCTGCTCGACGGTCTCCACCTCGAGACCCGCGCGGACCAGCCGGGCCGCGACGTCGCGTCCGGTCTCACCCGCCGGCAGGTCGACGTACTCGCGCAGCCAGGAAAGCGGGACGCGCATCAGATCTCCATCCCGAACGGGAGGGTGAAGCGCACGTCACCCTCGACCATGTCGCGCATGTCGGCGACGTTGTGACGGTTCATCAGGATCCGCTCCAGGCCCAGGCCGAACGCGAACCCGCTGTAGCGCTGCGGGTCGACGCCCGCGGCGACCAGCACGCGGGGGTTGACCACGCCGCAGCCGCCGAGCTCGATCCAGCCCTCCGAGGAGCAGGTCCGGCACGGGCGGTCCGGGTTGCCGACGGACGCGCCGCGGCAGACGAAGCACTGGAGGTCGATCTCCGCGCTCGGCTCGGTGAACGGGAAGTACGAGGGGCGCCAGCGCAGCTCCAGGCCGCCGCCGATCAGCTTCTCCACCAGCACCTCGATGGTGCCCTTGAGGTCGGCGAAGGTGATGCCCTCGTCCACCGCGAGGCCCTCGACCTGGCGGAACACGGGTGTGTGGGTGGCGTCCAGCTCGTCGGTGCGGTACACCCGGCCCGGGCTCACCGCGTACAGCGGCGGCTGGCGGTCCAGCATGGTGCGGATCTGCACCGGCGAGGTCTGGGTGCGCATCACCACGCCGGAGTCGGCGGTGCCGTCGGGGCCCTCGACGAAGAAGGTGTCCTGCATCGAGCGGGCCGGGTGGTCGGCGTGCAGGTTGAGGGCGTCGAAGTTCAGCCACTCCGCCTCGACCTCGGGGCCGGAGGCCACCTGGTAGCCCATGGCGATGAAGGTGTCCTCGATCCGCTCCGCCAGCGTGGTCAGCGGGTGGCGGGCGCCGCGCGGGGTGCGGCCGTAGGGCAGCGTGACGTCCACCGCCTCCTCGACCAGCACCCGGGCGTCGCGCTCGGCCTCCAGCTCGACCTGGCGCTTGGCCAGGGCCTGGTTGACCGCGCCGCGGGCCTGGCCGATCAGCTTGCCGGCGGCGGCCTTCGCCTGCGGGGGCAGCGCACCGATCTCGCGGTTGGCGAGCGAGAGCGGGGAACGGTCGCCGGTGTGGGCGACCTTCGCCTGCTTGAGCGCCTCGAGGTCGGCGGCGGCGGCGAACGCGGCGATCGCCTCGTCCCGGGCCTGCTCCACCACCTCGGGCTTGAGGGCCTCGACCTCGACCGGGTCGTACGACTTGTTGGGTGCCGACATCTCTATAGTTCCCGTGCTCCTGCTCGTGATCAGGTCTGCTGCCTCGCCGGGCGTCCCAGAACGCCAAAGGTCGAGTGTAGTCGCAGCGCGCTACCGCATACGGCGGGTGACCGTGGCCGTGCGGTGCTCAGAGCATGAAGTCCGGGATGCCGGCGGGCAGCACGAAACGGAACCGGGCACCCCCGCCGGGCGCCCGGCTGATCCGGATCACCCCGCCGTGCGCCTCGACCACACCCTTGACGATGTACAGGCCCAGGCCGGTGCCGCCGCGCCTGGACCCCCGCCAGAACTTGGTGAACACCCGCGGCATCGCGTCCTCCGGGATGCCGCCGCCCTGGTCGCTGACGGTCACCGCAGTGCCTTCCAGCACCCGCGGCGGCGTCCCGGCCGGCTCCCAGCCCGCCGCCTCCACCACTTCCTTGGCCGTCGCGACCTCGATGGTGACCGTGCCCTCGCCGTGCCGCACCGCGTTCTCCAGCAGGTTCGCCAGCACCTGGTCGATCTTGTCCGGGTCGCCCCACTGCTCGTTCAGCGGCTCCGCCACCCGGATGTCGAACCGGTCGGCCGGGATGCCCGCCGCGACCTTGCCCGCCACGTGCCGGTGCACCGCCGCCGCCAGGTCGATCCGCTGCCGGCGGATCTCCAGCCGGCCGGCGTCGATCCGGGAGATGTCCAGCAGCTCGGCGATCAGCCGGGTCACCCGGTCCGCGTCCGCGTCGACGGTCTCCAGCATCACCCGCTTCTGGCCGTCGTTGAACCGCTCCCACTTCGCCAGCAGCGTCGCCGTGAAGCCCTTCACGCTGGTCAGCGGCGAGCGCAGCTCGTGGGCGACGGTGGCGATCAGCTCCGCGTGGCTGCGCTCCGTCCGGCGCCGCGCCTCGGTGCCGCGCAGCGTCACCACCACCCGCACCGGCGGGCTGCCCGGGTCCTCCCGCACGTACCGGGCGCAGACCAGTACCTCCCGCCCGCCGGGCAGCAGCAGGTTCCGCTCCGGCTGCCCGCTGCGCACCGCGAGGCCCCCGTACGGGTCGGTCAGCTGCCACCAGCGCCGCCCGTCCAGGTCCTCCAGCGGCAGCGCCTGATCCAGCGTCAGACCGAGCGCACCCGCCGCCGACCGCCCGGTGATCCGCTCGGCGGCGCGGTTGAACACCACCACCCGCCCGTGCGCGTCCGCGACCACCAGCCCGTCCGGCAGGTCGTCAGGTTCCAGGGTCGCCGAGCTCCCGCCGCCCATGGGTGTCCTCCCCCGCCCCTTGTCGGCCTTGAGCCCCGACCCTAGCGCGGTCAGGCGTCGGCGCGACACCCTCCGGGGGAGCGCTGGGCGCGCGCGGAGGCGTACAGGCACACGGCGGCGGCCGTGGCGAGGTTCAGGCTCTCCGCGTGCCCGTGGATGGGCACCCGTACCACCTCGTCGGCCAGCGCCCGGGTCTCCTCCGGCAGGCCCCACGCCTCGTTGCCGAACACCCAGGCGTGCGCGGAGCCCAGCGAGCCCTCGTCCAGCTCCTGGTCCAGGTCCCGCTCCCCCGCGCCGTCCGCCGCCAGCACCCGCACCCCGGCCGCCCGCAGCCGCGCCACCGCCTCCTCGATCGGCACCCCGGTGGCGACCGGCAGGTGGAACAGACTGCCCACCGACGCCCGCACCGCCTTCGGGTTGTACGGGTCGACCGACGCGTCGGTCAGCACCACCGCGTCAGCCCCGGCCGCGTCCGCGGTGCGCAGCACGGTGCCGGCGTTCCCGGGGTCGCGGACGTGCGCCAGCACCGCGACCAGCTTCGGCCGGGCCTGCAGCACCTGCTCGAACGGCGTGTCGATGAACCGGCACAGCGCCACGATGCCCTGCGGGGTGACGGTGTCGCAGATGTCCGCGATCACCTCCTCGGTGGCGGTCAGCACCGGCAGCCCGGCCGCCCGCGCCGCCCCGGCGATCTCCGCGTGCCGCTCGGCGGCCTCCCGGGTCAGGTAGATCTCCACCACGGCGTGCTCCCCGCCAGGCAGCCGCCCGTACGCCACCGCCTCCCGCACGGCCTGCGGGCCCTCGGCCAGGAAGCGCCGCTCCTTGCTCCGCTGGTTGCGCTTGGCCAGCCGGCGGGCGAAGACGACGCGCGGGGAGCGCAGGGAGGTCAGCAGGGGGATGTCGGTGCTCATGCTCACGATCTTCGTCATGAAGGGGCGGATGGCGCGCGATACGCGACGGACCCGCAGGCACGAGAGGCCTGCGGGTCCGGGAAGCTCAGCTCAAGGCGAGGGGCCTCGATCAGGCGGCGACCTTGGGGGCGTTGACGTCCTCCGGCAGCGCCTTCTGGGCGACCTCGACCAGGGCGGCGAACGCGACGGTGTCGTTGACCGCGAGGTCCGCGAGCATCTTGCGGTCGATCTCGACGCCGGCGGCCTTCAGGCCCTGCACGAAGCGGTTGTAGGTCATGCCGTTGGCACGGGCAGCGGCGTTGATGCGCTGGATCCACAGCTGACGGAAGTCGCCCTTGCGCTTCTTGCGGTCGTTGAAGTTGTAGACCAGCGAGTGGGTGACCTGCTCCTTGGCCTTGCGGTACAGGCGCGAGCGCTGACCGCGGTAGCCGGAGGCCCGCTCGAGGATGACCCGGCGCTTCTTGTGGGCGTTGACTGCCCGCTTGACGCGTGCCACTTGATTACTCCTTGGTTCCGGACCCCGGATCGTGCCGCCGGTCCGTTATTCGATTCGGTCGGAAAGGATCAGCTGGTGCCCACGGCCGAGCCGCGGGCGGGCGATCACTTGCCGAGAAGCTTCTTGATCTTCTTGGCGTCGCCGGGGGCCATCTCGGCGTTGCCGGCCAGCTTGCGGGTCAGCGTCGAGGGCTTGTGCTCAAGCAGGTGGCGACGGCCGGCACGCTCGCGCAGCACCTTCCCGGAGCCAGTGATCTTGAAGCGCTTGCTGGCGCCGCTGTGCGTCTTCTGCTTCGGCATGTCGCCGTTTCTCCTCGTCGGTCCGTTCACGGCCCGCGCCGTACGGCACGGGCCGGAACTGGATGGATCTCGTCTCCGGGGCGGGTGCCCCGGAACCGATGCCGATCCCGCCCGGATCTGAACCCGAAGGCTCAGGCGTCCTGGGCGGCGTCGGCGGGCTGCTCGACCTCGGCGGCCTCGACCTCGGTGGTCTCGGCGTCGTCGGCCTCGACCTCGTCGGCCTCGACGGCCTCGTCCTCGACGAACTCGGCCTCATCGACCTCGTCCGCCCCGTCGGCGGCCGGACCGCGACCCAGCCGCTCCGCCTTGCGGGCGTCGGCGAGCGCGCGGGCCTCGGCCATCGCCTCGGTCTTCTTCTTGTGCGGGCCGAGAACCATGATCATGTTTCGGCCGTCCTGCTTCGGAGCGGACTCCACGAAGCCCAGCTCCTGGACGTCGTCCGCAAGCCGCTGCAGCAGTCGGAAGCCCAGCTCGGGCCGGGACTGCTCACGACCGCGGAACATGATCGTGATCTTGACCTTGTCGCCCTGCTTGAGGAACCGAACGACGTGACCCTTCTTGGTGTCATAGTCGTGCGGGTCGATCTTCGGCCGGAGCTTCATCTCCTTGATGACCGTGTGCGCCTGGTTCTTGCGCGCCTCACGGGCCTTCATCGCCGACTCGTACTTGAACTTGCCGTAGTCCATGAGCTTGCACACCGGCGGGCGGGCCGTCGCGGCCACCTCGACCAGGTCCAGGTCGTACTCCTGGGCAAGCTCCAGCGCCTTCGCGAGCGGGACGATGCCGACCTGCTCGCCGCTGGGACCGACGAGTCGCACCTCGGGGACGCGAATCCGGTCGTTGATGCGGGGCTCGGTGCTGATGGGGCCTCCTCGGTTGCACCTTCTTCGATGCGGCCGTCGGACGGCGGTCGCACGTAGTGGTTTCGACCACTGGGCGGGGCTTCATTCATGCTCCGCTGCTCCTGCCGCCTGGCAGAGGCACCGAACGCACGAAAAAAGCCCCGCACGGTACAGGCGGGGCTCCACACGTTCCGGATGTCCTCGCGGACACCACTGGCGACGGGCAATCCTCACGGGCGCCCTTCGCGGACCGTACCCGTCGGCCCTTCGGCCGATCAGGTGGGAGACTGTCGCGGTTGCCCTCTCGGGCCTCCTGAGGTGGAGCCTCCACTTGCTGGCCGGGCACCCCGAAGGGACTACCTGGCCGGTCAGTCTCGAAGCATACCAGCGTTCGGGGGCCGACCGGTATTCCGACCCCTCGCCGCCCGCCTTGTACGCTCCCTTTGTACTGCGCTTTCGCACCAGCATCCCGGAGTGACACCGTGACCAGCCAGCCCGACCACGACCACACGCCCGAGTCCGCGGCGTCCGACGAGGCGATCGGCTTCGACGACCTGACCCGCGACATCGCCGAGGTCCCGGCCGTCGAGGTGATCACCACCGTCGCCGTCCACCTGATGAGCGCCGCCGCCGTCAAGTGCGGGCTGGCCGAGGGCGGCGAGGCCGACAAGGACCTCGACGAGGCCCGCAAGCTGATCACCGCCCTGGCCGGCCTGGTCACCGCCGGGGCCCCCGAGATCTCCAACTTCCACGCCGCCCCGCTGCGCGACGGCCTGCGCTCCCTGCAGCTGGCCTTCCGCGAGGCCTCCCTCATCCCCGACGCCCCGGGCTCCGGCCCCGGCGAGAAGTTCACGGGCCCGGTCTACTCCTGACCCGCGCAGCGCTCTGCGCCCCGACAGGGGCGCGGGAAACCGCGCGAGGCGGAAGACGCCCAGCAGAAAGCCGCCCGCCGAGGGAAGTCCCCCGGCGGGCGGCTCACTTGTCGGATCAGGCGTCGTACTCGTCCAGCGGCGGGCACGAGCAGACCAGGTTCCGGTCGCCGTACGCGCCGTCGATCCGCCGCACCGCCGGCCAGTACTTGTCCGCCGGGTTCACGCCCGCCGGGAAGACCGCGGTCTCCCGCGAGTACGCGTGCTCCCACTCGCCCGCCAGCATCGACGCGGTGTGCGGGGCGTTGCGCAGCGGGTTGTCGTCG
Source organism: Kitasatospora sp. NPDC002522 (assembly GCF_053595195.1). Classification (NCBI taxonomy): domain Bacteria; kingdom Bacillati; phylum Actinomycetota; class Actinomycetes; order Kitasatosporales; family Streptomycetaceae; genus Kitasatospora; species Kitasatospora sp. NPDC002522. The sequence goes on from NZ_JBSFXE010000024.1 coordinate 104,991, forward strand.
GCCGGCCACACGCCCGCGCCGACCTGCTCGATCTCGCCGCGGATCGCGATCATCGCCTCGCAGAACCGGTCGATCTCGTGCAGGTCCTCGGACTCGGTGGGCTCGATCATCAGCGTGCCGGCCACCGGGAACGACATGGTCGGCGCGTGGAAGCCGTAGTCGATCAGGCGCTTGGCGATGTCGTCGACGCTGACGCCGGTCTCCTTGCTGAGCGGGCGCAGGTCGATGATGCACTCGTGCGCGACCAGCCCGCCGGGGCCGGTGTACAGCACGGGGTAGTGCGGGGCGAGCCGCTTGGCGATGTAGTTGGCGTTCAGCACGGCCACCTGGGTGGCGCGCTTGAGGCCCTCGCCGCCCATCAGCCGGACGTACGCCCAGGAGATCGGCAGGATCGCCGCGGAGCCCCACGGCGCGGCCGAGATCGGGCCGACACCGGTCGCGGGGCCGGCCTCGGCCTGCAGCGGGTGGTTGGGCAGGTACGGCGCGAGGTGCGAGCGCACCGCGACCGGGCCGACGCCGGGGCCGCCGCCGCCGTGCGGGATGCAGAAGGTCTTGTGCAGGTTCAGGTGCGAGACGTCCGCGCCGAACTTGCCCGGCTTGGCGAGGCCGACCAGCGCGTTCAGGTTGGCGCCGTCGACGTACACCTGGCCGCCGGCCTCGTGGACGAGCGCGCAGATGTCGGTGATCTGGGTCTCGAACACGCCGTGGGTGGACGGGTAGGTGACCATCAGCACGGACAGCTGGTCGCGGTGCAGCGCGATCTTGGCCTTGAGGTCCTCGACGTCCACGTCGCCGTCGGCGAGCGTCTTGACGACCACGACCCGCATGCCGGCCATCGCCGCGGAGGCCGCGTTGGTGCCGTGCGCGGAGGACGGGATCAGGCACACGTCGCGCTGGAGGTCGCCGTTGGCCCGGTGGTAGGCGCGCACCGCGAGCAGACCGGCGAGCTCGCCCTGCGAGCCGGCGTTCGGCTGGATCGAGACGGCGTCGTAGCCGGTGACCTCGACCAGCTGCTGCTCCAGCTCGCGGATCAGGGTCAGGTAGCCGGCGGCCTGCTCGACCGGGGCGAACGGGTGCAGCTGGCCGAACTCGGGCCAGGTGACCGGCTCCATCTCGGTGGTCGCGTTGAGCTTCATGGTGCAGGAGCCAAGCGGGATCATGCCGCGGTCGAGCGCGTAGTCGCGGTCGGAGAGCCGGCGCAGGTAGCGCAGCATGGCGGTCTCCGAGCGGTGGCTGTGGAAGACCGGGTGGGTGAGGTACTCGTCCTCGCGCAGCAGCGCGGCGGGCAGCGCCTCGGCGTCCTCGGCCACGGCGGCCTCGATGCCGAACGCGCCGAACACGGCGGCCAGGTGCTCGCGGGTGGTGGTCTCGTCGCAGGAGACCGACACCCGGTCCGCGTCGACCCGGTGCACGTTGACGCCCTGCGCCAGCGCGGCGGCGGCCACGGCGTCCGCCCGGCCCGGCACGACGGCCGTGACGGTGTCGAAGAACGCGTCGTGGGCGAGCTGCACGCCGCCCGCGCGCAGGCCGGCCGCGAGGGCGGCGGCGTAGCGGTGGGTGCGGCGGGCGATCGCGGCGAGGCCGTCGGGGCCGTGGTAGACGGCGTACATGGAGGCCATCACCGCGAGCAGCACCTGGGCGGTGCAGATGTTGGAGGTGGCCTTCTCGCGGCGGATGTGCTGCTCGCGGGTCTGCAGGGCCAGCCGGTAGGCGCGGTGGCCGTCGGCGTCGACGGAGACGCCGACCAGGCGGCCGGGCAGGTTGCGGGCGTACTCGGCGCGCACCGCGAGGTAGCCGGCGTGCGGGCCGCCGAAGCCCATCGGGACGCCGAAGCGCTGCGAGGTGCCGCAGGCGATGTCGGCACCGAGCTCGCCGGGCGAGCGCAGCAGGGTGAGGGCGAGCAGGTCGGCGGCGACGGCGACGATCGCGCCGAGGCCGTGGGCCTGGTCGATGACCGGCTTGATCGCGCGCACCGCGCCGGAGGCGCCCGGGTACTGCAGCAGCACGCCGAAGACGCCGCGCTCGGCGATCTCGGCGGGGATGCCCTCGGACAGGTCGGCGACGACGACCTCGACGCCGGTCGGCTCGGCGCGGGTCTCGATGACGGCGACGGTCTGCGGCAGGGTGTCGGCGTCGACCAGGAAGACACCGCCCTTGACCTTGGTGACGCGCCGGGCGAGGGCCATCGCCTCGGCGGCGGCGGTGCCCTCGTCGAGCAGCGAGGAGCCGGAGGTGGCCAGGCCGGTGAGGTCGGCGACCATGGTCTGGAAGTTGAGCAGCGCCTCCAGGCGGCCCTGCGAGATCTCCGGCTGGTACGGCGTGTAGGCGGTGTACCAGGCCGGGTTCTCCAGCACGTTGCGCAGGATGACCGGCGGGGTGAAGGTGCCGTAGTAGCCGAGGCCGATCATCGAGGTGAGGACCTGGTTGCGGCCGGCCAGCTCGCGCAGTTCGGCGAGCACCTGGGCCTCGCTGCGGCCCTCCGGCAGGCCGAGCGCGGTGAGGCTGCGGATGGCGGCGGGGACGGCGGCGTCCGACAGCTCGTCCAGGGAGGCGAACCCGACGTGGGCCAGCATCTTTTCCTGGGCGTCGGCGTCGGGACCGATGTGGCGCTGCTCGAAGGGGCTGGCCTGCTCAAGCTCACGGAGCGTCGGCTGGGCGTTCATGGGGGTCGGGCCTCCTGGTCGCGGACCGGCGGGGGTACGCACGCCGGTCGCGCCGTGGGGCGCCCGGGATGTACGAACCCGTCAGCCTCCCCCTCTGTCATCGGTACCTGAGAGCTTCGCACGGCCGCCCGTGGGGCGCGGCGTGCTTGCACCGTCGGTGAGGGTGGGTGCCGACGGCATCGGTGCCGACGGTCCTGCCCTGCTTTCCAGAGTGACCTGATCTCGCCCGGTACGGATGCCTGAGAGATTCCGGGGAGGGGTTGCTCCTTCGGCGTCCCCGCAGCCCCTCGTACGGGGCCGGGGACTCTCCCGAGCGTGCTCGGCGGTCGCCGCCCAGGTTACCAGCGCGGGCCCGGCCGATCACCGGTGCGGCCCTGTGATCTGCCCCGGACGGCGGCGTCCGGAATGCCACCGTCCGTTACGTGCCGTTTGGTGTGAAGTGGCGGGCCGGCCAGCTCCTCCTCCCGCCCCTCTGACGGACCCTCAAGGAGCAGCAGGACTGGAGGACAGCGTGCAGACCGATATCGATCCGCGCGACCTGATCGGACACAAGGCGGTCGACCGGAACGGTGACAAGATCGGCACTGTCGACGAGGTGTACCTGGACGACGCCACCGGCGAACCGGAGTGGGCGGCGGTCCGTACCGGGATCTTCGGCCGGGACGCCTTCGTCCCGCTGACCACCAGCGAGTTCGCGGGGGACGAGCTGCGCGTCCCGTACGACAAGTCGCTGATCAAGGAGTCGCCGGACTTCGGGGTGGGCCAGCACCTCTCCCCCGCCCAGGAGCTCCAGCTGTACCGCTACTACGGCCTGGACACCGTCGCCGGCACGCTCGCCGGGGAGTCCGGCTCGGCGCCGGCCGCGAAGGAGCGTCCGCGCCCGACGGCCGGCGGCGACCGGGACTTCGGCGCGCTCGCCCCGAGCGTCCCGCCCACGCCGTCTCCGACGAACGGCACGAACGGCACGAACGGCACGAGCCCCGTGAACGCGGCCCCGCCGGCTTCGGCGTCGTACGCCTCCGCGAAGAGCAGCCCGCGGCACGCCTCCGAGCAGCGGCCGGGTGCGGAGCGGGCCGCGTCGGTGGAGCCGACCGCGCCGGTGGAGATCACCTGCCGGGAGGAGCGGCTGGACATCACCACCGAGTGGCACGCGGTGGGCACCACCCGGCTGCGCAAGTACGTGACCACTGAGCCGGTCGAGCGCCGGGTGCCGGTGGTGCGCGAGCGGGTGCGGGTGGAGCGGATCCCGGTGTCGGACGCGGAGCGGGCGGGGCTGACCGAGCAGGAGATCGCCGAGGCGGTCGAGGAGGTCACGCTGCGCGAGGAGCGTCCGGTGGTGCGCAAGTACCTGGCGCCGATCGAGCGGGTGCGGCTGGTGGTGGAGCGGTACACCGAGGAGGAGGTGGTCCGCGACGAGCTGCGCCGCGAGCAGGTGGAGGTGCACGACGCGGCGGTCGGCGCGGACGGCGCGGCCCCGCACCGGACGCAGCAGCAGCCGTGGCACGCGAAGCCGCAGCAGCCGGCGGCCGCCGGGGGCGGCGTGAACGCGGTGCCGCTGTCCGGGCTGAACGGCGGCGGTCTGGAGCACGCCCGTCCGGAGCCGCTGCGCTCGGTCTGACGGCGGGTCAAGGTCCGGCCCCGGTCCGCTTCGGCGGGCCGGGGCCGGGCGCTTTGCCAAAGCTTCACTATTCGATATTTGACACAGTGAAGCATCTCCGGGATGGTTACTTCAGTTCATGCACTATCGCCATCCTGAAGAAAACTTCCCGGAGGATCCCCGTGAGTGAGGCACCACAGCCCACCGCCGCGGCCGACAAGCCCACCAGCGCCCGGGTCCTGCCCGCCCTGATCCTGGCCATGCTGGCGTTCAGTGTGGTGCAGACCGCGGTCGTCCCGATCCTGCCGGGCCTGGCCCGCGAGCTCGGCGTCTCGGGCTCGAGCATCACCTGGCTGATGACCGCCAACCTGCTGTCCGCCGCGGTCCTGACCCCGCTGCTCGGCCGCTTCGGCGACCTGCGCGGCCGCAAGCCGATGCTGCTGGTCTCGCTGGCCGGCCTGGTGCTCGGCTCCGGCCTCGCCGTCACCACCCACTCGTTCACCTGGCTCGTGGTCGCCCGCGTGCTGCAGGGCGCGGGCGGCGGCGTGCTGCCGCTGGCGATCAGCATCGTCCGCGACGAGCTGCCCAAGCAGAAGGTCACCGGCGGCGTCGCCGCGATCTCCGCCTCGATGGGCGTCGGCTCCGGCCTCGGCCTGGTCGCCACCGGCCTGCTGCTGGAGCACTGGAGCTACAAGTCGATCTTCTGGATGGGCCTGGTCTTCGGCCTGCTCGCCGTCGTGCTGGTCGTCGTCCGGGTGCCCAGCGACCCGGTGATCGACAAGGAGGGCGGCGCCGACCCGCTCGGCGCGCTCACCCTGGCCGGCTGGCTGTCCGCACTGCTGATCGCGGTCAGCCAGGGCAACCACTGGGGCTGGACCTCCAACCGCACCCTCGGTCTGTTCGCCGTCGCCGCCGTGGTCGCGCTGCTCTGGCTGCTGGTCGAGTCCAAGGTCAGCCACCCGCTGGTCGACCTGAAGATGATGTCCCGCCCCGCGGTCGCCTTCACCAACATCTCCGGCCTGCTGATCGGCTTCGGCATGTACGGCTCGTTCATGGTGATCAGCAACTTCGCCCAGACCCCGGAGAAGTTCGCCCACTACGGCTTCACCGCCACCGTGCTGCACGCCGGCATCATGCTGCTGCCGTCCGCGATCGGCTCGATGGTGGCCGCCCCGCTCGGTGCGATGCTGATCGCCCGCCGCGGCCCGCGCCTGCCGCTGGTCCTCGGCGGCCTGCTGGGCGCGGTCTCGATGGCCTACCTGGCCGTCCGCCACGGCGCCGAGTTCGACATCTACCTCTCCTCCGCGGTCTTCGGCCTCGGCGTGGGCCTGGCCTACGCGGCGATGCCCGCGTACATCAACGGCGCCGTCCCGGCCGAGCAGTCCGGCATCGCCAACGGCATGAACGCGGTGCTGCGCACCGTCGGCGGCGCCGTCGGCACCGCGGTGATGGCCGCGATCCTCACCGGGGACACCCTGAAGCTGCCGATCCCGGTGCAGCTGCCCACCGAGAACGCCTACCAGCACGCCTTCTGGGTGGCCGCCGCGATGTGCCTGGTCGCCGGCGCCGTGCCGTTCGCGATCCGCCGGATCCGCTCCGCCGCCACCACCCCCGCCGAGCGCCCGGCCGACCTGGCGCTCGCCAAGACCGACGCCTAGCCCCGACAGGCCCTGACGGCGTCCCCCTCGCGTACTGGACACACGCGAGCGGCTCCCGGGCCCGCCGCCACGGGCATCGGCGGCGCGGCCCAGGACCGGCCGACGGCCCCGCACCCCTCCCGGGTGCGGGGCCGTCGCCGTCTCACTCCCCCGCGGACTCACGCAGCGGCAGCGCCCCGGACGGCTCCAGCTCCTCGTCGTCGACCGCGAAGGTGCGCACCCGGCCGGGCGCCGAGTACGGCGTCTCGAACCGGACGGTGACCCGGCCGACGCCGCTGCCCTGCACCCACCCAGGACCGAACTGACGGTGCGTCACGTCCTGCCCGGGCCACCAGCGGCGCACCGCCGGCGGCTGCTCGGGCTGCACCGGCTCCGGCTCGGGCTGCTCCTCCGCCGCCGCCTCCCGTTCCTCCCGCTCCAGCTGGGCGAACAGGTCCTCCTGCGTGTAGTCGGCGAGCTGGGCGACGCCGACACCCAGCAGCCGCACCCCGCCGGTGACGTCGACCTGCATCGCCAGGCGGCGGGCGGTCGAGGCGATCACCTCCTCGTCGTCGGTGGGGCCGCGCAGCGTCTCCGAGCGGGTCAGCGTGGAGAAGTCGAAGCGGCGGACCTTCAGCACCACCGTCCGCCCGGAGCGGCCGGTCGCCCGCAGCCGGCGCACGCAGCGGCCGGCCAACTGCTCGATCTCGCGCAGGATGCGGTCCCGGTCGGCGAGGTCGACCTCGAAGGTGTCCTCCACCGACACCGACTTGGCGTCCCGGTCCGGCACCACCGGCCGCTCGTCCCAGCCGAGCGCCATCTGGAAGACCCCCGCGCCGTGCGCCTTGCCGAGCAGCGCCACCAGCTCCTCGTACCCGGCCTCCGCCAGGTCCGCGACCGCGGTCAGCCCGGCCCGGCGCAGCGCCTGCTCGGTGGCCGGACCGATCCCCGGCAGCGCCCGCACCGGCATCGGCGCCAGCACCGAGCGCTCCGAGCCCGGCTCGATCAGCACCAGCCCGTCCGGCTTGGCCTGCTCCGAGGCGATCTTGGCCATCAGCTTGGACGCCGCCGCACCGACCGACGCGGTCAGCCCCGTACGCTCCACGATGTCCGCCCGCAGGTCCTCGGCCAGCGCCAGCACCAGCTGCGCGCCCTCCTCGGGCGTCGCGTCGGCGAGCGCCGGACCGTACGGCCCCGCCTCCAGATCGACGAACGCCTCGTCCAGGCTGAGCGGCTCCACCAGCGGCGAGCGCTCGCGCAGCAGGCCCATCACGATCTCGCTGTTGGCGCGGTACGCCTCGAACCGGCCGGTCAGGAACGCCGCGTTCGGGCAGAGCCGGCGGGCCTGCGCCATCGGCATCGCCGAGTGGACGCCGAACTTCCGCGCCTCGTACGAGGCCGTCGACACCACCCCGCGCCCGCCCAGCCCGCCGACGATCACCGGCTTCCCGCGCAGGCTCGGCTTGGACGCCTGCTCCACCGCCGCGAAGAAGGCGTCCATGTCGAGGTGGATCACGCTCGGCACGCTGCGCACGCGCCGATCATCCCGCGTGCCACCGACAATCGCCGTCAGCCGCGGTCGGAATCGCTCAACGCCCTGGCCACGCCGTCCTCCCGCGGGCCCAGGAAGTACGGATCCGGCTGGAACAGCGCGTTCAGCAGCGCCTTCCCCGCACCCGGCACCTCCCGCAGCCCGCCGTACCACCAGGTGGCGTCGTGCCACTCCTCCACGCCCACCGCGTACGCGTCGATCCCGGCCGCCCGGCACAGCGCCAACGCCCGCCGCACGTGGAAGGTCTGACTGACCAGCACCGCCTTCTCCACCCCGAAGATCCGGCGCGCCCGGGCGCAGGAGTCCCAGGTGTCGAAGCCCGCGTAGTCGCCGACCACCCGCACCCCGGGCACCCCGCGCTCGATCAGGTAGCCGCGCATCGCGTCGGTCTCGTCGTACGCCACCGTGCCGTTGTCGCCGGTCACCAGGATCGCCCGCACCTTGTGCCGCCGGTACAGCTCCAGCGCCGCGTCGAGCCGGTGCGCCAGGTACGGCGAGGGCTTGCCGTCGAACAGCCCGGCGCCGAACACCACCGCCACCGGCGCCTCGGGCGCGCTGTCCACCGTGCCCACCCGCGAGGACTGCGACGCCCACAGCCAGGCACTCGGCGCCAGCGCCAGCACCGCGCACAGCACCAGCGCCTGGAACCACCGCCGCTGACCGCGCCTGCTCCCCCAGCCCGGCGGCCGCCACGCCGCCAACGCCCGCCCGCTCCGGCCCAGCCGGCGGACCAGCGCGCGGCAGCGCCGCCCCAGCCATCTCATGATCGACACACCGGTGCGGACGACTCCCGCCCGCCCCGCGGTTCCCGCGCCGACGGACCGTCAGACCGCGCGATTGCGGCGCTGCGCCAGCTCGTCGGCCGGATCCTGGCCCACCAGCGTCTCCCCGGTGTCGGTGCGCTCCGCGTGCAGCCGCCCGAGCGTACCCTCCAGCTCCAGCCAGACCGCGCCCACCGCGATGCCGAACACGCCCTGACCACCGTTCAGCAGATCGACCACCTGCTGCGGCGACGTGCACTCGTACACCGTCGCGCCGTCGCACATCAACGTCAGCCCGGCCAGGTCCTGCTGGTCCGCGGACTGCAGGTGGGTCACCGCCACCCGGATGTTCTGCAGCGAGACGCCCGCGTCCAGCAGCCGCTTGACGATCTTCAGCATCAGGATGTCGCGGAAGCCGTACAGCCGCTGCGCCCCCGCCGGGTACGCCGAGCGCACCGAGGGCTCCAGCAGCCCGGTCCGGGCCCAGTAGTCCAGCTGCCGGTAGGTGATCCCGGCGGCGGCGCACGCGGTCGGACCGCGGTAGCCGACCAGCGCCGAGGTCGGGGCGAGCCGTTCGATGGCCGGCTGTCCGGCCTGCACGGCGGGGAAGCGGCCGACCCGCGGCAGCTCCTCGCCCTCCGGCTCGGGGCTCCAGGGCCGCCCGATCAGGCCGCGACCGGCACGCGGCACGTGCACCGCGCACAGCGCTCCGGTGCGCGTCTCCTCGCCGGTGCCGCTCATCGCCAACCTCCGTCCAGATCCCCGGGAACCGCCGCGGCCGCCACGGGCCCCGGGTTTCCGGGTGGCCCGCCGGGCGGGGCCATCACCTGACGGTAGGCAGTCGCCCGAGCACCGTCAACGATCGCCACGCCGGGGCCTTCCGCAAACTTCACTCCATCGAGTGGTTATTCGTGCCCCAAGCACGGGTACCGGAACGGATTTCCCCCACAGCCGAGTTGCATCGCCCGCCCGACCCCGGTAGCGGCCCGGACCAGGACCGCTACTGCTGGCCGCCGCCGAAGTCCTCCGGTGAGACCTGGTCCAGGAACTCCCGGAACTTCTCGACCTCGTCCTCCTGCTCGTCCGGAATCGAGATGCCCGCCTCCGCCAGGACCTCCTCGGCCCCGTAGATCGGCGTACCGGTGCGCAGCGCCAGCGCTATCGCGTCCGAAGGGCGCGCACTCACCTCGACGCCACCCGCGAACACCAACTCCGCGTAGAAGACGCCGTCGCGCAGATCGTTGATCCGCACCTCGGTCAGCCGGTGGCCCAGCGCCTCCAGCACGTCCTTGAACAGGTCGTGCGTCAGCGGCCGCGCCGGCGTCATGCCCTGCTGGGCGAACGCGATCGCGGTCGCCTCACCCGGGCCGATCCAGATCGGCAGGTACCGGTCGCCGCCCACCTCCCGGAGCAGCACGATCGGCTGGTTGGACGGCATCTCCACCCGGACACCCACGACGTCGAGCTCATTCACACTGGCAACCCTATGGCGCGGGCTGCCGATAGGAAAGCGCAGCAGGCAGCGGCCACCCTGATCCGGCCGCCCGCACCACCCCGGCTCAACTCCGCGCCCGCAGCCCCGCCTGCACCATCGCCGCGTGCAACCGCACCGACAGGGTGGCCAGTTCCCGCGCGGTCGCCTCCGCGTGCGCCCGGGTCTGCGGATTGCGGTGCCGCCTCAGCGGCGCCACCACCTGCTCCACCAGCGCCACCTCGCGCTCCGCCGCCGCCTTCATCGCCCGCAGGTGCCGCGGCTCCAGGCCGAACCGGCCGAGCTCCGCCACCAGCCGCGCGATCTGCAGCGTCTCCCCGTCGTACCCGCCGTCCGGCCCGGGCTGCACCAGCCCGTACGCCTCCCACTCGACGAGCTCGCGCTCCTGCGCCTCCGCCGCCGCGATCAGCTCCGCCCGGCCCAGCCGCACCCCGCTCGGCCCGGCGGCCGCCACCAGCTCCCGGTCCGCCTCCTCCAGCGGCCCCGGCCGGCTGTCCGCCGCCGGCAGCGCCGGCGGCTGCTCGCCGCGCTCGATCGCGTCCAGGTGCTCGCGGATCACCCGCAGCGGCAGGTAGTGGTCACGCTGCATCCGCAGCACGTACGCCAGCCGCTCCACGTCCGCCGCCGAGAACTTCCGGTAGCCGGACGGCGTGCGCTGCGGCTCGACCAGGCCCTCCGCCTCCAGGAAGCGGATCTTCGAGATCGTCACCTCCGGGAAGTCGTCCCGCAGGAAGGCCAGCACCGCGCCGATGGACAGCAGGTCGTCACCGCGCCGCCGCGCCTCGCCCGTGCGGCGCGAGGCCGGCACGGGCGAGGGACCGACGGAGCTGGGAGTCTGTGGGGTCACTCGGGCTCCAAACGGAGAAGTGGTCAGTACCCCCGGTGGTGGCTGGCGAAGAACACCAGCCGGTACTTCCCGATCTGCACCTCGTCACCGTTGGTCAGCAGGACCTCGTCGATCCGCTCCCGGTTGACGTAGGTGCCGTTCAGGCTGCCCACGTCGGCGACCGAGAAGCCCCCGTCGGGCTGCCGGCGGAACTCCACGTGCCGACGCGAGACCGTCACGTCGTCGAGGAAGATGTCGCCCTGCGGGTGGCGACCCGCCGTGGTCACGTTCGAGTCCAGGAGGAACCGGCTGCCCGAGTTCGGGCCGCGCTGCACGATCAGCAACGCCGAACCCGGCGGCAGCGCGTCGATCGCCGCCATCACCTCGGCCGACAGCGCCGGAGTGGCACCGGTGGACGTGGCGCTCGGGTCGTACGACTCGATGCCGGAGATCGAGATGGTCGAGGTGGTCTCCGCCGCGCCCTCCGGGAACCCGCCGCCGCGCAGCTGGGTCCCGCAGTTCGAGCAGAACCGGGCACCCGCCGGGTTCTGGTTCCCGCACCGCGGGCACGGGCTGGTGCCAGCCATGTTCACAGCCTCCTGGCGCGGCACACCCGACTGGACGTGCCCGGCGTAGGGATCCGGGGCAAACCCTCCACCGGAGGTTGAGGGTCCTGACGCGAAACCTATGCGCGCCCCGCCGGGCGAATCAACCGACGCGCCGTAGTCCGTGTCGAACTGCCCGGTCGGGATGCCCGCGCCCTGGGTCACGTCGTCCCGGTACATCGGCCGCTGCCCGTCCGGAGCCGGACGCATCGGAGGAACCGCCGGCTCCTCGTCCCGCCGGTGCCGCGCGGTCGGCGCCTCGGCCGCCGTCTGCCGGTTGCTACGGCCGAAAAGCTTCGAGAAAAAACTCACGGGCGAATCCCCTTGCGTGTGACAGAACCGCCCGCGGGGCAGGGTTCAAGGCTCGGTGTGGCGGTGGGCCCGGCATCGGACCGGGGACTGACGATCGGTAAGACCCAGTGTCGCCGACGCTCCACGGACGCCCACCACCGGGGGCGGTCCGCAGCTGACGAACCGTACGGAGCGCGCCCCGTCACTTCGTCGCCGGCTTGCCGTACTGCAACGGCTTCGGCGCGGCCAGCGCGTCGACCACGACCTTCTGCTGCTGGACGATGGTCGCCCGCGCCTGCTGCTTCTCCAGGCTGCGCACCACCCCGCCCGGAATGTTCAGGGCCGGAGTCAGATCCTGCGGGTTCCCCACCACGGTGAAACGGAACGGCTGGGAGACGCTCTTCCCGTCGATCTGCACGCCGCCGCCCGACTGGTTGTCGGTGAAGTACGTCCCGGCCACCACGCGCACGTCGTTGATCTGAATCGCCTCCGCCCCCGCTGCTCGGAGTTCCTGCAGGGTGTCCAGCAGCATATCGGCCTTCACCTGCCCTTGGGGATCATCGATGGTCAGCACGATCCCCGGCCCCGTCGCCTTCTCCGTCCCGGCCAGCACGCCCAGTTCGGCCGCCTTCTTCCGGGTCTGCTCCTGCGCCTCCTTGGCCTGGTTGGACGAGTTCTCCAACTGCGCCAAGGACTGCTCCAGCTGCGTCTTCTCCTGCTGCAGACGCTGCTGGCGGCTGTCCAGTTCGTCGAGGATCCGCACCAGGTCCTCCTGCCGCGCCCCGCGCAGCTGGCTGTGGTCGTTGGTCGACCGCACCTGGATCGCCAGTGCCAGCCCCAGCGCGAACAGCAGCAGCGCCACCACCAGCTGCCCCCGCGACACCCGCAGCGGCCACACCGCCGCCTTCAAGCGGGTCCGCCCGTCCGACGGCAACGCCACCGGCTGACGACTCGTCACCCCGGCCGCGGCCTCCCGCTCCGGCACCTCGGGCTCGGCCCGGTCCGCAGTCTCGACCTCGGCCTCGGGCTCGCTCTCCGTTGCGGCCTCAGGCTCCGCAGCCGTGTCCGGCTCGGCAGGCTCCGCCTCGGCGGGCTGCTCGACCTCCGCCGCCTCCGGCTGCGTAGAACCCTTCGGCTGCTCGTCCGGCGACTCCGGGCCCCGCTCCTCCTGCTCCTTGCCCACCGTCGCTCCCTACGCCCTGAACACATGCCGGCGGATCGCCGCGGCATTCGAGAAGATCCGGATGCCCAGCACCACCACCACGCCGGTGGACAGCTGCGAACCCACGCCGAGCTGGTCGCCCAGGAACACGATCAGCGCCGCCACCACCACGTTCGACAGGAACGACACCACGAAGACCTTGTCGTCGAAGATCCCGTCCAGCATCGCACGCACGCCACCGAACACCGCGTCCAGCGCCGCCACCACCGCGATCGGCAGATACGGCACCACCGCGTTCGGCACCTCCGGCTGCACGAACACGCCGACGACCACGCCGATCACGAGACCCAGTACGGCAATCACGGTGTAGCAGCTCCTGTTCCGGTGGGGGTGGACTTCACGGTCGAACGCGCGGCCCCGGTCGGCGCCCTCGACGGCGACTTGGACCCGGAGGGACTCGACGACGGCGAGGCCGGGGCAGACGGCGAAGCGGACGCACTGGCCGACGCCGACGGCGACGGCGACGCGGACGGCGACGCCGAGTCCGGCCCGGCCACCCGCAGCGTCACGCCCAACGCGGCCGGCAGCGTCAGCGACTTCTGCACCGACACCGTCGACCGGATCCCGTACGAGTCCTGAATGATCTTCAGGTACCGGCCGCCCTCGTTGTCCTGGAACGCCTGCGCGAACCGCGCCCCGTCCCCGATCGCCAACACCGTGTACGGCGGCACCAGCGGACGGTTGTCGACCAGGATCGCATCACCCGCCGCCCGGATCGCCGACAGCGCGGTCAGCCGCTGCCCGTTCACCGACACCGCCTCCGCGCCCGCCAGCCACAGACCGTTCACCGCGTACTGCAGGTCGTGGTCCTTCACCCGGCCGCTGTTGCGGAAACCCTCCGTGTTGCGCGGATCACTCACGTTGCCGCCCGCCCCGGTGCCCGACGCGTCCTCTATCACCAGCTTCAGCCCCGGCCCGGTGATCTCCCCGGTCCCGGCCTGCGCCGCCAGCGAGGCCACACCGCCGTCGCCGGTCTGCAGCGCCTGCTGCTGCGCCTGGTCCACCTTGTCGCGATCCTGCTCGACCTGCCGCTGCAACGCGTCCGCCGCCTTGTTGGCGTCGTTCACCCGACTCACCAGGGCGTCGCGCTCCTTGGCCAGCGTCGGCGCCGCCTCGTGCGACTGCACCGCCCCGACCGTCACCACCGCCGCCGCCAGCGCCAGCCCGACGGCCAGCACCAGCCGACCGCGCGCCGTCGACGGCAACCGCGACGAACCCTCCGCCCCGCGCGCCCGGGCCGCCTCGGCGTACCCGTCGTCCAGCGAATGGTCCATCACCGTGGTCAGCAGGGACATCGAGGCATCCGGACGGCGGAACCGCCCGTCCCGGTCACTCGGCGTCGGCGTTGCTGGCATGCACCACATCGTTTCACGACCGCGGCACGCAGCACGACCAGTCCCCGGCCCCACCGGCCCCTTTCGGCACAGGATCGTGACAAACCCGCTGCTCACCCGAGCCCGTACGCGAGCGCGCACGCCGACGGGGGCGGACCGACCGGCCCGCCCCCGCTCAGCTACCGGCTCAGCGCCCGGCGCCGTCCACCACCGCGGCCCACTCGTCCAGCAGCCGCTCGGTCGCCTCGTCGTCCGGACCCTCCGCCCACAGGTGCGTCACGGCCTCCGCCGGGTCCGGCAGCACCAGCGTCCACCGGCCGTCCGCCTCGACCACCCGCACACCGTCCGTGGTGTCCAGCTTGCGGTTGCCCGCCGCCTCCACCACCGAGCGCATCACCATGCCCTTCGCGGCCCACGGCGTCGCGATGTCCCGCTTCTGGATGTGCGCCTGCGGAATCCGCGCGTCGATCTGACTCAACGTCAGCTGGGTCCGCGCCACCAGGCCCACCAGCCGCACGAACGCCGCCGCACCGTCCAGCACCCCGGAGAACTCCGGCACCACGAACCCGCCGCGCCCGTCGCCACCGAAGATGGTCCCGTCCGCCGCGGCCGCCTTCGCCAGATCGTCCGGCGAGGTCGTCGTCCAGATCACCTGCGTGCCGTGGTACGCCGCCACCTGCTCGGCGATCCGCGTCGTGGTCACCGGCAGCGCCACCTGACCACTGCGCCGCTCCGCCGCCACCAGGTCCAGCAGCACCAGCAGCGCCCGGTCGTCCTGGATCACCCGACCCAGCTCGTCGACGAAGGACACCCGCTCGCCGACCGGATCGAACCGCACCCCGAACGCCGCCCGCGAGGACGCCACCAGCTCACCCAGCCTGGCCAGCGCCGCCCGCCGCGACTCCGCGTCCTCGGTCGGCCGCGCCTCGTCCAGACCGCCGGCCACCGTCAGCGTCTCCACCCCGAGCCGGCCCAGGATGCTCGGCAGCACCAACCCGGCGCTCCCGTGCGCCGCGTCGACCACCACCTTCAGCCCGGCCTCCCGCACCCCCGAGGTGTCCACCGCCCGCAACAGGTTCGTCGCGTACGAGTCGAACACGCTCGCCGGATGCAGCAGGTCGCCGATCTCGCCCGGGAACGCCCGCCGGAACTCCTGCCGCGAGTACACCCGGTCCAGCTTCCGCTGCCCCGCCTGCGACAGGTCCGCACCGCGCTCGTCGAAGAACAGGATGTCCAGCGAGTCCGGCACCCCCGGCGTGGTCCGCAGGAAGATCCCGCCCGCACTCCCCCGCGCCGTCGCCTGCCGGGCCACCGGCATCGGCACGTTCTCGAGGTCGCGCACGTCGATCGCACTGGTCTGCAGCGCCGAGATCATCGCCCGCTTCAACGCCCGCGCACCACGCGAGTGGTCACGCGCGATCGTGACGGTCGCGCCCTTCTTCAACGTCGTCGCGTACGCCCCCGCCAGCCGCACGGCCAGCTCCGGCGTGATCTCCACGTTCAGGATGCCCGACACCCCGCGCACCCCGAACAGGTGCTCCTGGCCGCGGGACTCCCAGATCACCGAGGTGTTGACGAAGGCGCCGGCCTCGATCGTCTTGAACGGATAGACCCGGACGTTGCCAGCGATCGCCGACTCCTCGCCGATCAGGCACTCGTCGCCGATCACCGCGCCCTCGTCGATCCGCGCCGCCCGCATCACGTCGGTGTTCTTCCCGACCACGCACCCGCGCAG
Source organism: Kitasatospora sp. NPDC002522 (assembly GCF_053595195.1). Taxonomy (NCBI): domain Bacteria; kingdom Bacillati; phylum Actinomycetota; class Actinomycetes; order Kitasatosporales; family Streptomycetaceae; genus Kitasatospora; species Kitasatospora sp. NPDC002522. Next base: position 120,706 of record NZ_JBSFXE010000024.1, read on the forward strand.
GTTGCACTGCGGCCCGATGTACACGTTGTCGTGCACCACCGCCTTGTGCAGGAACGCCCCGCGCTTCACGACCACGTTCGACCCCAGCACGGTGTGCTCCCGCAACTCCACGCCGGCTTCGACCTTCGCGTAGTCGCCGATGTACAGCGGCCCCCGCAACACCGCCTCCGGGTCCACCTCCGCGCCCTCGGCCACCCACACGCCCGGCGAGATCTCGAACCCGTCGAGCTCGACCTGGACCTTCCCCTCCAGGACGTCCGCCTGCGCCTTCAGGTAGCTCTCGTGGGTGCCCACGTCCTCCCAGTAGCCCTCGGCGACATAGCCGAACACCGGCTTGCCCTCCTTGAGCAACTGCGGGAACACGTCGCTCGACCAGTCGACCGACTCCCCGGCCGCCACGTAGTCGAAGACCTCCGGCTCCATCACGTAGATCCCGGTGTTGACCGTGTCGGAGAACACCTGCCCCCAGGTCGGCTTCTCGAGGAAGCGCTCGACCTTCCCCTCGTCGTCCGTGATGGTGATACCGAATTCCAACGGGTTCGGCACCCGGGTCAGACACACCGTCACCAGTGCGCCCTTCTCCCGGTGGAAGGCAATCAGCTGAGAAAGGTCGAAGTCCGTGAGCGCATCACCGGAGATCACCAGAAACGAATCGTCCCGCAGCGCGTCCTCGGCGTTCTTCACACTGCCGGCGGTCCCGAGCGGCGTTTCCTCGTTGGCATAGGTGAGGTGCATCCCCAGTTCCTCACCGTCACCGAAGTAGTTCTTGACCAGTGAGGCCAGGAACTGCACCGTGACCACGGTGTCGGTGAGGCCGTGCCGCCTCAGCAATCGCAGCACATGCTCCATGATCGGCCGATTGGCGACCGGAAGCAGTGGCTTGGGCATGCTGGAGGTCATGGGGCGGAGTCGAGTGCCCTCCCCGCCCGCCATCACAACGGCTTTCATTACGGGTGCGTCCTCCTTCGCGGTGGTGAACCCCTGCGGGTCCATCAAACCGGTCCGACGCATCTCTACCCGGATGAAAACGTCCGACTCACCGGAGAGGGCGTGTGAAACGTCTCAGGCTGATCTCAAACAGCAGCCGCGCGCTCCGCCTTCACGATCTGCCGAGCCTGCACCGCATACAGTGCACCGGCCCCCCAGTAGAGCGTCGTCCCCCACCAGATGAATGCCCAGCTGACCACTCCCGCAACCCGGTGCACCCAGCCGTCCCCCACGCCCAACAGCAGAAGCGGAAACGCGTACATCAGATTGAACGTGGCCGCCTTCCCCAGGAAACTCACGTTCAACGGCCCGTACCCCGCCCGGTTGAGCCGCAACAACACCACGCCGACGAACACCTCCCGGGCCACCAGCAGCGCCGTCACCCACCACGGCAGGATCTCCCGCCAGGTCAGCCCCACCAGCGTCGACACGATGTACAACCGGTCCGCCGCCGGATCCAACAACTGCCCCAGCCGGCTGATCTGCCCCCACCGCCGAGCCAGCTTCCCGTCCAGATAGTCACTGACGCCGCTCAGCATCAGGACGACGATCGCCCACCCGTCATTCGTCGGCCCCCCGAAGACCGGCCACAGCACCAACCACAGAAAGATCGGCACACCCACCAGCCGAGCCATACTCAGCAGATTGGGAATCGTCAGGACCCGGTCGGTCTGGACGCGCGTCTCCTGGACCTCCACCTTGAGGATCCTCCTGTGGTACCAACGACAAGTGTGCGGATTGACGATACAGCAAAGAAGCCCCCTGACATCCCGTCAGGGGGCTTCTTCTGAAAGATTGTTCGGCGGCGTCCTACTCTCCCACAGGGTCCCCCCTGCAGTACCATCGG
>NZ_JBSFXE010000025.1:0-121443 GCF_053595195.1 Kitasatospora sp. NPDC002522
TTCGGCATCGACGCCCGCCTCGTCCTCAACGCCACCGGCCCCTGGGTCGACCACCTGCGCCGCCTGGAGGACGCGGGCGCCGCCCCGTCGATCCGGCTGTCGAAGGGTGCGCACCTGGTGATGCGCCGTCAGGCTCCCTGGCGCGCGGCGCTGACCATCCCGATCGACAAGTACCGGGTCTCGTTCGCCATACCGTGGGAGGACCACGTCCTGCTCGGCACCACCGACGAGGAGTACACCGGCGACCCGCTGGACGTCCGCGCCACCGAGCCCGACATCGACCAGATCCTCGGCGAGGCCGGGCACGCGATCCGCGACGAGCACCTCAGGCGCGAGGACATCACCTACTCCTTCGCGGGCCTGCGGGTGCTGCCCGGCGGACCCGGCGACACCGCCGCCGCCAAGCGCGAGACCGTGGTCACCGAGGGCCGCGGCGGGATGCTCTCCGTCGCGGGCGGCAAGTGGACCACCTACCGGCACATCGGCCGCGTCGTGCTCGACAAGCTCAAGCACGCCCCCGGCGTCGGCCTGGCCGAGGACGTGTCGGCCTTCCCGGCGACCGTCCCGCTGCCGGGCATCGGCGCCCCGAACGCCGTCGCCCACCGCCTGATGATCGACCACGAGCCCGGCTCCCGGATGGACCCGCTGGTCGCCCGCCACCTCGCCTCCCACTACGGCACGCTCTCGTTCGAGATCGCCCGCCTGATCGCGGAGCGGCCCGAACTCGGCGAGCGGGTGCACCCGGACGGGCCGGACGTGTGGGCGCAGGTGGTGTACGCGGCGCAGCAGGAGTGGGCGTACACGGTGGACGACGTGTTGCGGCGGCGGACCACGCTGACGGTGCGTGGGCTGGACACCGCGGAGGTGCGCGAGCGCACGGGCGAGTTGCTGCGGCGCTGAGCGGCGGCGGGAACGCACGGCGACGCCCTCCGGTGAGAAGCGGGAATCCGGAGGGCGTCGCGGTTTGCGGGGTGACGTGCCGTCAGTCGGCTAGACGATCAGGCTGAGCGGCAGGATCAGGGCGATCGCGACCACCGAGATCACGGTCTCCATGGTCGACCAGGACTTCAGGGTCTGGCCGACGCTCATCCCGAAGTACTCCTTCACCAGCCAGAAGCCGGCGTCGTTGACGTGCGAGAAGAACAGCGAGCCGGCGCCGATCGCCAGGACCAGCAGCGCGGAGTGGGTGGAGGACATGTTCGCGGCCAGCGGGGCGACGATGCCCGCGGCGGTGATCGTGGCGACGGTGGCGGAGCCGGTGGCCAGGCGGATCAGGACGGCGATCAGCCAGCCGAGCAGCAGCGCGGAGACGTGCCACTTGCCGGACCACTCGCTGACCGCGTTGCCGACGCCGACGTCGATCAGGGTCTGCTTGAAGCCGCCGCCCGCGCCGACGATGAAGACGATGCCGGCGATCGGGGCGAGCGCGGAGCCGACGGTCTGGGAGATCCGCGCCTTGTCGAAGCCGGCCGCGCGGCCGAGGGTGACCATGCCGAGCAGGGTCGCGGCGAGCAGCGCGATCAGCGGGGAGCCGATGAAGTCGAAGATCCGCTGCGGCAGGGCCTTCGGGTCGTCGACCACCACGTCGGCGAGCGCCTTGCCGAGCATCAGCACGACGGGCAGCAGGATGGTGGCCAGCACCGCGCCGAAGCGCGGGGTCTTCTCGTGCTTGGTGGTCTCCACCGGGGCGGTGTCGGTGGGGATCTCCAGCGGGCCGACCCAGCGCTGGGCGACGCGGGAGAACAGCGGTCCGGCGATGATCAGGGTGGGGACGGCGACCAGCAGGCCGAGCGCCAGGGTGACGCCGAGGTCGGCCTTGAGCGCGTCGACCGCGACCAGCGGGCCGGGGTGCGGGGGGACCAGGCCGTGCAGCACGGAGAGGCCGGCCAGCGCGGGGATGCCGATCCGCATCAGCGGGACGTTGCCGCGGCGGGCAACCAGCAGCACGATCGGGATCAGCAGCACCACGCCGACCTCGAAGAACAGCGGCAGGCCCAGCACGGCCGCGATCAGCGCCATCGCCCACGGGAGCATCTTCGGGCCGGTCCGGGCCAGCACGGTGTCCGCGATGATGTTGGCGCCGCCGGAGTCGGCGAGCAGCTTGCCGAGCATCGCGCCGAGGCCGATCAGCAGGCCGACGCTGGCGACGGTCGCGCCGAAGCCGGTGGAGAAGCTGCTCAGCAGCTTGTCGAACGGGGCGCCGGCGACGGCGGCGAGCAGGCCCGAGCCGAGGGTCAGGGCCAGGAAGGGGTGCAGCTTCAGCTTGGTGATCAGCAGCACGATCGCGCCGATGCTCAGCAGCACCGCGACCAGCAGCTGTGTGTTGCTGGACGTGTGGGGGAGCGCCGGTGCGCCGGCGGCCAGCAGGGTGGGGGTCACGCGAGGTCTCCATTGACGGGCGCCACTGCCGCCCGGGGGAGGGCGGGAGCGGCGGGGTGACGATTAGTGGTGGAGCGCGGCGACGGCCTGGTCGACCAGGGTGTCGGGGTCGGCGCCGACGTCCAGCACGGCGCCGCGTTCGTCCGTCTGCAGCGGTTCGAGCACGGCGTACTGGGAGTCCAGCAGGGACGGCGGCATGAAGTGCCCGGTCCGGTGGGCGATGCGGTCGCCGACCAGGTCGTGGCTGCCGCTCAGGTGCAGGAAGAAGGCGTCGGGGCACTCCGCGCGCAGGATGTCGCGGTAGCTCCGCTTGAGGGCGGAGCAGGTCACCACTCCCCCGGTGCCCGCCCGGTTCCGCTCGCCCAGCCAGCTGCCGAGGGCTTGCAGCCACGGCGTGCGGTCCTGGTCGTCGAGCGGGATGCCGGCGCTCATCTTGGCGATGTTCGCCGCCGGGTGGAAGTCGTCGGCCTCGCCGTACGGGAGGCCGAGGCGATCGGCGAGCAGCTGGGCGACGGTGGTCTTCCCGACTCCGGAGACGCCCATCACCACGATGACGGGCGGCTGGTTCTCGGCGCTGAGAGCCATGGGTGGTGCTCCTGTTCTTGCCTGTTCCGTGCGCAACCTTGGCGCAAAGATATGACTTATTCAAGCGGCCGCAACATAATCGTCATACTTTTACCGCTCCGGCCGGTCAGACTGCCCCGCCGGGTGGGCCCGATAGGCTGGGCCGATGGAGATCCAGGGGCTCGCGGGGCGGTTGTTGGGGGAGCTCGGGCCGGCTATCGCCTCCGGGGAGCTGGCACCGGGCACGGTGCTGCGGGCGGAGGAGCTGGAGGAGCGGCACGGGGTCTCCCGGACGGTGGTCCGGGAGGCGGTGCGGATCCTGGAGTCGATGCGGATGGTCGCGCCGAAGCGGCGGGTGGGGATCACCGTGCAACCGCGCGCCGAGTGGGACGTCTTCGACCCGCTGGTGATCCGGTGGCGGCTGGCGGGGGCGGACCGGTCGGCGCAGCTGCGCTCGCTGGGGTCCCTACGGGTCGCGGTGGAGCCCGCGGCGGCCGCCCTGGCGGCCCGGCACGCGAGCGACGACGACCGGCGGGAGTTGAGCGCGCTGGCGGTGGAGTTGACGGTGACGGCCCGGGCGGCGGACCTCGAACGCTTCCTGGAGCACGACATCGCCTTCCACGCGACGGTGTTGCGGGCCTCCGGCAACGAGATGTTCGCGCACCTGAAGGACACCGTCGGCGCGGTGCTGACCGGCCGCACCGAGCACCGGCTGATGCCGCACCGGCCGCGCGAGTACGCGGTGCAGCTGCACCGCGAGGTCGCGGACGCGATCTGCGCGGGCCGCCCGGAGCTGGCCGAGCAGGCGATGCGGACGATCGTGGTGGGTGCGCTGGAGGAGTTGGACGCCACCCTGCCCCGGTAGCACCGCCCGGCCCCGGAGTTGATCGGCCGTCAGATCGACACGCCCGCTTTGCGCGGGATTCAGCGCAATGGCGGAATAGCCTCGCCCCGATCGGGCACGCTTGGGGAGCGTGCGAAGTACGCACGGGCGACGGGGGGTTGGCGATGGCCGGACGGCGGCGCGGTCGGCTGCCGGACGAGGTGCGGGCCGCAGCGGTGCGGGCCGGCCTGGCGTTCGCGTTCACGGTGGTGACGGTGATCGTGGCGGTACTCGCCTCGTGGTCCCACACCGGCCTGCTGACACCGGCGTTGACCGCCATGGGAGCCGGCGTGTTCGTGACCGCCTGGTGCCTGATCGACGTGGTGGTCTCCCGCCAGGTGGCGGCCTCCCGGCGCCGCGAGCCGAACTCGGCGGGCCCGCTGGACGGCAGCCGCGAGAAGCCGCGGAACGACCGCCCCTCGTCCTACCGCCGCGGTGCGGCGGCCTGACTGCTGTCTAGTTGGGGCTTGCTCCACCTTGGCGGTAGCGGCCCGGGGTGGTGCCGAAGGCGTGCCGGAAGGCCTCGATGAAGGCGCTCGGCGTGTGGAAGCCGCAGGCGGTCGCGGTGGCGGTGACGGAGCGGCCCTCGGCGAGCAGCACCAGGGCGTGCTGGAGCCGCAGTTGGGTGCGCCACTGCGGGAAGCTCAGGCCGAGGTCGCGGCGGAAGAGCCGGCTGAGGGTGCGTTCGGCGGCGCCGACGATGCGGCCGAGGTCGGCGAGCGAGCGGTCGTCCGCGGGGTCGGCGGTGAGCAGCGCGGCGAGGTCGCGCAGCCGGGGGTCGGTGGGCTGCGGGAGGCCGAGCGGGAGTTCGGGGGCGTGCGAGAGCTGGTCGAGCGCGGCCTGTTCGAGGGTGCGGGCGGGCCGTCCGGTGGGGGCGTCGGGGCCGGTGAGGTGGGCGATGATCTCGCGCAACAGCGGGGTGGCGGCGAGCACGGCCGGCGCGGTGAGCCGGAGCGGGTTGGTGGCGGCGGGGTAGATCAGGCAGCGCAACTCGCTGGGCCCGTGGGCCTGGTGGGTGTGCGGGACGCCGGCGGGGAGCCAGACGGCGCGGTGCGGCGGCACCACCCAGTCGCCGTGCGGGGTGCTGACCCGGAGCACGCCGAGCCCAGGGGTGATCAGCTGGTTGACGTCGTGCCAGTGCCAGTCGATGCGTTCGCGGTGCGAGAGCGGGTGCCGGCTGGGTCCGGTCTCCTGCCGCGGGGCGGCGTCCATCGGCGGCTCCCGGAAGCGTGGCGGGTTGGCGACAGGGATTGGCAGAGTATCGGAAGCCCGCACGGGGCGGCTGCCGCCAGGCTGGGCGCATGACGAGCGGGACGGGTACGACGAGTACGACGGGTACGACCGGTACGACTGGTAGGACGAACGCGGCTAACGGGACGGCCGGCGTGTGGCGGCGGATGCGGATGTGGGGCACGGCGCACGCCGTCGACGACCTGTACCAGGGCCTGGTGCCGGCGGTGGTGCCGTACTTCGTCCTGGAGCGCGGGTACGGGTACGTGGCGGCGGGCGGGTTGACGCTGGCGGCGACGCTGGGCAGTGCGGTGCCGCAGCCGCTGGTGGGCCTGGCCGTGGACCGGTGGCGGCTGCCGTGGCTGGCGGCGGCGGGGCTGGCGCTGGCCGGGGTCGGCGTGGGGCTGAGCGGGCTGGCGGACGGCTATCCGCTGGTGTGGGCGCTGGTGCTGCTCTCGGGGCTGGGCGTGGCGGCGTTCCACCCGGCGGCGGGACGCTCGGCGCGGGAGGCGGCGGGCGACAGCGCCGGGGCGATGAGCGTCTTCGCGGCGGGTGGCAGCGCCGGGTTCTTCCTGGCGCCGGTGCTGGCAACTCCGTTGCTGGCGGCGTGGGGCGTGCGGGCGACGGCGGTGTTCGTGCTGCCCGCGCTGGTGATGGCAGCGGTGCTGTTCCGGGCGCGGCACCGGACGCACGCGCAGGTCGGCGGCGGGGCGCGGCGGGCCGGGAAGGACCGCTGGGGGCCGTTCATGGTGCTGACGGGCGTGGAGATCGTCCGCTCGGTGGCGTTCTTCGGGGTGAGCACCTTCATCGAGCTGTACTGGCTGCGCCACCTGCACGCCTCGCACCTGCTGGCGGGCGCGGCGCTGACCAGCTTCCTGCTGGGCGGGGTGGCCGGGACGCTCGGCGGCGGGCGGCTGGCGGACCGGATCGGCATGGTGCGCACCGCGCAGTGGGGCACCGTGTTGGCCGCTCCGGCGCTGCTGTTGCTGCGGCTGACGCCCGGTCAGTGGGCACCGCTGCTGTTCGCGGCGCTGGCGGGGGCGATGCTGAACCTGCCGTTCGCGGTGCTGGTGAAGCTGGGCCAGGACTACCTGCCGAACCGTCCGGGCACCGCGGCCGGGGTGACGCTGGGGCTGGCGGTGAGCGTGGGCGGGCTGCTGGCTCCGCTGTTCGGCCTGGTCGCGCAGGCGCACGGCCCGCAGGGCGTGCTGGCGCTGCTGCCCGCGGTGCCGCTGCCGGGGGTGGCGCTGGGCGCGTTCATGGTCGAGCCGGTGCCGGAGCCGGACGTCGACCCGGTCGCGGCCTGACCGGCACGCGCCTGCGCGCCGCCGCCCGGAGGGACCGGACGGCGGCGCGCAGGTGACGGCGGGTCAGCGGCGCGGTTCGACCGCGAAGCCGTACTGGGCGGGCCACCGGCGCGGGACGTCGAGCTCGCGGGCGGCGTGCAGCGGCCAGTAAGGGTCGCGGAGCAGCTCACGGCCGAGCATGACGGCGTCGGCGCTGCCCTCGGTGATGATCCGCTCGGCCTGGGCGGGCTCGGTGATCAGGCCGACCGCGTTGACCGGCAGGCCGGCCTCGCGGCGGATCTGCTCGGCCAGCGGAACCTGGTAGCCGGGCTCGATGGTGATCTGGGCGTTCGGGACCAGGCCGCCGGAGGAGACGTCGATCAGGTCGATGCCGATGGCCTGCAGCTCCTTGGCCAGCAGCACCGCCTCGTCGACGGTCCAGCTGGGCTCCTCGGGCACCCAGTCGGTGGCCGAGACCCGGAAGAAGACCGGCAGGTCGGCGGGCCAGACGGCGCGCACGGCAGCGGCGACCTCGCGGGCGAAGCGGCTGCGACCGGCGAAGTCGCCGCCGTAGCCGTCGGTGCGGCGGTTGCTGAGCGGCGAGAGGAACTGGTGGATCAGGTAGCCGTGCGCACCGTGCACCTCGACGACCTGGAAGCCGGCCTCGGCTGCGCGGCGGGCCGCGGCGGCGAAGTCCTGCACCAGTTCGGCGATCTGGGCCTCGGTCAGCTCGGCGGGGACGGGGTAGTCGTCCTTGAACGGCACCGCGGAGGCGCTGACCACCGGCCAGCCACCCTCCTCGGCGGTCAGCGGACCGCCGGCCAGCAGCGGCTTGTTGGTGGCGGCCTTGCGCCCGGCGTGGGCGAGCTGGATCGCGGGGACGGAGCCGTGCGCGCTGATCAGCGCGGCGACCCGGGCCAGCTGCTCCTGCTGGCGGTCGTTCCACAGCCCGAGGTCCCACGGGGAGATCCGACCGTCGGGGCGGACGCCGGTGGCCTCGACCATCACCAGTCCGGCGCCGCCCGCGGCCCGGGAGCCCAGGTGGGCGAGGTGGAAGTCGGTGGCCGCGCCGGTGTCCGGGCCCTCGGGGAGCGCGGAGTACATGCACATCGGGCTCATCCACACCCGGTTGGGGATGGTCAGCGAGCGGAGGGTGATGGGCTCGAACAGGACGCTCACGGCAGCCCGTCCTTCCTGCGGTCCAGGGGCGGTTTCCAGTCGTACGATACGCGCCGTACTACGACGGCTGTCAAACTACGAGACCTTTCGTACAATGGCCCGGTGACCGCTGCCCACGAGGAGCCCCCCGGCCGACTGCCGGAGCCCGCCACCGACGAGCTCCGACTGGAGTGCGTGCTGCACGCACTGGCCGACCCGAGCCGGCTGCGGATCGTCGCCGAACTGGCCGATGCCGGCGGCACCGAGCTCAACTGCCTCGCCTTCGAGGTGCCGGTGACCAAGTCGACGCTCACCCACCACTTCCGGGTCCTGCGCGAGGCCGGCCTGATCCGGCAGTGCCGCCGCGGCACCTCCAAGATGAACTCGCTGCGAACCGCCGACCTGGCCACCCGCTTCCCCGGCCTCCTGGACTCCATCGTCACCGCCGCCCGCACCGACGCAGCCCACTAACCGCTCCGGACAGACCCGCGACACCGACCGCAGGCGGGGAACGCCGAAGGCAGGGAACCCGGGCACGGGACTCCGGTCGGGGGGAGCCCGAGCAGGGACGCCAAAGGCAGGGAACTCCGAAGGCGAAAGCCCGAGCCCGGAACGCCGAAGGCGGGGAACCCGAACGCCATAGGCGGAAGCCCGGGCGCCGAACGCCGAAGGCGGGAACCCGAGCACGGAACGCCGAAGGCGGAAGCCCGGGCACGAAACGCCGAAGGCGGAAGCCCGAGCACGGGACCCCGAAGGCGGGGAACCCGAAGGCACGGGACCCCGAAGGCGGGGAACCCGAAGGCACGGGACCCCGAAGGCGGGGAACCCGAAGGCACGGAACGCCGAAGGCACGGAACGCCGAAGGCACGGAACGCCGAAGGCAGGAACCCGAACGCCGAAGGCGGAAGCCCGAGCATGCGCCGAAGGCGGGAACCCGAGCGCGGAGTTCGCCATGCCTGGTCGCGGGGTCGCACGGGGCGGGCCAGGGGCCGGTCTGCGATCTTGTTGACGCGATCATGCCTGGTCACGCGGGCTTCATCCGCGTTGCGCCAGTGTTCATCCTGCGTGGCGATTTGGTCTATACCAATCAGGTAGCCTGGCGGTGACAGGTGTCAATGACTGGCCGTGGGGGGCCTTATGACTGTCAATCACCTTCCGTCACCACCATCCGACCAGGAGCTCTACTGGTACTTCGGACCACAGCGCCGCTGGGTCCCGCTGCTCTCCTCGCTCGCCTTCCTGTTCAGCGCGGGCACCATGTTCACCTTCTCGCTGCGCACGCCCGTCCTCTGGCCGTTCCTCGCCGTTCTCGGCGTCAACCTGGTCGCGCTCGCGCTGACCTGCCTGAACGGGCTGCGCCGTCGTCGCTTCACGCGGGCCGGCCACGAACTGCTGGCCGCCGCCTGGCGGCCCGCCGAACCGCCGTCCGTCGACCTCTACCTGCCGACCTGCGGCGAACCGCTGGACGTCCTCGCCAACGCCTACCGCGCGGTGGCCCGACTGGAGCACCCCGGCCGCCTGGACGTGTGGGTGCTCGACGACGGCGACCGGGCCGAAGTCGCCGAGCTGGCAGCCGAGTTCGGATATCACTACGTGGTCCGGCCGAACCGCGGCGAGTTCAAGAAGGCGGGCAACCTCAACCACGCGCTCACCCTGAGCCGCGCCGAGTACATCGCCATCCTGGACGCCGACTTCGCCCCGCGCGCCGACCTGCTCCGCCACCTGCTGCCGTACTTCGGCGACCCGCGGGTGGGCATCGTGCAGAGCCCGCAGTGCTTCGACACCGACGCCTCGATGGGTTGGGTGCAGCGCGCCGCGGGCGCCGCCCAGGAGTGGTTCTTCCGCTGGGTGCAGCCCTCCCGGGACGCCAGCGACGCGGCGATCTGCTGCGGCTCCAACGCCGTCTACCGGCGCGCCGCGATCGATGCCGCCGGTGGCTTCGCCCGGCTCGACCACAGCGAGGACATGTACACCGGCCTCGCCCTGCACCAGCGCGGCTGGACCACCCGGTACGTGCCGGTGCTGGTCGCCAAGGGCACCTCGCCGGAGTCCACCACCAGTTTCGTCAACCAGCAGTACCGCTGGGCGATGGGCAACCTGCACCTGATCGGCGACCGGCCCACCCGCCGCGCCATGACCTGGCGGATGCGCCGCTGCTTCGACGAGGGCATCGTCGGCTACCTGGCCGCCGCGGTGAACGTGCTCACCGCCCCGCTGCCGCCGCTGGTCATGCTGTTCGGCTTCCCCGGCGAGGTGCGCGCCTGGTACGTGCTGCCGATGCTCTCCCTGCTGTGGCTGTGGCACGTGCTGCTGCCCCGGGTCAGCCGCACCCGCTGGCGCTCCGAAGTGCTGCGCGCCAACGTGCTGATGAGCTTCGCCGCGGGCGCCGCGTTCTGGCACACCCTGCGCGGCCGCAGCGCCGCGTGGGTGCCGACCGGCGCCGCGAAGCCGGGCTCGTCCGGCGGAATGGCCCGGCGGGTGCTGCAGGTCTCGCTGCTCTGGACCACCGGCACGCTCGCCGCGACCGCGCTCGGCCTGGCCGTCGCCACCTCCCGGCACGGTTGGACCACCACCTGGGGGCTGGGCCTCTACCTCGCGGTGCAACTCCACCTCGGGCTGCCGCTGATCCGCGACCTGTACGCCGAACTGCGGCCCCGTGAAGCCGAGTTCGGCGAGTCGGGCAGCCGCCCGGCGATGCGGCCCCGGCGCTGGCCGGAGGCCCTCGCGGTGACCAGCACGCTCGCCCTGATCGCCGTTCTCGCCTCCGGCTGGGCGGCGCCGATGCTGCCCTGGCTGGGCTGAAAGGTCCACGAACCCGTGTCCACCAGCACCGCCCCGCTCACCGTCCTGGCGGCGCCACCCGCGCCCGCCAGGCCCGCGTTCCGACCCGACGTCGAGGGCCTGCGGGCCGTCGCCGTGCTCGCCGTCCTCGGCTTCCACGCCGCCGTCCCCGGGATGGCCGGCGGCTTCGTCGGCGTCGACGTCTTCTTCGTCATCTCCGGCTACCTGATCACCGGCCTGCTGCGCGGCGAGTCCCTCGCCACCGGACGGGTCCGGCTCGCCGAGTTCTACTCCCGCCGGGCCCGCCGGCTGCTGCCCTCGGCCGCCGTCCTGCTCGCCGTCGTCGCCGTCCTCGGCGCCCTGCTCACCGCCCCGCTGCGCCGCGCCGACCTGGAACGCGACGTGCTCGCCTCCGCGCTGTCGCTGGCCAACTGGCGGTTCATCAGCGAACAGACCGACTACCTGGCGGCCGGCCGCGACCCGAGCGCGCTGCTGCACTTCTGGTCGCTCGCCGTCGAGGAGCAGTTCTACCTGCTCTGGGCGCCGCTGCTGGCCCTCGCCGCCCGCTGGGCCTGGCGCCGACGCACCCTGTTCGCGCTGACCACGCTGTTCGCCGCCGCGTCCTTCTGGCTCTCCCTGCACTGGAGCGCCGGCGCCTACCTCTCCTCCCCGACCCGCGCCTGGCAGTTCGCCGCCGGTGCCCTGATCGCCCTGCTGCCGGTGCGCCGCCTGCCGCGGGCGGTACGGGAGTTGTGCGGCCTGGGCGGCATGGCGGCGGTGCTCGCCGGGGTGCTGCTCTTCGACTCCCGGACGCCGTACCCCGGTTGGGCGGCGCTGCTGCCGACCCTCGGCACCGCGGCCGTCCTGCTGGCCGGTGAACGGCACACCGTGGGACGGCTGTTGGCGCTGCGCGCGCCGCGGGCGATCGGACGGCTCTCCTACAACCTCTACCTGTGGCACTGGCCGGTGCTGGTGCTCGCCGAGGCCCGTTGGGGCACCCTCGACTGGCCGGTGAAGGTCGCGCTCACCGCCGCCGCCGCGCTGCCCGCACTGGCCGCCCTGCACTGGCTGGAGCAGCCGCTGCGCAGCAGCCGGGTGCTCGGTGAAATCCCGCGCCGCGGACTGTCGTTGGGGCTCACCGCGGTCATCCTCCCGGTGCTGCTGGCCCTGGTGGTCGGCAGTGGCACCATTCGGGCGCTCGGCCCCGCCACTCCCCCGGACCCGGCCGGCCTGCCGCCCGGCGCGCGCGACGGCCGCAGCCTGCTGCTCGCTCCGCCGCCCGCGAGCGCCCCGACGGTGCCCAACCCGGTGCAGGCCCGGCAGGACTTCCCGCCGGACGGCGCCTGCGAGGTCGCCCCGGAGGCGGTCACCAGCCCGCCGTGCCGCTTCGGCGCCGGCGAGGACCGGATCGTGCTGCTCGGCGACTCGCACGCCGGCCAGTGGTTCTCCCCGCTGCTCGGGGTCGCCGCCCAGCACCGATTGGCACTGGAGGAGCTGGTCAAGCAGGGCTGCCCGCTGCCGCAACTCACCGTCACCAACCCGCAGTTGGGCCGCACCTACCACGAGTGCGACAGCTGGCGGACGGCCGCGCTGGCCCGGCTGAAGGACGGCCCGAAGCCGAAGCTGATCGTCGTCTCCTCGCTCAACCGGTACACCGGCGACCGCGAGGCGCTGCTCCGCGGCTGGCAGCAGACCCTGACCCCGCTGCGGGAGCTGGGCGTCCCGATCGTCTACCTGAAGGACACGCCGATCCCCGGGCGGGACGTGCCCGCCTGCGTCTCCGGCCACCCCGACGCGCCGTCCGCCTGCGAGTTCCCGCGGGCCGACGCCCTGTGGACGGACCCGGTGGCGGACGAGGTCGCCGCCGGCCGGCTCCCCGGGGTGCGGGTGCTGGACGTCAACCCGGTGCTCTGCCCCGGCGCGGGCCGCAGCTGCCCGGCGGTGCTGGAGCACGTCCTGCTGTACCGCGACGACTCGCACCTGACCAACACGGCGGCCGTCGTGCTCGCCCCGCGACTCGACCAACTCCTGGCCGAGGACGGGGTGTTCGGCAGCGGGTGGACGACGCTGCTGCACGACGAGTTCGACGGCCCGGCGGGCTCCCGGCCCGACCCCGCGCTGTGGCAGTACGACCTGGGCACCTGCTACCCGGGCTGCCCCGCCGCGCAGTGGGGCACCGGCGAGGTCGAGACGATGACCGACTCGACCGCCAACGTCCGCCTGGACGGCCGGGGTTCGCTGGAGATCGTGCCGACGCGGGGCCCCGACGGCCGGTGGGCGTCGGGGCGGATCGAGACCCGGCGTGCGGACCTGGCGGCGCCGGCGGGCGGGGTGCTGCGGATCGAGGCCTCGCTCGCGCTCCCGGCCGTGTCCGGGCCCGCGGCCGGCGGCTACTGGCCGGCGTTCTGGGCGCTGGGCGGCAAGCTCCGCGACGGGTACACCGGTTGGCCGGGCGTCGGCGAGCTGGATGTCCTGGAGTCGGTCGGCGGGCACGGCGGCTTCGGCACCCTGCACTGCGGCACCACCCCGGGCGGCCCCTGCCGGGAGCCGAACGGCCTCGGCTCCGGCGAGCAGCCGTGCGCCGACTGCTGGGGCGCGTTCCACACCTACACGGTGGAGGTGGACCGCTCGGTCACCCCCGAGACGGTGCGCTGGCTGGTGGACGGCCGCGAGTACCACGAGGTCACCTCCGCACAGGTGGACCCCGCCGCCTGGGACCAGGCCGTGCACCACGGCATGTTCCTGATCCTCAACCTGGCGGTGGGCGGCAACCTGCCCACCGCGTACGGCAGTCCGCTCAGCCCGGCCACCGAACCGGGCCACCCGCTGCGGGTCGCCTCGGTGACCGTCTCGACCCGGAACTGACGCTCCGTCAGAGACGCCCTCGGGGGCGCTGGGGGAACCTCCCCTGGCGCCCCTATCAGGCTTCTTCGGGCTTGCGGAACATCCGGGTCGCGGTGATCTCGCCGTGGATGGTGGGGCCGTCCGGGTCCTGGGGGGTGGGGAGGCCGGGGCGGAGGTGCTCCTCGACGGAGATGTACTTGAGGCCGGCCCGCAGGTCGGCGTCGTTGCGCAGGCGGATGACCAGCGGGAACTCGGCGAGCGCGGTGGTGTCGAACAGGCCGGTGGTGTAGATGAGTTGGACGCCGAGCGCGTCGGCGACGGCGCGCTGGAGCTCCAGCAGGTAGGTGGCGTTGGCGCGGCCGATCGGGTTGTCGAGGAAGAGCGTGCCGGCGTGCCGGAGCTGGGACTGGCCGCGGTCGTTGGCGCGCAGCGCGGCCATCGTGCAGTAGAGGGCGATGGCGGCGGTGAGCAGCTGCCCGCCGGAGAACACGTCGGACATCTGGCCGACGCTCACCCGCTCCGCCCGCAGCACCGCGTCCGGCTTGAGGATCTCCACCGAGACGCCCTTGGGGCCGATCGCGGCGGCGACGCCGCGCAGCAGCAGTGACATGCCGTCACGGCGCAGGTCGGAGTTCTTCTTGACGGCGGCTCGGGTGGCCTCGTCGATGACCTCGCCGAGGCGTTCGACCAGGACGGCGTGGTCGGGGTCGTCGAAGCGGATCCGCAGGAACTCCTGGCCGGACCACTCGCCGAGGCCCTCGGGGAGCCGGGAGAGCCGCTGGGCGGCGCGCAGCGTGGCGAGGGCCGACTCGACCAGGCCGCGCAGCCGGTCGACGATCGAGCTGCGGTTGCGCTCCAGCTGGGCCAGCTCGTCGGTGAGGACGCGCAGCCGGGGGGCGAACGCGGCGGCCCAGGCGGCGGCGTGGTCGGGCAGGGCGGCGGCGGGCAGTTCGCGGATCTGCTGCCGGGCGGGGGTGCGGACGGCCTCGTAGCGGGCCGCGTTGGCGTGCCGGACCAGGGCGTCGGAGGCGTCCCGGACGGCGAGTTCGGCGCCGGTGAGTTCGGTGGCGGCGCCGCGCATGGCGCGCCGGGTGTCGGCGACGGCGGAGCGGGCCGCGGCCAGGCCGCCGAGGTAGGCGTCGGCGGCCTGGTCGTGCTCCTCGCCGGCGTCGCGGAGCGAGTCGCGCAGCTGCCCGGCGAGTTCCTCGAAGTCGGCGGCGGCGGCCTGCGCCTGCTCCAGCGCCCGCTGGAGTTCGGCGTGCTCGGTGCGGGCGTGGTCGACGCGTTCGCGCCGCTCGGCGAGCAGCGCGGTGGCGGTGCGCAGCAGGGCCTGGGCGTGCTCGGGGTCGGCGGGGAGCAGGTCCTCGGGGAGTTCGGTGTGGGCGTCGCCATTGACGGGGGCGGAGCGCTCGGCGTCACCACGCAGGCGGCCGACCTCCTCGGAGGCGGCGCCGGACCGGGCCTCGATCAGCGTGACGAGTTCCTCGGCGCGGGCGGCGGCGGCCTGCCGGGCGGGGCCGTCGGCGCCGTCGGGGCTGACCAGGAGTTCCTCGGCGCGGGCCTTGACCTTGTTGCTGAGCCGGTCCAACTCGGCTGCGGCGGCGGATTCGTCGCCTTCGGCGCGGGCCTGCTCGGCACGCAGGTCGGCGCCGACGCCGACCTTCTCGTACAGCTGGGCGGCGGCCCGGTAGGCCTCGCGCAGCGCGGGCAGCGAGGAGGCGGGGGCGTCCGCCGGGGTGTCCGCGAGGTCGGCGGCGTCGACGGCGGCGATCTCGGCGCGTTCTCCGCGCAGGGTGCGGCCGGTGCGGCGGGCGTCGTCGGCGGCGCGCTGGGCGGCGCGGCGGTCCTCGTCGCAGGTGCGGGCTCGTTCGGCGCAGACGGCCTGGCGGCGTTCGCACTCGGCCGCGTCGTCGGCGAGTTCGCGCTGCCGGCGGGTCCAGTTGGCGCGCTCGCGCAGCCGGAAGGCGAGGCCGGCCAGGGCGTCGGCGCGGCGGCGGGTGCGCTGGGCGGTCTCCCGGCACTCCTCGTGGCGGGCGGCGGCGGCGGCGTGTTCGGCCTCGGCCTCGGTGTGGTCGGCGCGCAGGGTGGCGAGTTCGGCGGCGGCGACCGCGGCGTGCTCGGCGGCCGCGGCGGCGGCTTCGGCGAGGTCGCCGAGGGTGCCGGGCGGGCTGCTCGCGTGCCAGGAGGCGAGCCGGGCGGCCAGCGCGCGGTCGCCGCCGAGGCGGGCGGCGAGTTCGCGGATGTGCTCCTCGCGGGCGGTGGCGCGGGCGCGCAGCTCGCGGCGCTCGTCGTCCGCGGCGATCTCGTTGTGCATGGCCGGGTTCGGCGGCACCAGGAAGAAGCCCGGCTCGCCCTCGATGGGGGCGATCAGCGCGGCGGAGGTGCCGACCGCCACGGTGGAGCGGGGCAGTAGCGCGGCCGCGGCGAGGGCCTCGCGGGCCCGGTCGAGCGAGGCGGGGTCGGTGACCACGACGCCGTCGACGAGTTCGGGCCGGGCCGCGAGGATGGCGTCGTGGTCGGCGGGGTCGACGGACTGGGCGAGGTAGCGCCAGCCGGGCAGCGCCGGGATGCCGTGCTCGCCGAGGTACTCGACGGTGGCGAGGACGTCCGGACCGGGCGGCAGCAGGCCGCCGTCGCCGAGCGCGGCGAGGATCCGGGAGTCGTCGGCGGCGGCGGTGCGCAGGTCGAACAGGGTGCGCTCGGCGGTCGCCACCGACTGGTCCAGCAGCTCGCGCAGGTCCTCGGCGCTGGCGTCGAGTTGACGGGGCGTCAGGAATCCCTCGGTCTCCTCGCCGCCGTCCTGGTACGGGCTCAGCGCGAGGAGTTCGGCGAGCCGGTCCTCGGCGGCGAGCTGCGCGGCGGTGCGGTGTTCGGCGGCCAGCGCGCGCTCGGCGGCGGCGCGGGCGTCGGTGGCGCGGGCGGCGGCGAGTTCGGCGCGGGCCTCGGCGGCACCGGCCTCGCGGACCCGGACGGCGGTCTGCTCGGCGGCGGTGCGGGCCTGCTCCAGCTCCTCGGTGGCGGCGCGTTCGGCGTCGGCGGCGTGCAGCGCGGCGCGGGCCGGGTCGGGTTCGGCGCCGGAGTCGTCGATCCAGCCGGCCTCGACCGCGGCGGCGGTCTCCTGCTCGACCTCGGCGAGCCGCTGGCGCAGGTGCTCGGCCTCGGAGCGGGCCTTCTGCGCGGCGGTGGCGGCGGCGGTCGCCTCGGCCTGCGCGGCGGCCCCGTCCTCCTGCAACTCCCCTGCGCGCAGCTCCTCCTGGTCGGCGCGGGCCTCGGCGGACGCGGCGGCGGCCTCCAGCGCGCGGGCCAGCGCCCCGGCGGCCTGGGCGCGGGCGGCGAGCGCGGGCGCGGCGTCGAGTTCGGCTTCCCGGATGGCGGCGGCGACCCGGGCCGCGCGGTCGGCGGCGGCCCGGTGCCGCAGCACCGCCTCGGCGGCCTGCCAGGCGGCGAACTGGGCGCGGGCGTCGGTGAGTTCGCGGCGCAGCCGGGCTGCGTCGGCGGTCGCCGCCTCCAGCCCGAGGGTGGCGTGCCGGTAGCTGAGCTCGGAGACGATCAGGGAGTGCCGGGTGCGGTCGGTCTCGGCGGCGGTGACGGCGCCCGCCGCGGCGGCCACCTCGACGGCCAGGTCGTGCGCCCGGTCGCGTTCGACGGTGGAGCGGGCGCTGAGCGACCAGGCGAGCTTGCGGGTGCGGCGTTCGGCGGCGCGGTGGCCCTCGCGGACGGTCTCCCGGGCGGCGGTGGCGTCGACGATCCGCTGCAGCAGGTCGACCGAGCCGGCGGTGAAGTCCCGTTCGGCGGTGAGTTCGGCGCGCCGGCCGAGCTTGGCGGCGAAGCCGTGCACCAGGTCGGCGAGACCGTCGGTGTCCCGGGTGTCGGTGACGGCGCGCAGCAGCAGGTCGGTGAAGTCGGCGTCGTTGCGGACCGCGAACAGGCCCGCCGCCTCGCCCTCGTCCGCGTTCATCTCCCGCTGGTAGCGGAAGAGTTCGGGGTCGAGGCCGAGAGCGCCGAGGTGCTCGTTCCAGCGGTCGTGGATCTCCTCGAAGGTGACGTCGAGGTACGGGTACGCCTTGGCGGCCTCGGTGAGCGAGTCGCGGAAGCCCTTCATGGTGCGGCGCCGGCCGCGGGCCTGCTGGTCACCGGCCAGGCTGATCCGTTCGGCGACCGGCAGCGAGTCCAGGGTGAGGCCGGGGCCGGGCCGGAAGGAGTACCAGAGCTCGGCGAACTTCCGCGGGTCGGACGAGACCTGGCGGCCGCGCCACTCGCTGACCTTGCCGACCACGATCAGCTCGCCGGTGACGGTGTGCTGCCACTCCAGGGCGACGTGCCCGCAGTCGTCGGCGAGCAGGAACTTGCGCAGCACGCCGGACGAGGCGCCGCCCAGGGTGTTGCGGTGGCCGGGCAGCATCACCGAGAAGATCAGCTTCAGCAGCACCGACTTGCCGCCGCCGTTCTCCAGGAACAGCACGCCGGCCGGCGCGGGCCGCCGCTGCGGGCCCTCCGGCTCCTCGCCGAACAGCCCGATCTGCTGGGGCTGCGGCTGCGCCACCGGCTCGCCGACCCCGCGCAGGTCGAGCACCGTGTCGGCGTAGCGGGCGCCCGCCGGCCCGATCGAGTACAGGCGGACCCGGTTCAGCTCGTACATGTGCGGCGGTTCTCCTGGAGCGGTCTCAGCTGGGGTGACAGGGGGGTCAGAGCGCGTGGAACGGGAGGCCGGCGTCGGCCACCAGCTCCTCGCTCTCGTCGGGCGGCAGCAGCGAGGCGCTGCCGTCGCTGACCGGGACGACGCCCAGGTCCAGCAGCTCCGCCATCGCGGCGCCGCCCGCCAGGTCGCGGACCTGCAACTGGTAACGGGCGGTGGTGCGGTAGGTGCCGCCGGCGTCGTCGGAGGTCTTCTGCAGGAACCCGGACTCCACCAGGAAGGACACCGCCTTGGAGACTATGCCGGTGGTGGAGCCGGCCAGCCGGCGCGCGTCCTTGGTCGCGCCGGTCGCCGAGCGGCGCGACCACACCCGCCAGGCGGCCTCCAGCCCGGGCGCGTCGCTGGCCGGGTCGGTGTTGCTGCCCTGCTCCTCGGCCCGCTCCTCCAGCCGCCGGCAGGCCTGCCGGACGAACGCGTCGACGCCGTTGACGGTGACCCGGCCGAGGTAGCCGTCGTCGGCGAGGTCCTCCGGGCGGGGGAAGGCCAGCGCGGCCACCGCGAGGTGGGCCAGGCCGTGCAGGAAGCGGTCCGCGGACTCGGAGGCGGCGCGCCGCGAGTAGTCGCCCATCCGGACGGCGAACAGCGAGTCCTCGGCGGCCGCGACGGCCATGCCGGCCCGCGGCGACACCTCCAGCACCACCAGGCCCATGCCGGTGGCCACCGCGTCCGCGAGCCGCCCGAACGACGGGTCCTCCCGGTAGCGGCGGACCAGCTCCGCGTACTCCGCGTCCCGGGCCGGCAGCAGCTTCGCCTGCAGCCCGAAGGAGACCAGCCGGGCGGCCTCGGCGACGTCCGCCGGGCTGAGCGCCGCCGACGCGGCGGGCGACTCGGTCTCCTGCGGCGCCCACGCCTCGCTGCTGGTGGTCATGACGGGGCTCCTTCGGTGCGGGTGGTACGAGGGGTGCCTGCGGCACGGGAGGTACGGGCGGCTCGGACACCGGACGTGGGGGTACGGAGGCGGCCGGGCGGGTGAGGGGTCGTCGCGGTGCGACGGGGTGACGGGGCGTCAGGGCGGGTGCGCCGAAGGCGGTGGGGCGACGGGGCCTCAGGGCAGGTGCGCCGGCGGTGGCGGGCTGACGTGGCCTCAGGGCAGGTGCGCCGGCGGTGGCGGGCTGACGTGACATCAGGGCGGGTGCGCCGGAGGCGGTGGCGGTGGCGGGTCACACCGCGTCCTTGCGGTCGGCGGCCATGCCGGCGGCGTCCAGCTGGGCGCTGCCGACGATCAGGTCGGCGCCGCCGAAGCCCGGGTCGTCGAGGCGGGTGCCGTCGTCGACCGCGAAGAGCAGGCGCTGCTCGCCCTGGCGGTAGGCGGTGCCGACCGGGGGGCTGGCCGCGTGGACGGCCAGCAGGGCGACCAGGTAGGCGAGTTCCTCGCCGTCCTCGCCCTGGTCGGCGCCCCGCTTGCGGGCGTCGGCGAGCAGGCCGGAGAGCCGGCGGGGGGCGTCGGCGGGCAGGTCGAGCAGGTCGAGGGCGCTCTCCAGCTGGGCCTCGGAGAAGCGGCTGTCGTCAGGGGTGGCGACCAGGTCGGGCTCGGGCAGTTCGGCGCCCAGGTGCTCGCGCTCCACCGGCGGCGTGAGCAGCAGGTCGACCAGGTCGGCGACCCGGACGGACACCGGGGTGCGCAGTCCGGTGCCGCGGGCGAAGAACGCGTCGGTGGGCCGGGTCGCGTCGGCGAGCGGCAGGGTGAGGACCGGGGCGAGGAGTTGACCGTAGAGGTCGATGCCGGTGCGCGCGGTGGGTGCGGAAAACGCTTGCCGGTCCTGCTCGGCGCGGAACAGCGGACCGGCCTCCAGCAGCCTGGTCTGCAGCTGCGTGTGCCGGCGGATGCAGTCCTTGACGATGTCGACCAGTTCGGCGGCGCGCCGCTTGTGCTCGGCGTCCACGCTCTCGTCGCGGGCCTTGCGGATGTTGGTGAGGATCGCGTTCTCGTGCCGGTAGCGGTCGGCGATGTGGTCGAGCGCCTCGTCGATCAGGTCCGGGACGGTCTCCATCCAGTCCACCGCGCGGACGTTGCGGCGGGTCGCCTCCAGCGCGCGGCGCAGCGTCTCGGCGTACTGGACGGTGCGGTACCGGGCCTGCTCGGCGGCGAGTTGGGCGTCGGCGAGGCGGCCGCGGCGGATCAGCACCTCGAGCTTGACCTCCGCCGCGATCTGCGCCGAGGTGACGTCGGTGTCGAGGGCGCCGACCAGGACGTTGACCGCCTCGTCGGTGGTGCGCAGGTAGACCCCGCCGTCCTGGCCGGGGACCTCCTCGATCAGCTTGAAGTCGTAGTCGCGGCGGGTGTACTCGCCGTCCGGCCCGAAGGTGCCGTAGACGGCGCGGAAGCCGCGGTCCACGCTGCCGACGTTGATCAGCGACTCCAGCACCCAGCGGGCCACCCGCTCGTGCTCCGCGCCCGTCCGCCGCGGGTTCTGGGCGGCGATCCGGGGCAGCAGCCGGCCCAGCACTATGTCGCGGTCGGCCCCCGTGTCGAAGTCCATGTTGAGCGTGACCAGGTCGATCGCGGCCAGACCGATCTCCGCCATCGTGTACGAGGCGTACTCACCGGCCAGGTTGACCTTCCGGCTGTCCAGGTCGTGCAGCGGAGCGGTGCAGGCCAGCGCCTTGAGCCGACGGGCTAGTCCCTCGTCGGCGGCCGGGCCGGGGGCGGGCCGGGTGGGCTGGTCTGCGATGGCGGTCACGGTGGACAAGATTAGAGGTTTCCGCGGACAGGTCCGAAACGCCCCCTTTCGGGGGAGCTGTCCAGCGCTATTGAACGTGTTCAAATTCAGGTCTAGAGTCCTTGCGTGACACCGAGTGCCATTCCGGCACCGGCATCGAGGGGGGAGTTCCACCTTGTCCCGCACTGCCGCCGTCCTGACCGGTCCCACGGACGCCGCCGCCACCGCGCCCGTCACCGAGACCGCCCTGACCCGCCGCCGCATCCGCCGCTGGCTCTGGCTCTTCATCGCCTGCCTGGTACTGGCCGGACTGACCGCCTTCCCGCTCCGGACCGAGACCGGCCTGCTCCGCTCCCTCACCCACCACCTCGGCCTGGCCGAGGCGCTCCCCGCCCTCGGCTCCTGGGTCGACCGGGTCCAGGCCGGCGTCGCCGACGGCTACGGCCGCCACCCCTTCCTCGCCTACGGCACCGACTGGCTGGCCTTCGCCCACCTGGTGATCGCGCTCGCGTTCTGGGGCCCGCTCAAGGACCCGGTCCGCAACGTCTGGGTGATCCGCTGGGCGATGATCGCCTGCGGCGCGGTCATCCCGCTCGCCCTGGTCTGCGGACCGCTCCGCGGCATCCCGCTCTTCTGGCAATTCATCGACATGTCGTTCGGCGTCCTGGGTGTCATCCCGCTCCTGGTGGTCCACCGCCTGATCCGCCGCCTCGAATGGCAGCAGGCCCTCACCGCCCACCACGACTTCGCCCGGGTCGTCCCCTCCTCCTGACCACCGGGGCACGGGGCCGGACCGTCCCGGGAAGCCGGTCACGCCACGTCGACGGCGGTCAGGCGCAGGTCGCCCTCCCAGGCGTCGCATCGGACGGTGCCGGTGGCGAAGGTGAGTTCGAGAGCGATGCGGCCGGTCCACGGGTCGTGTTCCGCCCGGGCGGCCAGGACGGGTCGGCCCAGGTGCGGGGTGAACGGGGTCTCGACGGGTGCGGGCCGGACGTCCAGACGGCCCCACTCACCCAGGTCCACGTCCTGGTGGGGCTGCTCGTCCCTGACGATCAGACACCAGTCACTGCCGGTCGCGACGAAGGTGCACCCACCGCGGTCGTCGCGCAGCCAGACCACCACGGGGTCGGCCGCGCGCTCGCCCTCGTAGCTGTACCAGGACGCCACCACGCCCGTCAGTCGACGGCCGACCAGCACGGCGGGGTCCAGGCCCGGGCCGTGCAGCGGACAGGAGTGCGGGGCAGCGGGGTTCACGGGACGGACGGTAGCCCGGCGGCCGGTCGGTCCACCAACGAACGGGCCCCGCACCGGCCGACGGAGGCGGCTACCACTGCATCCGGACGTCCTCCGCCCACCCCAGCAGGCCGTCGACGGCGACGGTCGCGCCGTCGTCGGGGCGGATGGTGCCGCGGTAGTGGCCGAAGCACTGGTCGGTGCGGTTGGCGATCAGGCCGGCTTCGGTGCGGGTGTGGCGGTGGTGGAAGGGGGTGAAGGTGAGGTCGACCTGGTCGGAGTCGGGGGTGCGGATCCGCCAGGGGGAGAGAGGGGCGGCCAGGTCGTACTGCCAGGTGAGTTCGGTGCCGAGCTTGCTGAGGCGGCCGTCGACGCAGAGGGCGTTCTCGGTGGCCCCGGTGCCGACGGTCCACCGGCCGCCGAACTGGAGGCCGACCGTGCGGCCGTCGGTGCGGCCGGAGGCGGCGCCCCAGTTCCAGGAGACCGCGCGGGGCCAGCGGCCGCGGCCGTGGTCGAGGACGCCCCACGCGTCGGCGTCGAAGGCGTACCTGCGGTCGCCGAGGCGGACGGTGCCGGTGGCGGGGCGCGCGGTGTGCTTGGAGGTGTACTGGAAGCGGCGCTCGTCCCAGGGCACGACCACGCTCAGCGTCTCGTGGCCGGCGGGGAGCGCGACCAGCAGGTCGACCTCCAGCGGACGCCGGTCGGCGGTCAGCGCACGGGCCCGCAGCCGTGTGCCGCCGGGTTCCTGACGGATCGACACCCGCACCCGACGGCGGCTCGGACGCTCCGGCCCCACGACGAGGTCACCGCCGTACGGGCCCCCGGAGCCGGCGATGCCCTCCGGCAGGGCGGTGGCGCCGAACGGCAGCCCCGGGGCGAGGGCGGTGCGTTCGTGGTCCTCGTGGACGCCGCGCTCGTCCCAGGCCAGGAAGTAGACGGTGTCCAGGGTGAGGAAGTCCAGGTCGCTGACGGTGAGCGCGATCAGGTGGGTGGGCGTGGTGACGCACCAGTACTCCCACCGCTTGGTGCGTCCCCAACCGCGCAGGTTGCCGCGGTGCAGTGGGGTGCGCGACCAGCCGACCGCCGCCGGGTCGAGCCGCCCGTCCGGTCGGCACAGCTCGACGGGTGCGGTGATCTCACGCTCACGGGTCGCCATCCGCGCACCCTACTGCCGTGACCGGCGCACCAGCCATGGTGCGCAGCGGACCGAGCCGCCCGCGCCTGCCGAGGGAACGGACGACTCGTCAGCGCACCGGCGGCTACTTGGCGGCGGCGACCGCGTCCGGGGTGCCGTCCGCGGGGGCGGCCTGGCCGGGGACGACGGCGCGGCGGATGCCGGGGATGGCGAGAGTGACCAGGGCGGCGGCCACGGCCGCGCCGGCGCCGATCAGGAAGGCGGTGCGGAAACCGGTTTCCGACGGCAGCGTGTGGGTGCCGAACCTGGTGGTCATGTGGGCCAGCACGACGCCGATGACCGCGGAGGAGCTGGAGGTGCCGATGGAACGCATCAGCGCGTTCAGGCCGTTGGCGGCGGCGGTCTCGGAGGCCGGCACCGCGCCCATGATCAGGGCGGGCATGGCGGCGTAGGCGAAGGCGATGCCGCCGCTGATCACGCAGGAGAAGACCAGCACGCCCCAGGCGTGGCCCATCAGGGCGAGCGCCGAGAGGTAGCCGGCGGTGATCACCACGGCGCCGACCAGCAGCGAGACCTTGGGGCCACGGGCCGCGGAGAGCTTGGCGGAGAACGGCGACAGCAGCATCATCACCAGGCCGGCGGGGGCCATCCAGAGGCCGGCGGCGACCATCGACTGGCCGAGGCCGTAGCCGGTGGCGGTCGGCATTTGCAGCAGCTGCGGGGAGACCAGGCTCATCGCGTACATCGCGAAGCCGATCACCACGGAGGCCAGGTTGGTCATCAGCACCTGGCGGCGGGCGGTGGTGCGCAGGTCGACCAACGGCTGCTCGGTGCGCAGCTCCCACCAGCCCCAGACCGGCAGCACCACGGCGGCCGCGGCGAACATGCCGAGGGTGGAGCCGGACGCCCAGCCCCAGTCGCCGCCCTTGGAGACGGCGAGCAGCAGCGCGACCAGGCCGATGGTGAGCGCGACGGTGCCGACCAGGTCGAAGCGGCCGCCGGAGCGGACCGGGGACTCCGGGACCAGCAGCACCACGGCGGCGGCGACCACCAGGCCGAGTGCGGCGGAGATCCAGAACAGCGCGTGCCAGCTGGCGTGTTGGGCGATCACGGCGGACAGCGGCAGGCCGAAGGCGCCGCCGATGCCGAGCGAGGAGCTCATTAGCGCCATCGAGGAGCCGAGCTTCTGTGGCGGCAGTTCGTCGCGCATGATGCTGATGCCGAGCGGGATGACGCCGGCGCCGACGCCCTGCAGCGCGCGGCCGATCACCATCGGGGCGAGCGAGTTGCTGAAGCCGCAGACCAGCGAGCCCACGACGAGCAGGGCGAGGCTGATCAGCAGCACCCGGCGCTTGCCGTACATGTCGCCGAGCCGGCCGAGCACCGGGGTGGCGACCGCGCCGGCCAGGAGCGTCGCAGTGATCGCCCAGGAGGCGTTGGCGGCGTCGGTGTGCAGCAGGTTCGGCAGGTCGGGGATCAGCGGGACCACCAGGGTCTGCATCAGCGAGACCACGATTCCCGCCCCGGCGAGCACTCCGACGACGGGGCCGGTGCGTGCCTGACTCATGGGGTCTTCCCATTCTCTAGATATGCATGATGCACATAATGTGTACCATACATATCGACCCCTCGCGGGATATGCTGCCGAAAATCCACGCACCGGACGGAGGAGTATGCGCCCCGACAAGGAACTGGCCCTGATCGAGCGGGAGATGATGCTGCTCAACCGCCACCAGGTGCTCGCCACCGCCCGTAC
Source organism: Kitasatospora sp. NPDC002522 (assembly GCF_053595195.1). Lineage (NCBI taxonomy): Bacteria > Bacillati > Actinomycetota > Actinomycetes > Kitasatosporales > Streptomycetaceae > Kitasatospora > Kitasatospora sp. NPDC002522. Next base: position 24,606 of record NZ_JBSFXE010000025.1, read on the forward strand.
CGCCGCCCCGGACAGCCTGGAGCGCAGCGCCTACACCCTGCTCAGCCGGATCGAGACCGAGGGCCCGCTGACCATCGGCCAACTCGCCGAGGCGTTCGGCCTGGACACCTCCACCGTCAACCGGCAGACCGCCGCGATGCTGCGCGCCGGACTGGTCGACCGGATCCCCGACCCGGACGGCGGGCTGGCCCGCAAGCTGCAGATCACCGAGGAGGGCCTGCGCCGGCTGCACCAGGACCGGGAGTGGTCCATCGAGGGCCTGGCCAGGGTGGTCGCGGACTGGACGCCCGCCGAACTCGCCTCCTTCGCCGAGGTGCTGGAGCGCTTCAACCGCGACATCGAACACCTCCAGGGCCGCCCCTGGCCGCGGGTCTGACCACCCGTCACGCACTGAACCGCCGTCAATTCCCGCCCCCCGCCGCTCCCCCGCAGGCGACTGCGCCGAGCGGGTGGCAGCGGCCGCGACCGGCCGGGTAAAACCTGGCAGCGGGCCGCCCCGCGCCGCACCCGCCGAAACGATCAGGCCCTACGATCACCCCCAGGAGCGGCGCCCAGGCAAGCCGGGCGAGTCGGAAGGCGGACCAGGCGTGGCCGAAGCGGTGATCGATCTCAATGCGGACCTCGGCGAGGGCTTCGGACGCTGGAGCCTGACCGACGACGAGGCACTGCTGTCCGTGGTCACCAGCGCCAACGTCGCCTGCGGCTTCCACGCCGGCGACCCGTCCACCATGCGTCGGGTGTGCTCGCTGGCCGCCGAGCGCGGCGTGCGGATCGGCGCCCAGGTCTCCTACCGCGACCTCGCCGGGTTCGGCCGCCGCGCCATGGACGTCCCGCCGGAGGAACTCGCCGACGAGATCGCCTACCAGATCGGCGCGCTCCAGGTCTTCGCCCGCGCCGCCGGGTCCCGGGTCTCCTACGTCAAGCCGCACGGCGCGCTCTACAACCGTGTGGTGACCGACAACGAGCAGGCCGAGGCGGTGGTCTCCGGGGTGCTGCGGGCCGGCGCGGTCTGCGACGGCCCGCTCCCGCTGCTCGGCCTGCCCGGCTCCCGGCTCCTCGCGGTCGCCGAGGGCGTCGGACTGCCCGTCGTCACCGAGGCGTTCGCCGACCGCGCCTACACCTGGACCGGCACCCTGGTCCCCCGCCGCGAGCCGGACGCCGTCCTGCACGACCCCGAGGCGGTGATCGCCCGCGCGGTCGGCATCGCCCGCGACGCCACCGTGACCGCGATCGGCGGCGAGCGCATCACCGTCCAGGCCCGCTCGCTCTGTGTCCACGGCGACACCCCCGGCGCCGCCCAACTCGCCTGGCGCGTACGCGGGGCACTCGCCTCGGCGGGCGTCCGTGTCGAGGCCTTCACCTGACGGTCGCCCAGCGCCGGGAATTCGTGGCGGAGTTCGTCGGGAAATTCGTGGAGAAAGTTGCTCCGCGCAGCCCCGGAGACGGCGCTTGCGCGGCCCCGACGGGGGCGTGGCGGCTGCCCGGGGCGGGCCCGGGACCGCGGCGGCGGACCCCCTCCGAAGTGGCCCGCCAGAGCGCGCCCAGGGCTTCGCTACACCACCTCTGACCTGGCGTTTTCCTCGATTTCGCCTAGGGCGGGGAGCTCAGCCGGACTCCTGTGGAGGGGACACGCGTGAGCGAGTACGACGCCAGTCGGATCGTGGTGCTGGAGGGCCTGGACGCGGTGCGGAAGCGCCCGGGGATGTACATCGGATCGACCACCGAACGGGGCCTGCACAACCTGGTGGTCGAGGTGGTCGAGCGGGCGGTCGACGCGGTGCTCGACGGGCGGGCCCGGGCGGTCGAGGTGACGCTGCTGCCGGACGGCGGCTTCCAGGTCGACCACGACGGGGACGCCGATGAAGGGACGGACCTGGAAGTCGAGTTGACCGTGCTGCAGGGCGGCTCGAGGGCCGAGCACCGCACCAGGCTCGCCGCTCTCCACGGAGTGGGCCTGGCCGTCGTGAACGCGCTCTCCAGCCGCCTGATCGCAGTGGAGCGGCGGGACGGCCGCTGCCGGCGGCGGGAGTACGTGCGCGGCGTCCCGGTCGGCCCGCACACCGACGAGGGGGCCGCGGACGGCTCCGGCACGAGCCTCACCTGCTGGCCGGACGCCGCCGTCTTCGAAACGGTGGAGGTCTCGTACCCGAGGCTGGTGGAGCGCCTGCGCGAACTGGCCTTCCTCTACCCCGGCCTGGACCTCACCCTGACCGACCGCCGCTCGGCCGAGGCGCGCAACGAGCGGCTGCACTTCCCGGGCGGGGTACGGGACTTCGTCGCCCAGCTGGGTGGCCGCTCCGCAGAGATCGTCGCCGTCGAGCGGGAGGACTCCCGGATGGCGGGCCGCCTGGAGGTCGCGTTCGGCTGGTCCGGGGCACCGGAGGAGCGGATCCGAACCTTCGTCAACGGCCGCCCCACGGACGAGGGTTCACACCTGGAGGGCTTCCGGGACGGGTTGGCCACCGGGCTGGCCACCGTCTCGGACTCGGCCGTTGCCGAGCGGGCGGGCCTCACCGCGGTGGTGTCGGTGAAGCTGGACCGCCCCGAGTTCGAGGGCTGCACGCGCCGCCGTCTCGGTAACGCCGCGGTCCGCGAGTGCGTCGCCGAGGCCGTCGAGGAGCGGCTTCGCGGGTGGCAGGCGGAACGCGTGGACCGTGGCTGACCTGTAGTCAGAGCACGGCCTCCCGCTCCCCCGCCCCGAGGTGGCGCACCGTCACCCGCGCGCAGTGCGGGGCGAGCAGGGCGCGGAGTTCCTCGGCCGCCGCGTCGAGGTGGTGGCCGTCGCGGGTGGCGTGCAGGGTCTCCAGCACGAAGACCACCCGGGTGGAGTGCTCGGTGACCCGGGTGCGGTGGGCGTCGCGATGGTTCCAGTGCCGGGTCAGGACGCCGTCCGCGTCGGCGTAGACGACCTCGCCGGGCTTGGGCCGCTCGACGGCGTCCGGCTCCCCGAGCGGGGTGAACTCCTCGCTCCCGTCGGCGTACCGGATCACCACGTCCCCCTCGACGGCGTCGAGGTCGAAAGCGCCGGCGGGCAGCCCGTGGCGGACGGAGACCGCGTTGTACGAGTCCACGGCGGGGTTGATCCGGGGCAGCGCGCCCTGCTTGGCGAGGCGGCGGCCGAGCGCGTCCACACTCGGGCGGATCCGGCGGGGGTTGGTGCCGAAGCCTCGGTAGGCGGCGTGCCACGCGTCGATCCGCGGGTCGCTCTCGTCGGCGGGCCGCCACGAGCCCTCGGCGAGCTGACGCTCCAACAGGTCGAGCGCGGCGGCGGTCCGCGGCCAGGGTTCGGTGCCACGGATGCCTTCGGCGACGACCAGGGCGATCAGGGTGTTCGGGAAGGCGTCGGCGACGGCGGCGTCGAGGCGGAGGAGGGGCATGGCGGGCGGGGCTCCGTTCAGTGCGGGCTCGGCCGGGCGGGGTCGGCAGGGCGCGGCGGGGGCGGGGTCGGGTCGGCAGGTGGAGGAGGCCGGACGGGTGCGGGAGGCCGGACGGGTGGGGTCAGGCCAGGGCGAGCAGGCTGACCGCGACGGCGGCGGCGCCGAGGCCGGCGAGTTGGCCGCGGTGGATCCGTTCGGCCAGGACGGCGCGGGCCAGCAGCACGGTGCCGGCCGGGTAGAGCGCGGTGATCACGGCGACCACGGTGAGGTCGCCGCTGTGTGCGGCGAGCAGGAAGAGCACGCTGGCGGCGGAGTCCAGCACCCCGGCCGCGACGGACAACGCGTACGCGGGGCGCTCGGGTCCGAGGCGACGGCGCAGCAGCACGGCGGCGACGACGGTGACCGCGGAGGTGACGGTCCGTCCGACGATCAGCGGGGCGATGCCGCTGCCCGTCGGGGCCTGGTGCAGGCAGACCAGTTGCACGGCGATGGCGGCGCCCGCACCGAATGCCAGCAGCAGCGCGGTACGGGTGACCCGGGCCCGGCCGTCGCCGGCGCCGCCCGCGCTCACCAGCACCACCGCGAGCAGCGCCAGCGGCAGGCCCAACAGACCGGCGGCGCCCAGGTGTTCGCCCTGCAGCAGCCCGACGGTGACCGGCAGCACGGCGGAGACCAGGGCGGTCACCGGGGAGAGCACGTTCATCGGCCCGATCGCCAGCGTCCGGTACAGCAGCGCGAACGCCCCCGCCGAGGCCAGCCCGGAAGCCGCACCCCAGCCGACCGCCCCCGCACCGAACGAGGCGCCGAGCAACGGCCAGACGGCGAGCTCCACCGCGAGGCTGGCCGGCGCGGCGACCAGCACCGTACGCAGCACGTGGGCCCGACGGGAGCCTAGACCGCCGAGGAAGTCGGCGCAGCCGTACGCGAGCGAGCTGCCTAGCGCCAGCAGCAGAGCGATCATGAGAGCTTCCCGAGGGTCGAGCGGACGACCGGAACGGTACATCAGGATGTACCGCACAGACCAACAGAATGCTCGACGGATGTGTTCCCGACCCGGATGTGTTCCCGACCCGGATGTGTTCCCGGCACCGGTGGGGGTCAGTGCAGGGGGACGATGTCCGGGGCGCCGAGCCTTGCGGCGTCGGCGGTGGCGTCGTCGGGCTGGCGTTGGGCCTCGAGTTCGGCTTCGACGCGCTTGCGGTAGTGCTCGATCTCGTGGGCGATCTGCTCGTCGTCCCAGCCGAGCGGGGTGGCCATCAGGCGGGCGACGGGGTCGGCGGCGGCGAGGCCGCGGTCCCAGGACTCGATGGAGGCGCGGGTGCGCCGGGTGAGCACGTCGTCGAGGTGGCGGGCGCCCTCGTGGGTGACGGCGTAGACGGCTTCGGCGAGCAGGTAGTCGTCGGAGCCGGGCAGCGGTTCGGCGAGCGCGGGGTCGGCGGCGACCAGGTCGAGCACCTCGCCGATCAGCGAGCCGTAGCGCTGCAGGAAGTGCTCGATCCGGGCGACGTGCAGTCCGGACTCGGCGGCCAGCGACTCGCGGCGGTTCCACAGCGCCCGGTAGCCCTCGGCGCCGAGCAGCGGGATGTCGTGGGTGACGGACGGTCCGGGGCGGTGGCCGTCGCGGACCCGGACCGCCTCGTCGACCGCGTCCTTGGCCATCACCCGGTAGGTGGTGTACTTGCCGCCGGCGATCACCACCAGGCCGGGGACGGGGTGGCCGACGAGGTGCTCCCGGGAGAGCTTGCTGGTGTCGGCGGCGTCCCCGGCGAGCAGCGGGCGCAGGCCGGCGTAGACGCCCTCGACGTCGTCCCGGGAGAGGGGGGTGGCGAGCACCGCGTTGACGTGGTCGAGCAGGTAGTCGATGTCGCGGGAGCTGACCGCCGGGTGGTTCTTGTCCAGGTCCCAGGCGGTGTCGGTGGTGCCGATCAGCCAGTGCCGGCCCCACGGGATGACGAACAGCACCGACTTCTCGGTGCGCAGGATCAGCCCGGAGCGGGCGTTCACCCGGTCCCGCGGCACCAGGATGTGCACGCCCTTGGACGCCCGGACGTGGAACTGGCCGCGGGTGCCGGCCAGCGCCTGGGTGTCGTCGGTCCACACCCCGGTGGCGTTGATCACCTGCTTGGCGTGCACCCGGTACTCGCGGCCGCTCTCCAGGTCCACCACCAGCGCCCCGGTGACCCGCTCGCCCTGCCGCAGGAACCCGGCGACCTTGGCCCGGTTGGCGACCTGCGCCCCGTACGCGGCAGCGGTGCGCACCACGGTGAGGGTGTGCCGGGCGTCGTCCACCTGCGCGTCGTAGTACTTCACCGCGCCGACCAGCGCGTCCCGGCGCAGCGCCGGAACCTCGTGCAGAGCCTGACGGCGGGTCAGGTGGCGGTGGAGCGGCAGGCCGCGGGAGGTGCCGGAGGTGAGGCCCATGGTGTCGTACAGCAGCACGCCCGCGCCCACGTACGGGCGCTCGACGAAGCGGCGGGTCAGCGGGTAGAGGAACGGGACGGGGCGGACCAGGTGCGGAGCGAGCCGTTGGATCAGCAGGCCGCGTTCCTGCAGGGCCTCCCGGACCAGCCGGAAGTCCAGCATCTCCAGGTAGCGCAGGCCGCCGTGGATCAGCTTGCTGGAGCGGCTGGAGGTGCCGCTCGCCCAGTCCCGGCTCTCCACCAGACCCACCGTCAGGCCGCGGGTCACCGCGTCCAGCGCGCAACCCGCGCCGACCACGCCGCCGCCGACCACCAGCACGTCCAGCTCCCGCCCGGAGCCGAGCGCGTCGAGCGCGTCCTGACGGGCCTGCGGGGAGAGGGCGACTGGCTGCACGGCGGCGCTCCGGTGGTGAGGGTGTATCGCGGCGGCTGCTGCCAGTCGATGGCGGCGACGGATGATCGGCAACCGCTGGCGGAGTGTCAACCGCCGTACGGGCGGCCGCAGCCGGCCCCGGAGCCGCCCGGACGGGTGCGGAGACCGTCTGCCGGGTGCGTGCGGAAACCGCTTGCCGCACAGGTACGGAAAACCGCTTGCCCGATGGCTGCGGAAACCGCTTGCCACGCGCATGCGGAAACCGTTTGCCGGACGCGTGCGCGGGGTGTTCTGCTCGATCCATGGACGACTTCTCCCCCGGCCTCCGGCTGTGCACCGAGCGCCTGGTTCTGCGCCGCTTCACCCCCGCCGACCTGCCCGCCGTCACCGCGCTGTGCGGCGATCCGGCGGTGATGCGGTACCTGGAGGACGGCCGTCCCATGCCCGCGGACCAGGTCGCCGCGCAGGTCCTGCCCGCCGTCCTGCGCGAGTACGGGGAGCTGCCGGCCGGGCTGGGTTGTTGGGCGGCCGAGCACGACGGGCGGTTCCTCGGCTGGCTGGCCCTGCGCCCGGCGCACTCGCTCGGCCTGGACACCGGCCCGAACGGTGGGCTGGAACTCGGCTACCGGCTGCTGCCCGCCGCCTGGGGCCACGGCTACGCCACCGAGGGCGCCCGCGCGCTGGTCGCCGCCGCCTTCGACGAGCTGGCCGCCGAGCAGGTGGTCGCCACCACCATGGCGGTGAACACCTCCTCCCGCCGGGTGCTGGAACGCGCCGGGCTGCGCCACGTCGACACCTTCTTCGCCGACTGGCCGGACCCGATCCCCGGCACCGAGCACGGCGACGTGGTGTACCGCCTGACCCGCGCCGAGCGGGCCTAGCAAGGGCGTGTCTCGTCGGACCGCTTCGGACCGGCGGGCGCCTCGCCAGCGCCATGGCGGCCGGGGCCGGGGCCGGGGCAACTGACGAGACGCGTTCGAGGAGCGTGCCCCGGCGCCGACCGCCCGGCACCATCCGAAGCACCCGCCCCGGCCGCCTGCCGTCGGCCCGTCAGGAGTCCAGCAGCGCCAGGACCTTGGCCCAGCCGTCCACCTGGGCGGCCTCGTTGCCCGCGTCGGTACCGCCGAGGGCAAGGACCTGGCGCTGGATGGTGGTCACCGTGGTGGGCGAGGGCAGGTATGGGTAGGTGCCCACCGAGTGGCCGGCGGCCGGGTAGACGACGACCTGCCGGAGGGGTGCGGCGGGGCTGGGCGCGCCGAGCTGCCTGGCCCATCGCTCGGAGGGCCACAGTTGGTCGTCCGCCCCGGCGAGAGCCAGCAGCGGGCCGCCGATCCGGTCGGTCGGGATGGGTCCGGCGGGCACCGGCGCACCGCCCAGGGTCCACGCGACCCCGCCCCCCAGCCCGGGGTTGACCTGCGCGGACGGCGCGTACACCACCACGCGGTGTACCAGGTCCGGCCGGTTCTGGGCGGTCAGCAGGGCGAGTTCGCTGCCTCGCGAGTAGCCGATCACGGCGAGCTTGGACGGGTCGGTGCCCGGCAGGGCGGCGAGCAGGCCGGCCGCAGCGGCCGCGTACTCGACCGGGACGTCCTGCAGCGTCGGGGGCAGGCCGGACAGGCCGAAGTAGGCGAGCGCGAGCGCCGGGTGGCCGTGCGCGGCGAGCAGCTCGGCCGTGGGCCCGAGGCCGATCCCGCCCTCGGAGCCGCCCAGCAGGAGCACCGGGGCCTTCGGCGCGGACCCGGCGGGCGGCAGGTAGAGCCGGCCGATCATCTTGTCGGCCGCCATGGTCAACTGCCGGACGGTGACGCCGTCGCCCACCCAGGACCGGATCACCGTCCGGTCGGCGACCGCCCGGTCGGCCACCCGCACGGTGATCCGGATCCGGCTGGTGTCAGTCGAGCCGACGTGGCCGGGCTGGAACAGGCCGGCGGCCCCGTCGACCTTCATCGACCAGAACAGGCCCATCCCGTCCGCCTGGTGGTACGTCCCCCCGGTGGGCACCGCGCGGTCGAGGTCGACGTCGCCGGCACCGTCCGCACGGAAGTCGGCGGTCGACCTCCAGCGGTTGCCCCCGTAGTCGTCCGCCTCGGCGGTGAGGGTCACCGGCTGGTCGGCTTTCAGCCCGGTCACCCGCAGGTGCACCCGTTGGTCGGCGAGCGCGGTGGTGTTGTCCGCGGTGGCGTTGTCGACGGTGAGCACCACCTGGTGCGCGGTCCCGTCCGAGGTACAGGCCGCCGAGGCCGCGAGCAGCAGTGCCGCCAGGCCCGCCCCCGCGGCACGACGAATCGTTCCGATCATGCTTCCCCCCTGGTCCGCCCGCATTCTGCTCCTCCCCCGGCCGCCGCTCAAGGGCCGCCCGAAGGGTGAACTCCCGTACGGCGCGAAGACCTTCGCACCTGCTGCGAGCCTCCGGGTGACCTGCCGCGAACGCGGGGACACCTTGACCCTTTATCATCTGGCAGACCGGTCGGCGCCCCCGAGGACCCCGGGCCACCCCACGAACGAACAGGAAAGACGCGATGCGCAGCCAGCGAGCCATATCCGCGGCGGGTGCCCGGTGATCAACTGGATCCACGGGGCCGTCCTCGGCCTGGTGCAGGGCCTCACCGAGTTCCTGCCGGTCTCCTCCAGCGCGCACCTGCGGGTGTTCTCCGCCCTGATGGGCTGGGACGACCCGGGCGCGGCGTTCACGGCGGTGACCCAGCTGGGGACCGAGTCCGCGGTGCTGATCTACTTCCGCCGCGACATCGGCGCGATCATCAAGGCGTGGACGCTGTCGCTGTTCCGCAAGGAGTGGCGGGGCGACCCGAACGCCAAGCTCGGCTGGTACGTGATCGTCGGCACCCTGCCGATCGGCATCCTCGGCAAGCTGTTCCAGGACACCATCGAGACCACCCTGCGCGACCTGCGCCTGATCGGCACCACGCTGATCGTCTTCGGTCTGATCCTCGCCGTCGCCGACCGCTCGCGCGCGGTCCGCAACGCCCGCCAGATCAGCTCGCTGACCTTCCCGCACGCCCTGATCTACGGCGCCGCGCAGTCGCTGGCACTGATCCCCGGCGTCTCCCGCTCGGGCGGCACCATCAGCGCCGGCCTGTTCCTCGGCTACAGCCGCGAGGCCGCCGCCCGGTACTCCTTCCTGCTCGCCATCCCGGCCGTCCTGGCCTCCGGCGGCCTGGAGCTCCTCAAGATCGGCGAGGGCCCGGCCCCCGCCTGGGGCCCGACCATCCTGGCCACCCTGATCGCCTTCGTGGTCGGCTACGCCGCGATCGCCTGGTTCCTGAAGTACATCTCGCACAACAGCTTCATGCCGTTCGTGATCTACCGCGTCCTGCTCGGCCTGACCATCATCGGCCTGGTCACCGCGGGCGTCCTCGCCCCGGACGCGGGCGCGGTGCACTAGCGCGACGCGAACGCCTCGGCGAAGGGGACGGGTACCGGCAGCGGCCGGGGCCCGTCCCCTTCGTCGTGGCTGGAGGCAAGGCGGGCTGCGACACACCGGCCGCCGGGATGATTGTCAGCCGATCCGCGGTCCGATTGGATCGGTTGCCATGACACTCGCTTGGAAGCTGGTCATCGACAGCGCGAACGCCCCGGCCATCGCCGAGTTCTGGGCCGCCGCCCTCGGCTACCGGGTCGAGGACCCCACCGCCCTGATCGACTCCCTGCTCGCCGCCGGCCGCCTGCCCGCCGAGTCGGTCACCGAGCACGGCGGCCGCAAGCTGTTCCGCGGCTACTCCGCCGTCCGCCACCCCGACGACCCGTTCGACCCGGCGAGCGACATCGGCAAGGGCCGCCGGATCCTCTTCCAGGACGTCCCCGAGTCCAAGACGGGCAAGAACCGCCTCCACATCGACGTGCACTCCGGCGAGGAGGGCCTCGACGCCCTGGTCGCCCGCCTCGAATCCCTCGGCGCCACCCGCGTCCAGGAACACGACCAGGGCCCGGTCGGCCACTGGTGGGTGATGCGCGACCCCGAGGGCAACGAGTTCTGCGCCGCCTGACGCACCGTCAACCTGGTCCGCCTCCACGGCGCGGGGCCTTGGGGCTACGAGTACCAGACCAGCAGCCCGTGCCGGTACCGCGCGGTGCGGGTGAGGTACGCCAGCAGTTCGCCGTAGTGGGCGCCGACGTAGTCGAGGGCGTACGGGTCGGACCACAGGCCGGTCGGGTAGACCTCGGCGGCGGCCAGGTCGGCGGGGGTGACGTCGGCGGCCAGGTCGGCGAACCGGACGTCGGCCAACTGCCCGGCTGCGGCGGCGACCTGATCGGAAGTCAGAGTCCGGGGCGGGCCGTAGCCCCAGTCCTCGTCCCCGGGCAGCGGGCGGTCGCCGTGCACGATCTCGGACGGGAGACCGCGCAGGGCGAGCAGGTGGGCGAGGGCGGCCCAGGACTTCTCGGTGTCGTGGAAGCGTCGCTCGGACGGCGAACGGCGCGGCTCGTCGACGGCCTGCTCGCGCATGAACTCCCGGGCCCAACCGGGTTCCCGGAGGGCGCGGTCGAGGTCGGCGGCCTTGAGCCGGAAGTAGCTGCCAATCACGCTCACGGGCCCGCATCCTGGCACGGCCCGCCGACGGCGGCCGTCCCCGGCCGCCGTCCGCCTGCGGCGGCTACCGCGCGGGGCGGCGGGAGCGGCGTACGGCCAGCACGATCAGCGCGGCGAGGACGGCGACGCCGGCCAGGGCGCCGAGCACGATCGCGGTGGTGTTGCCGCCGTTGCCGTCATCCGCCTTGGCGGCGGGGGACGGTGACGGCGGGTTGGACGGGGCGGTGACGGACGGCGCGGCCGAGGCGGAGGCCGACCCGGACGCGGACGCCGACGGCGAGGCGGAGGCCGCGGGCGAGGCGGACGCCGGGGCCAGCGGGGTGGCGCCGGCCGCCGCGGGGCGGAGGGCCAGCACCGGGGCCGGGTGCTCGGGCTTGGTGTCGCCCTGCGGGAGTTCGATCCACCGGTCGGTGTGCCCGTCCGAGTAGTCGACCAGGGTCTTGAACGCGACGCTCTGCGCGTTCGGCAGCTGGCGGACCTTGACGCTGTAGTCGGCGCTCGCCCCGGGCGCGAGGGCCGGGCCGGCCACCGCGTAGCCGTCCGCGGTGACCGCGAGCGTCCAGCCGGTGGGCGCCTTGACCAGGGTGACGTCGGAGGGCGCGATGCCCGCGGGCAGCGCGACCTTGACGTCGGTGATCCCCGCGGACGAGGACTCCCCCTCGGCGGAGAAGCTCACCTGGGCGTCCACCGCCAGCGCCTGCGCGGTGGTCGACTCCACCTCGACGTGCGCGGCGGCGGTGCCGGCCGCCCCGAGGGCGAGCCCTACGGCGAGGACCGGCGGGAGGGCACGACGGAGCACACGGGATCGCTGCATGAGCGGAACCCTACCGTTCACGGGCCGTCAGGCGGCCGCGTACGGCGGCATGCACCTCGGCCTCCTCGGCCGGGTCGGCGGCGAGTCGGCGCAGTCGCTCCAGCACCCGGGCGTCGCCCGTGGTGGTGACGTGGGTGGCGGCGAGCTCGCGGGTGGACTCCTCGCAGTCCCACAGGCATTCGACGGCGGGGCCCTGCCCGAAGTACGGGTCGGTGGCGGCCAGCGCGTGGGCCGCTCGGCCCCGCAGCTCGGAGGAGACCGTCTCGCCGTAGACGTGCCGCAGGGCGGAGACGGCGGTGTGGGCGCGCAGCCGGCCCGCGCCGTCGACCAGGCTGGCGAGTCCGGCGCCCTCGACGCCGCGCAGCGAGATCCAGTGGTGCAGGGCGGCGACCACCAGCGGGGAGTCGCAGGGGTCGCCGGCGTCGGCGAGCAGGCGGACCGCGGCCTCGCCGAGGGCGCTGTCGGCGCCGCCGGTGGCGGGGTCGGCCCAGCGGCGGGCGTGCGCGAGGGCCTCCGGACCGCGCATCCGGCCGAGCAGTTCCAGTGCGGCGTCGACGACCCGGTGGTCGACGTCGGTGGCGGCCGTCTCGATCAGTCCGGCGGCGGCCGGGTCGCGTTGCTCGACGAGGTGGCGCAGGGCGGCCGAGCGGGCGCCGACCGGTCCTTCGGCGGCGGCCCGGTGCAGCAGCGGTCCGTCCTCGGGGCGGACCACGGCGGTCAGACAGCGGGCGGCCGCGGCGGCCCGCCGGGCGATGGCGGCCGGTTCCGGGCTCTCGCCCTGGTCGGCCCAGGCGAGCACGTCGGCCGTGGACCAGCCGGGGGTGACGCCGGGGCGGTTCATCTGCCGCTGCCACAGGTCGAAGGGTGACTGCTCACTCGCGGCGGCCACTCTGGGGTGGTGGGCGGCCCACAGCCGCCAGGGCTTCGGCTCGTACGCGGAGCGGATCGCGGCGCGCAGCTCGGCGTCGCCCTCGGCGGTGGCCGGGAAGCGGCCGAGCACGGCGGGGGCGAGCGCGAGCAGGGCGTCGTCGCCGTCGCGCAGGGCGAGCTCGTCGAGGGCCCAGGCCCAGTTGGTTCCGGTGGCGGTGTAGCCGCGCAGCAGGTCGAGGGCGTCCCGGCGGCCGTACCCGGCGAGGTGGCCGAGCACGGAGAGGGCGAGGCCGGTGCGGGCCTCGTCGGGGTCGGTGGCGTCCTCGATCGAGTGGAGGTGGAGCTCGAGGCCGGTGAGGGGGGCCTCCAGCTCCATGTAGAGCCGCGCGTAGTACAAGGAGCGGTTCTCGACCTGCCAGTCGGCGCGGGGGTCGTTGGTCACGCAGGTCTCGACGGCGGCGATCGCCTCGTCGCGGTCTGCGGCCAACGCATGCAGCTGCCCGTCTCCGCGGCCTCTCTGCAGGAGGCCGAGGAGGCTGGCGCTGGGCGCTATCACTGGCTCGAACATGAGGTCAGCATCCGTTGCGGCGGTCGTCGTGGCAACGGGATTTCCGTCGCCGGGGTCGGTTGGCACAGCTCAGGCGCCCGGGCGCCGGAATCACCGAAGGTTACCGCCTGGGGCCACGATCCGCACACAGGGCGACGGAAATGACCGGTCGGCCCCCGCCAGGCCCGGCCCGTCCGTATCGGATCGAACCACTCCGCAACGGCCCGGACCGGCCGGATTTCACGAATCTGACATCGGCCGAAATCGTGCGTGATGTCGGTTACGGCCCGCGGACCCGGGTAGACGGTGCCGGGTGGGGCGTGCCGTGGGAGCGGGGTGCGTCAGACCGGTCCGGGCCGGCCGGGCAGCGAGGAGTGGATCTGCTCACGGAGTTCGGCGACGGCCGGCAGGCCCTGGTAGCGGCCGGAGAGCCGGTACATCTCGCGCAGCCGGTCCCAGGTGCGCTTGGAGGAGGTGTCGTTGATGGAGGCCAGCGCCAGTTTGGCCTGGACCTGCGCCTCGTCGGGTTCGCCGGAGATCCAGTAGATCGAGGCGAGGGTGATCCGGTCGAGCAGGGCCGAGCGCTCCCGGCCGGTCTTCTGCCGCAGCCGGATGGCGAGTTGGGCGTGCCGGGTGGCGAGCGGCACCGCGCCCGGGTCGTGCTCGGCGAGGGTGCGGTAGACCAGCGCCTGCATGCCGTGCAGCTCGGCCTCGTTGAACAGCTGCATCCAGCTCGGGGTGGGCTCCTGGGTGTCCTGGACGAACAGTTCCTCGGCCTCGCCGAGCACCCGGCGGGTGGCCTCGGCCCGGCCGACCGAGGCCTGCGCCCAGGCTTCGACGGTGCGCAGCATGGCCTGGGTGCGGGGCAGGGCGCCGTGTTCGGGGCCGGCGCTGGCGCGGGCGAGCTGCATCAGTTCGAGGGCGTCGTCGGCGCGGCCGAGGTGGAGCATCTGGCGGGCCGCGCGGGAGATCGCCTCGCCGGCCCGGGGACGGTCGTCGGCCTCGCGGGCGGCCTGCGCGGCGATCACGAAGTAGCGCTGGGCGGTGGGTTCCAGGCCGACGTCGTGGGACATCCAGCCGGCCAGCACCGCGAGGTTGGCGGCGACCGTCCACAGTCTGCGTTCCAGGGCGGGCGGGTGGCCGTGGGTGAGGAGCCCGCCGACCTCGTTGAGTTGGCCGACCACGGCCTTGCGCTGCAGGCCGCCGCCGCGGGAGGCGTCCCAGGCGCGGAACACCTCGACCGAGCGTTCGAGCGCGGTCACCTCGTCGTTGCCGACCGGGCCGGCCTCGTACACGTCGATCACCGGGCGGGGGCCGCCCTGGGTGATCACCTGGCGGGGGCCGGGGCGGCCGACGGCTTCGGCGACGGAGCCGCCGGTCAGCCAGTCGTGCAGGTTGTCGGCGATCACGGCGCCGGCGGCGACGGCTGCGGAGCCGCCGACCAGTCCACGTCTGTTCAGCATGAGGTCCATTCCCGTGAACTCGGTGAGGACCGCGGCCGTCCGATCCGGTGCCCAGGGGTCGGTCGGCGGAGTAGCCGTGCTGCTGCCGGACCTGGTGGGCCGGTGTCGTTCGAGACCTAGGTCCTCGGTGGTGACGACACGGCCGAGCCGCTCGGTGAACACGGCGGCCAGCACCCTCGGCACCGGGTCGCGCGGGATCTCGCCCTGCTCGATCCAGCGCCGGACCCGGGAGGTGTCGGTGGACAGCTGCTGCTCGCCCAGTGCCGCACCCCGCCGGTTGACCAACCGGGCCAGCTCGCCCTTCGACCATCCGGTCAGGGCGAAGTGGTCGGCCAGTCTGGTGTTCGGCCCCTTGCTCAACTGAAGCCCCCAGGTTCCTCGGCTGATTCGACACTAATGGCTCTGTCACATGCCAAGCGACCATTCGCCATGGTTCGCCAGGGTCCGCTACGTGGTGTGCCAGTGCCGACCGGGTGTCAGGTAGGAATGCGCCACCCCGACTTCGCGTCGGATCCGTCCACGACCGGCCCGGACCTCGACCCGACGGCCCGTCAGCGGACGGTCCGGGCCGAGCGGAACGGGGGGTGGCGCGACCGGGTGGCGCGGGGGCGCCGGGCACGGCACGACAGTCGGAGCGGGACGCATTCCCCAGGGTGCGAACGGCTCCGCCGAACCGCTCCGCGCCCGGCGCTCGCGCCCCACCCGGCGGCCCGACCCCCAGCATCCGGGCCCCACGCAGCCACGCCGCCGGCCAGGAAGGACCCTCACCCACCCATGTACTCCACAGCCAGCACCGGTACCCGCCCGTCGAACCCGCTCGGGGCCGACGCCGCCGGACGCCATTCCAGCCAGTCCCGTACCGGCCTGCGCCCGCCGACCGCGGGCTCCGGCCGGCCCGCCCCGCGCGCCGCCGAGCTCCGCGACCCGCGCGGGCGCACCACTCTGGTCACCCGCGCGGTGCCGGAGCAGGCGGGGCGCATCGGACGCCCCGCGCCGGCGCGCGGCGTCGACTCCTTCGTCGACCGGGTCGACCCGGCGGCGCTGCAGACCCCCGCGGTCCGGGCGGTGCTCGCCAACGTGGCGCGGATATGCCCCGCCTTCCTGCCGCGCCAGGTGCTGCGCGAGGGAAGTCGGCACATCCTGATCGCCGGCACCATCGGCCGCGCGCCGGTGGTCGCCAAGTGCCTGGCCCCCGGTGCGCTGCGCGGCCCGCAGGCGGAGCAGCTGGTGGAGCGCTTCCACCACGAGGTGGCGGTGTACCGGGCGTTCGTGCGGCACCGTCCGCCGGTGCGGCTGCCCCGGCTGGTGGCGGCCGACCACGACCGCTGCGTGCTGGTGCTGGAGCGGGTGCCGGGCCGTCCGGCCTCCCGCGAGCGGCACCCGGTGAACGCGCCGACCCCCGGCGAGGTGCGGGCGGTGCTCGGCGCGGTGCGCACCCTGAACCTGTGGCGCCCGCCGACGGACGTCTTCGGCAAGCCGCTGGACTACCAGTTGGAGGTCGCCCGGTTCCACTCGGTCGGCCTGCTCACCGACCGGGACGCCGGCGACCTGCGCGGCCTGATGCACGGCCTCGCCTCGGTGCCGTGGCAGCTGTGCCACGGCGACGCGCTGCTCGGCAACATGCTGCTGGCGCCGTCCGGCCCGGTGCTGCTGGACTGGGAGCAGGCCGGCTGGTACCTGCCGGGCTACGACCTGGCGGTGCTGTGGAGCGTGCTGTCCGGGGACACCGCGGCGCGCCGGCAGATCAGCCAACTCGCCCAGTCCGGCGGCACCCTGGCCCGGGACGCGTTCCTGGTGAACCTGGTGCTGGTGCTGATGCGGGAGATCCGGCTGCACGACGTCCCGGGAGCGGGCGAGGAGCAGCGGATCATGATCCGCCGGCTGTACGACGACGCGGCGCTGGCCCGCCGCGCGGTGCGGGCGGCGGTCGGCACCCGCTGATCCGGGCCCGGCACGGGGCCCGTTGACGGCGGGTCAGGCCTCCGGCAGCGATCCGCCGAGGGCGTCCAGCACGGCGTCCTCGGCCGGCAGGTGGGCCTGCAGGCTGAGCGCGTCGCGCAGGTGGCGCTCCAGCGGGTGGCGCCGGCTGAGCCCGGCGTTGCCGGTCAGCGTGAGGGCCCGCTGGACGGTGTCGCCGACGGTGCGGGCGACCAGTAGTTGGGCGGCGGCGACGCGTTCGGCGGGGGCCGGACCGTCGTCCACCCGGGCGGCCAGGCCGTGCACGAGTTCCTCGGCGCCGATCAGTCGGGCGTGGAGTTCGCCGAGCGGGCGGCGGTGCCCGGCGGCGGGCAGTCGTCCGGCGGCCCAGTCGAGGGCGGCCCGGCCGGTGCCCAGCAGGACGGCGCAGAGCGCGAGCAGCCGCCAGCACCGGGCGGTGCGGGCGGCCTCGTCGTCCGCGCGGCCGGGGGCGGCGAGCCGCAACGCTGCGTCGGAGCCGACCTGGACGTCGGCGAACAGCACGTCGTGGCCGGCCGCGGCGCGCAGTCCGAGCTGGTCGGCGGCGGGGTCGATCTCCAGCCCGGGGCTGTCCCCGCGGACCAGGAACACCCCGGTGCGGTAGGGCTGTTCGGCGGTGCGGGCCTCCACCGCGAGCCAGGCCAGCGCCTCCGCGCCGGGGCAGTGCGCGGCCCGGCCGGCGAGCCGCCAGGCGGTGCCCTCCCAGCGGGCGGTGACGGCGGGCGGGCGGCCGGGTTCGGCGCGCAGCGTGCCGACCAGCGCGGGCCCGCGCCGGGACTCGGTGAGCAGCCGCCGGTAGAGCGCGGCGGGCCAGGGCGCGGTCCTGGCCTGTTCGGCGTGGTGCAGCAGGGTGAGGGCGGTGAGCAGCGCGACCGAGGCGTCGCCGCGGCCGAGCCGGGCGAGCACCGCGACGGTGTCGGCGAGCGAGGCCCCGGGCCCGGCGTAGCGCTGACCGACCGTCAGGGTGAGCAGTCCGGCCTCGTGCACCGCCTCCAAGCCCTGGTACGGGAAGGTGCCGTCGCGGTCGTGCTCCTCGGCGCGGGCGGCGAGCAGGTCGACCACCCGGGGCAGCCGGCCGAGCGCCTCGGCGAGCGGGTCGCGGGCTTCGACCGCCGGGTGCGGAACGGTCGGCTGGTCGGCGGGACGCTGGGCGGTGGGACGCGGCATGGCGGGCTGGCCTCCGGTCGGAGCGGCGGGGTGGTCCGGGCGTGGGTGCTCAGAACCCCGGACAGGCCGCGCCGGCGGTACGCCGCAGGTCCACGTGCAGGCGACGGGTCAGCAGCGGCCGGGTCATCTCGCCTAGCCCTGCTGGAACATCTCCGCCGGAAGCGGCTTGAGAAGCTGGTAGAGGTCGTCCGAAATCGGTCGGTCCCAGGACGCGATGGTGACCTGGACGTCGTCGCTGCGGCCGAACTGGGAGCAGTAGAGCCGCTCCTCGCTTACTTTGACCTTGCGGACGATCAGCAGGTCGTCGCCGAGCATCACCGGGAAGTCCTCGGCGGAGACGAACTCCACCGGCTCGTCGTTCTCCAGGGCCGCGAGCAGCTGGCGCACCTCGAAGGGCACCTCGTCCTCGGTCTCGCGCGCGGGCGATCCCTGCGGCAGGTTGCCGATCAGCATCGCCGGGCCGCGGCCGCCGAGCAGGTCGTAGCGCAGGAAGATGCCCTGGCAGGAGCCGTCGGAGCCGGTCATCATCATGGCCCCGAACAGTCCGGGCCAGTCGCCCGGGTCCATCGCGAGCACGTCGAAGTCCGGGCCGGCGGGCGGGCCGGAGCGTCGGCGGAGAAATGACATGGAACCATCGTACGTGCCTGTCGGGCACGGCCCGGCGGGCGGGTCCGCGATCAGGCCGAGATCTACGCTCAGGGACCAATGTTGACTCTGAGCAACCGTCCGGGCTACGTTCGGTTCAGCACGACGGCCGCTCCGGGGCGAGATCCACAGGGAGCGGTCTGTCGCAGCGTGCGTTGCGCGTATTCCCTCACCGCGCACACGGTCGTGCGAACTCCGAGCTCCACATGCTGCTTCAATGGTTGTTCGACGGTTCCGGGAGCCTGCCGATGACTACCAGCAGAGCCTAGAGCGGTCCACGCACCATCCACATCCACATAACCCAAAGACCAGGTTCGCGGGGGCCCGTGCCGTCGCGTTCGCGAACCTTGCCCGGATCACCGCCGCGTGGGGGCGTGCGGAATCCGGGTTCCGACCCGGGCGAGGAGTAGCTCTCCCCGTCAGGGTCACTGCTCCCATGGCGACGGCTGCCGCACCCTGTGCGGCGAAGGGCGGGAGGGCTCGTCGTCGGCGCCGATGACGGGCAGCACAGCGGGCGCCGTGCCGATACCGCGTGGGGGCGGTCGGCACGGCGTCTGCCTGCTCATACTGTGCTGTCACCCTTGTCGAACAGTCAACAAGTTTCGGCCCATCAGAATTCATTTGTGACCTCGGTGCATGCCCTGGTGCATGCCGTGCCGTCACCTGCGGTTCAGCGGGCGGCCGCCGGGTCTGCGGAGGTCCCGCCGCCGAGGTTGGCCGGATCCGGCCGTCAGACCGGGTCGAACTCGCCGTCCCGCGCACCGAGGACGAACGCCCGCCACTCGGCCGGGGTGAAGATCAGCGCCGGGCCCTGCGGGTCGGTGCCGTCCCGCATCGCGATGTAGCCCTCGACGAAGGCGATCTGCACGCCGTCGGCGGCTCCGCCGGCCGACTGCCACTCGGCTCCGGTCACGTCCAGCTCGATCTTGCGCCGCTCCGCCGCCCCGGCGGTCCCGATGGTCTCGGCCGTCATCGCCGCTGCTCCTCCCGATCGTCCAGCCCCGTTCGAACGCCAGCCTAGCCACGGGTCGGCACGGGATCGGCGGATCCGGCGCGGTGTGCCCCGGGGGTGGCGCAGATGCGGCGATCGGGCCCGGCCGGGCGGGGCGCTGTGCTATTGCGGCGCCCGGTGCGGGGCGGTTACCGCACCTCGGGGGGCCGGTGGGCGAGGATGGGTGACGAGTACTCAGCCTCGCCGCCTCGCCGCAGGGAGCAGCCGATGGGCCAGCCGGACCGGAGCCGCGCCGACGTCATCCCGATCAGCACCGCGCCGTCCGCGCCGGCGTCCGCCCCGTCGGCCGGGACGGCGGTGGCGCCGGTGCCCGCGGTGCCGCGGCCGTCCCGGCCGGCCGGGCACGGGCGGGTGGGGGTGCTGCTGGTGTCGCACAGCCACGAACTGGCCGACGCGGTCCGGTCGGTGGCGCTGGCGGTGGCGGATTCGGACAATCCCGCGCCGGTGGCGGCCGCGGGCGGGGCGATCGCGGACGGGCTCGGCACCTCGGCGGTGCTGGTCGCGGCGGCAGCCCGGCGGGTGGACCAGGGCCACGGGGTGGCGGTGCTGTGCGACCTGGACGGCGCGGTGCAGACGGTGCTGGCGCTGCTCGACCGGGCGGACGAGCACGGCCTGCCCTTCCCGGTGCGCTTCGCCGACGCGCCGTTCGTCGAGGGCGCGGTGGCCGCCGTGGTGACCGCCACCGCCGGCGGCGACCTCGCGGCGGTGCTCGACGCGGCGGAGGAGACCCGCCGTCAGCCGAAGCGCTAGTACGGCTCGGCGGTCGGTGCGGGAGATGTGGCCGATGGGATGGTTTGGGCCCGAATCGCCATCTTTCCCCCGCATCCGGGCCGGTGCGGCCGCTATTGTCGGGCCAGTCGACCGGTGGGGGGAGCCCCCGGGCGCGGACTGAGGGGTGGCGGCGGAGATGCGAGTGGTGGTGACCGGCGGAGCCGGTTTCATCGGGGCCAACCTGGCACGGGAGTTGACGGCCCGTCCGGAGGTGTCCGAGGTGCGGGTGGTGGACGACCTGTCCACCGGCCGCAAGTCCAACCTGACGGGGGTGGACGTCACGTTCTTCGAGGGCAGCATCCTCGATCCGGCGCTGCTGGACGCCGCGTTCACGGGCGCCGACGCGGTGGTCCACCTGGCCGCGCTGCCCTCGGTGCCGCGCTCGGTGGCGGCACCGCTCGCCAGCCACCACGCCAACGCCACCGGCACCCTGGAGGTGCTGGAGGCCGCCCGCCGGGCCGGCGACCTGTACGTGGCCGCCGCCTCCTCGTCCTCGGTGTACGGCGCCAACCGGGAGCTGCCCAAGCGCGAGACCATGCGCACCGCCCCGATGAGCCCGTACGCGGTCTCCAAGCTCGCCACCGAGGCGTACCTCGGCGCCTACCACCACTGCTACGGCCTGGGCGTGCTGCCGCTGCGCTTCTTCAACGTGTTCGGCCCGCTGCAGCCCGCGGGCCACGCCTACGCGGCGGTCGTCCCGGCGTTCCTGGACGCCGCGCTGGCCGGCCGGCCGGTGACGGTGCACGGGGACGGCGGGCAGAGCCGGGACTTCACCTACGTCGGCACGGTCACCCAGGTGCTGGCCGAGGCGGTGCTGCGCCGGGTGGTCAGCGCCGATCCGGTGAACCTGGCCTTCGGCACCCGCACCACGCTGCTGGAGCTGATCGGCCGGCTCGGCGAGGTGCTCGGCGAGCCGGTCGCCGCCGAGCACGTCGACCCCCGCCCGGGTGACGTCCGCGACTCGCAGGCCGACAACTCCCGCCTGCGCGAGCTGTTCCCGGACATCACCCCGGTCCCGCTCACCGAGGGCCTGCAGCGCACCGCCGCCTGGTTCCGGACGCTCTGACGCATCGTCGGCGCAGTGCGCCGGGGCGGGCGCATCCGCGTGCCCCGGCGCACTTGCCGATGCCTCGTCAGGTCGCCGGTACCTCGGTCAGTTCGAAGTGCGCCGCGTCGTTTCCGGCCAGGGCCAGGCGGATCCGCTCGCGGATGCTGTCCTCCAGGTCGGGCAGCGCGTCCTGGGCGAACCAGCCGACCTCCAGCGACTCGTCGTCGTTGACCCGGGCCTCGCCCGCCAGCGGCCGGCAGCGGAAGGTCAGTTCGAGGTACTGCGCCTGGTCGCCGTTGGGGTAGCTGAGCATCCGCGAGACCGTCACCGAGGTGAGTGCCTCGGGCCGCACGGTCACGCCGGTCTCCTCCAGGCACTCGCGCACCACGGCGTCGGCGGGCTGCTCGCCGGGGTCGATGATCCCGCTGATCACCGACCAGCGGCCGTTGTCGGCCCGCCGTCCGAGCAGCACCCGGCCGTCGTCGTCGACCACCACGGCCAGCACCCCGGACAGCCACAGCGGCCGCTGCCCGACCACCTGGCGCAGTTCCGCCAGAAACGCAGGAATTCCCATGGCCCCGACCCTATGTCCTGCCGGGAGCTGCGGGGTTACGGCCGGGGGCGGGCCGGGGAGCCGACCACCACCGCCCCGGGGGCGACGTCGCGGGTGACCACGGCCGCGGCGCCGACGAACGCGGCCCGGCCGATGGTGCGGCCCTGCAGGACGACGGCGGCCGAGCCGACGGTGGTGTCGTCCTCCAGGACGACCGCGCCGGAGACGTTGGCGCCGGGGTAGACGGTGACCCGCTCGCCGAGGCGGGAGTCGTGGCCGACGGTGGCGTTGTAGTGGACCTGGCTGTGCCGGCCCAGGGTGACGTCGCTGGAGACGTACGCCCCGCCCATCACCAGGCAGCCGGCGGCGAGTTCGGTCTCCGGCGCGACGATCGCGCGTGGGTGGACCAGCGTGGCGGCCGTGCCGCCGCGGCCGTCGAGCAGTTCGGCGAGGCGGGCCCGGACGGCGGGGTCGGCGATGCCGATCAGGTACCGCGCGCCGGACGGCAGGTCGGCGGGGGCGCGGACCGGCAGGCCGCGGACCGCTCCCCCGGCCAACCGGTCGTCGAGGAACCCGGCGACCTCGACGCCCGCCGCGATCGCGGTGTCCAGGGCCTCCCGGCCGACGCCGCCGGCTCCGGCGATCCACAGCATGCTCCGCACTCCTCGCTCCGTGGGCGCGGCCGCCCGGCGGGTGTCAGGTCGTCAGGTCGTCACAGCGTCAGTCGTGATGGCGACAGCGCCGATGATGGTGCATCGGCGCCGCCGGACACGGCCCGGCACCCCGCCCGGACGGACGGGGTGCCGGTGAGGGGCTCGCTCAGCCCCGCAGTTCCTCCGCCGCCAGGCGCGGCGCGGTGGCCGTCGCCTGACGGGGCAGCACGATCCGCTGCTGGGCGGCGGGTTCGGGCGTCGCGGGGATCGGGAAGCCGGGGTTGACGCCGCCGGCGGCGGTGATGCCGGTGGGGCGCAGCAGCATGCCCGCGGTGAGGACCAGGATGCGCAGGTCGAGCAGCAGGCCGCGGTGGTCGATGTACCAGAGGTCGAGTTCGATGCGTTCGGGCCAGGTGATGGAGTTGCGGCCGCGGACCTGGGCCCAGCCGGTGAGGCCGGGTCGGATGGCGAGGCGGCCGCGCTGGCGGGGCGAGTAGTGGACGACCTGTTCGGGCAGGGTGGGGCGGGGTCCGATGACGGCCATGTCGCCGCGGACGACGTTCCACAGCTGCGGGAGTTCGTCGAGGCTGGTCTTGCGGAGCAGGGCGCCGAGGCGGGTGATCCGCGGGGCGTCCGGTTCGTCGGGGTGGCGCCTGTCCCGCATGGTGCGGAACTTCAGGATCTGGAACTCGCGGCCGTGGCGGCCGGAGCGGGTCTGACGGAAGATCACCGGTCCGCCCATGGTGGCGCGGATCAGGAGGGCGATCACCAGGCCGAGCGGGACGGCGATGATCCCGGCCAGTGCGGCGACCGCGAGGTCCCCCCCTCGCTTCATTGTTCCCCCAACTGGGTTGGTGCGTTGTGGTGTTGTCTGTGGGCACGCGCCGCTGCAAGGCGCGTGGACGCGCTGCTCAGTCAGTGACCCAGGCGAGGCCGCGGGACTTGGCGACGGCGGCGTAGGTCTCCAGCGAGATCCGGGCGACGGAGCGCTGGTCGAACTCCTCCAGGGCGCGGCGGCGGGCCGCCGCACCCAGGCGTATCCGCAGGTCGGGCTCGGTGAGGAGCCGGGCCAGTTCGCGGGTGAGGGCGTCGGCGTCGGCGGCGGGGGCGAGCAGCAGGTGCTCGTCGTGGTCGCCGATCTCGCGGCAGCCCCGGATGTCGCTCAGCAGCATGGGCAGGCCGCTGGCGGCGGCCTCCATGCCGGAGCGGGAGAAGCCCTCGCGGTAGGAGGGGAGGACGAAGACGTCGAGTGCGGCGTAGACGGCGGGCATGTCGTCGCGGCTGCCGAGGAACTCGAGGCCCTGTTCGGCGGCGCGCAGGGCGTCGGGCTTGTCGGGGTCGTCGGGGCCGATCCACACGAAGCGGGCCTTGCCGGCCAGCGCGCGGGCGGCCTCGGCGTACTCCCGGATGCCCTTCTCGGCGACTCGTCGGCCCACCCCGCCGACCAGCAACTCGTCCTCGCCGACGCCGAGTTCGGCCCGCAGCCGGGCACGCAGCGCGTCCCGCTCGGGGCCGGGCGCGGGGAACCGGTCGAGGTTGACGCCGTTGCCGACCACCCGGGAGCGCCGGGCCGGCACGAACCACCGGGACAGGGTCTGCCGGTCCTCGGCGTTCTGGTACAGCTCGGCGTGCGAGAAGCGGGCCGCGAAGGCCTCGGCGCCGAGCACCAGCAGCCGCTTGGCGAGCGGGTCGTGGGCCTGCGCCCAGAGTCCGTGGCAGGTGTTGACCACCACGGGGACGCGGGCCAGGCGGCCGAGCACCCGGCCGAGCACCCCGGTCTTCGGGTTGTGGGTGTGCAGCACGTCCGGGTTCAGCTCCCGCAGCACGGCGAGCAGTTCGCGGGCGGCGGCGAGGTCGGCGGCGGGCTGCCAGGCCCGGGTGAGCGAGGGCAGCGCGCGGTGCCGGACACCGATCCGCTCGATCCGCTCCAGGTACGGGCCGGGGGCGCTGATGCCGTAGGTCTCGAACCCGGACTCGACGTCGACGGTGAGTTCGGTGGCCAGCAGCAGGTGCAGCGACATGTCGACGGTGGTGAGGTGGGCGACCCGCAGCGGCCGGCCGCCCTCGCCGCGCAGTCTCAGCGGGAGCCGGTCAGGCACGGGCGCCCACCGCCTTCGCGGTGGCGACGATCCGGGCGTAGGCGCGCTCGGGGACCAGCCGGCCGTACAGCTTGGCGCGGAAGAAGTCGATCGGGTCGGTGCGGCGGACCGGGACGCGGTGGAAGCGCACCGGGTCGAAGCCGGGCAGGTTGCGCCCGACCTGGCCGGTGGCGGCGGTGCGGAACCGGGCGCGCAGCGCGGCGTCCAGGTGCGGGACGGGCGTGCCCCAGGTGTAGGCGAAGTGCCGCGGCCGGGTGCCGAGGTGCTCCTCGACGTCGTCGCCGCAGGCGTCGAGTTCGGCGGTGGTGAGTCGTTCGGGGCGGGCGTGGCTGCGGGTGTGGTTGGCGACGGTGCACAGCCCGGAGTCCGCCATCTCGCGCAGCTGCTCCCAGCTGAGGCCGGGTGCGACGGGACCCTTGGCGGTGGAGCCTTCCCAGGCCATCGGTCCGCCGACGTGGCCGCTGGCGAGGTAGACGGTGAACGGCAGGGCGCGTTCCTTCAGCAGCGGCCAGGCGTGGTGGTAGACGTCCTCGAAGCCGTCGTCGAAGGTGAGGACGGTGCTCGGGGTGCGCAGGCCGGCCGCCAACCGGTCGGTGGCCTCGTCCAGGGAGACCACCCGGCCCGGCGGGAGCTGGGCCAGCAGGTCCGCCTGGGCGGTGAAGTCGGCGGTGGCCAGGTCGAGTTCGTCGGCGGTGCCGCCGCCGATCCGGTGGTAGATGAGGACGGTGGCGCCCTCGCCCGGGACCTTCCCCGCGGCGCGGGCCAGCTGTTGCTTGACCTTCGCCCTGATGCCGCCGGCTGCAACGGCGGTGGTACTCATGGCTCCCCCTCGCGGTGCCCCCCGGCACCCGCACACGGAACGCCCGCCCCGGTGGGCGGCGCGACTCACAGTAGGGGGAACTGTGGTGCTACGGCCGTGGAAACGTGAAAGAAGTGCGAAGGTAGGCCGAAAATCAGCCGGTCCGACCGGTCCTGTCCGTTTGGTGGACGTTTCCCGGCAACCCGCCGGAGATCACGGAGTGGCGCCGCCGCCCGGGCGGAGCAGGCCCACCGCGAGCCGGGCCAGCAGCAGCACGCCGGCCGACAGGCACCCGGCCACCGCCATCACCCAGGCCGGGCCGTCGGTCTCCGGGACCAGCACCGCGACCACGATGCCCAGCGCCAGGCACCCGGCGGCCACCAGCGCGAGCAGCGCCTGGTGACGGCGCAGCCCGCAGCCGCTCCACAGGCCGGACCGGCGGGTAGCGGTTCGGTCACCTCGGGTGTCTGCCATGCCATCCACGGTAACCCGCCACCCGGGGCCGGGCCACACCCCCAAAGTGAGGGTTCGAGCACGCACCGACACGGTTCCCGAATGCCCGCGAAAACTCGCCGTCCGGCGTACAACCATCCCGGGGCGTCGGAGGTCTCCACTACATTGAGCGATCCAGGAGCCGTCCGACGAGCGGGGTTGGGAGTCCCCGCCGCGGGCTAGATCACTCGGGAGCGGAGCCGCCGCGCCCGGGGTCGGAGGCCGGGCTCCGCCTGCCGACGGTACCGCCACGCCGCTCGTCGGCGACCGAGGGGGGAACCGTGTCGTACGCCACCACTGCCGCTGCCGTCTGCGCCCCGCCCCATCCCCTGGCCATCCCCGCGTCCGCCGCCGTCCCGCGCGAACCGCGCGACCGGGGCAGCTGGCTGCGCTACTCGCCCGCACAGCCGCTGTTCCGGGCCCGCGCCGCCCAGCGGCTCGCCGTCCTCGCGTACCACGGCGTCACCGACGCCGGCTCGTTCCGCGCCCAGCTCGACCGCCTGCGCCGGCTCGCCACCCCCGTCTCCCTCACCGACGTGGAACGCGCCCTCGCCGACGGGCGTCCGCTGCCGCCGCGCTCCGTCCTGGTCACCTTCGACGACACCGACCGCACCGTGCTGCGGCACGCCCTGCCCGAGCTGGTCGCCCGCCGGATCCCCGCCGCCGCCTTCGTGATCGCCGAGCTGATCGGCACCGAGCAGCCGTTCTGGTGGCACGAGGCCGCGTTCCTGGCCCGCAACGGCGGCCGCGCCCGGCTGGTGCCCACCGGCGCCGACCCGGCCCGGGTGCTCGCCCTGCTCAAGGCGATGCCCGACCCCGACCGCCGGCGCAGCCTCCACGAACTGCGGGTCTCCGCCACCCGCCGGGCGCCCGCCCAGGACCAGCTGCGCCCGGAGGACCTGCGGACCCTGCGCGACGCGGACGTCGCGATCGGCAACCACACCCTCGGGCACCCGTCGCTGCGCCGCTGCGACGAGGCCACCGTGCACGCCGAGATCACCGGCGCGCACGGCGCGCTGACCCGCTGGCTGGGCGAGCCCCCGTCGGCGTTCGCCTACCCCGACGGCGGCTACGACGAGCGCGCCGACTCCGTCCTGCGCCAGCTCGGCTACCGGCTGGGCTTCCTGTCCGACCACCGGCTCGGCCCGCGGCTGCCCGCGCACCCGCTGCGGATCAGCCGCCTGCAGGTCGACTCGTCGACCAGCACCCGCCGGTTCGACACGATCCTCTCCGGCCTCGAACCCGCCGTCCAGCGACTGCTCGGCGCGTACGCCTGAGCGGTCTCCGAGGAGGTCTCCGGCCGCCCAGGCGGTGACGACCGCCGGGTGGATCCGGTCGGAGAGCCGACCGCCGCTCGGGTGGAACACCACCGTGACCGGCGCGAACCCGGCGGCCCTGGTACCCGCGTCGGGCCAGCGGCGCGCCGATCGCGAAGGTGGTGCCGCCGACGCCGAGCAGGAACCCGACCGCCGGCAGCGCGCCGTAACGGTCCGTCAGCGCGCCGAGCGGGACCCGGATGACATGTGCAGGGTCCTGTCGAAGTCGTCGGCCGGCGGCGCGATCAGGTTCCGCGCCCGGAAGGTCAGGGTGAAGCCGGCGGGCGGGGCGTCAGCGGGCCGCGGTGGCCAGCAGCTGCGCGGTGTGGGCGGGCAGCTCGACCGCGGCCAGGCCGCCGACCAGGTCGCCGACCGGCAGCTGGCCCTCGAACATCAGCCTGCCGCCGGAGAGCAGCAGCGCCGGGACGGGCGTGTCGAGTTCCGCCCGGTCCAGGGCGGCGGCCAGGGTGCACAGCGCCTCCCCCTGGGCCCGGACCCGTTCGCGCAGCGCCGCCCCGCCGCCGGTCCGGGCGATGACCCGGTCGATGGTCCAGGTGTCCAGCGCGGCGCGGTTGTCGTACCCGGCGGGGGCGCCCGCCGCGACGGTGGCCACCGCGGCGAGGGTGCCGGAGGTCACCAGGGCGACGTGCGCCAGGACCTGTTCGGCGGTCCACTCGCCGGGCGGCAGCGGGGCGGGCGGTGCGTCGGCGATCTCCTCGGCACCGGTGAGCAGGTCCCGGTACGCCTGGCGGAGCGGGGCGGGGTCGAACATCGCGCGGGTCTCCTCGGGCTCGGTCGGAAGCGGTACGGGTGAGCGGCGGTGCGGCGTGCGGTTCGGCGATTCAGCGGTTCGGCGGTTCAGCGGTTCGGCGGTTCAGCGGTTCAGCGGTGGCGCGGTTCAGCCGTGGCGCGGGGACATCTCCCACGGCGCCTGCGGGAGCGTCTCGCCGGTCTCCAGCAGCGACTTGAGGTTGGCCAGGACGGCCGGCCAGCCGTGCGAGATCGCGTCCAGGGCGGTGCGGTCGCGCAGCTTCTCGTGGGTGACGGTCAGGCGGACGATCTCCTCGTGCGGCTCGACCAGGAAGGTCACGGTCGCCGCGTCCTCGGTGCCCGCCAGGTCGGGCCGGTCCTCGAAGGTGATCACCAGTCGGGTCGGCGGTTCGGCGGCGAGCACCCGGCCGGTGACGTCCGACTGGCCGGAGCCGTCCAGGCGGCGGTGCTCCCAGGTGGAGCCGGGCTGCCAGTCCGAGACGTTGGCGTGGCCCCAGTAACGGGCCGTCAGGTCGGCATCGGTGAGGGCCCGCCACACCTGCTCCGGGGTGGCCCGGATGTACGTGACGTACACGTAGGTCGGGACGGTCTCCGCTGCGCTGTCCATGGCGTACTCCTCGGCCTGTCGTTTGATGGCGCCGAGCACGTCCAGCCGGGGCCGGTCGAAGTCGGCGATCCAGCGCTGCTCGATCTCGTGGATCGGCGCCGGATTGAGGTAGTGCAGGCGCTCCCGCCCCCGGCGGACCACGGTGACCAGGTTCGCGGCGACCAGCAGGTCGACGTGCTGCGTCACCGACTGGCGGGCCATCGCCAGCTGCGTGCACAACTCGCGCAGCGTCTGGCCGTTCTGCCGGCGCAGCCGGTCCAGGAGCAGCCGGCGGGTGGGGTCGGCGAGGGCTTTGAACGCCGCGTCCAGGTCGGTGGGAGTGGGGTCGGGGCTCACTCCTCGATTATGCAGGTGTTTGCCTGCCTATCGCAACGCACGAGGTCAGGGACCCCGGACCGCGGTGGCGGGGTCTCACACCGTGGCGGGGAGTCTCAGACGGTGGCGGCGGTGAGCAGGTGGCCCTGCGGGTAGTGCAGGGCGGCGGGCTGGAGGGTGGCGGGGCGGCCGGTGTGCAGGACGGTGAGGCTGCCGGTGCCAGGCGCGGCGTCGGGGCCGAGGCGGCGCAGGGCCTGGGCGGCGACCGCGTCGGCGGAGCCGTGCAGGCGGGCCGGGCCGGCCAGCGCGGCGGCGATCCGCTCGTCGACGAGTTCGTAGTGGGTGCAGCCGAGGACGACGTCCGTGGTGTGCGCGGGGGTGCGGGCGGCGGCGGAGGCGACGGCGGCGGCGATCGCCTGCTCGTCGGCGTGCTCGACCGCCTCGGCGAGACCGGGGCAGGCGACCTCGTGGACCTCGGCGGCGCCGCCGAACTCGGCGATCAGGCCGCGCTGGTACGGGCTGCCGGTGGTGCCCGGGGTGGCCCAGATGGCGACGGTGCCGCCGAGCGCCGCGGCGGGCTTGATCGCCGGGACGGTGCCGATCACCGGCAGGTCCGGTTCGAACTCCTCGCGCAGCCGGGCGAGCGCGTGCACCGAGGCGGTGTTGCACGCGACCACCAGCGCCTCGGGCCGGTGGGCGAGGGCCGCGCGGGCGCAGGCCAGGGCGTGCTCGGTGATGTCCTCGGGGGTCCGCGGTCCCCACGGCATGCCGTCGGGGTCGCAGGAGACGATCAGGTCCGCGTCCGGCCGCATGCGGCGCAGCGCGGCGGCGGCGGCGAGCAGTCCGATTCCGGAGTCCACGAGGGCGATCTTCACGAGCAACGACTCTACCTCCCCCGCCTCGCGCCGCCCGGTCCGGACGCCGGCCGCCGAGGGGTGGGAAGGGTTGAGCCGACACCCGGGCCGCGTTGCGGTGCGGGCCCGGCGCGGTGGGGCAGACTGCCGGGGTGACGGTGCTCTGGTGGGTGTCGGTGGTGTCGCTGGCGGCCTGGGTGTGGCTGGCGATCGGGCAGGGCGGGTTCTGGCGGACGGACGTGCGGCTGCCGCGGACCGGCGGGGAGCCCGAGCGGTGGCCGTCCGTGGTGGCGGTGGTGCCGGCCCGGGACGAGGCCGAGGTGCTGCCGGAGAGCCTGCCGAGCCTGCTGGCGCAGGAGTATCCGGGCCCGGCCCGGGTGGTGCTGGTGGACGATCACAGTGCGGACGGGACGGGCGGGTTGGCGGCGGCGCTGGCCGGTGGCGGCGGCCTGCCGCTGACGGTGACCACTCCCCCGGAGCTGCCGGCCGGCTGGACGGGGAAGCTCTGGGCGCTGCGGCACGGGGTCGCGCTGGCGGGCGACGCGGAGTGGCTGCTGCTGACGGACGCGGACATCGCGCACCGGCCCGGGTCGCTGCGGGCGCTGGTCGCGGCGGGCGAGGCGAACGGCCTGGACCTGGTGTCGCAGATGGCCCGGCTGCGGGTGGCGTCCGGCTGGGAGCGGCTGATCGTGCCGGCCTTCGTGTACTTCTTCGCGCAGCTCTACCCGTTCCGCTGGAGCAATCGGCCCGGGGCGCGGACCGCGGCGGCGGCGGGCGGCTGCTCGCTGGTGCGGCGGACGGCGCTGGAGCGGGCGGGCGGGGTGGCGGCGATCCGCGGGGCGGTGATCGACGACGTGTCGCTGGCCCGCGCGGTGAAGCGGACCGGCGGCCGGACCTGGCTGGGCCTGGCCGAGCGGGTCGACTCGGTGCGCCCGTACCCGGGTCTGGCGCCGCTGTGGCGGATGGTGTCGCGCAGCGCGTACGCGCAGCTCAAGCACTCGCCGCTGCTGCTGGCGGGCACGGTGCTGGGGCTGGCCCTGGTCTACCTGGTGCCGCCGGTGGCCGCCGTGGCGGGGCTGCTGACCGGGTCGTGGGGGACGGCGGCGGCGGGCCTCGCGGCGTGGGCGCTGATGGCGGGCACCTACCTGCCGATGCTGCGCTACTACGGCCAGGCTCCGGTGGCGGCCCTCGCGCTGCCGTTCACCGCGCTGCTGTACCTGCTGATGACGGTGGACTCGGCGGTGCAGCACTGGCGCGGCCGCGGCGCGGCGTGGAAGGGCCGGACGTACCCGCGCCCGCAGCAGAACTGACGATCTGTCGACAATCCGGGGTGAAATCCG
This sequence comes from Kitasatospora sp. NPDC002522, assembly GCF_053595195.1. NCBI lineage: Bacteria > Bacillati > Actinomycetota > Actinomycetes > Kitasatosporales > Streptomycetaceae > Kitasatospora > Kitasatospora sp. NPDC002522. The sequence continues at coordinate 55,414 of NZ_JBSFXE010000025.1, forward strand.
CCCGCGGGCGGGCATGATCGGGCAATGGAACGTCAGGAGATCTCACGGATCGCGCACCGCGACCACCCCGTGGCGGCGCCGCTCTCGGACGAGTCGGTGGCCCGGTTGCTGGCGCGGGTGCTGCGGGACCGGCCGGCCGGGCGGGTGGTGGACCTCGGGTGCGGGGAGGGCGCGTGGCTGCTGCGGGCGCTGGCCGCTCACCCGGAGCTGCGGGCCGTCGGGGTGGACCTCGACGCGGGGGCGCTGACCGCGGCGCGGTCGGCGGCGGAGCGGCTCGGGGTGGTGCGGCGGCTCGGCCTGCACCACCTGGACGCCGGCGCGTTCACCGACCGGGAGCCGTTCGACGCGGTGTTCTGCGTGGGCGCCGCGTACGCCTTCGGCGGGCTGGCGCCCGCGCTGGCGCACATCGGCGGACTGCTCGCGCCGGGCGGCGTGGCGCTGGTCGGGGAGGCGTACTGGGAGGGCGAGCCGGACGCCCGGGCGCGGGAGTGGTTCGGCGAGGGGATCGCCGACCTGCCGGAGACGGTCGCGCGGGTGACCGCGGCGGGCTGGCTGCCGGTCGCGGGGCACACCTCGTCCCGCTCCGAGCTGGACGCGTACGAGTGGGCGTGGACGGGTTCGCTCGCCGACTGGGCGCTCGACCGGCCGCCGGGCCCCGAGCGCGAGCAGGCGCTGACCGCCTCCGCGGCGCACCGCGAGGACTGGCTGACGGGTTACCGGAGCGGTTTCGGCTTCGTCACCCTGGCGCTGCGTCGGAGCGACCCGGATGTGGGCGGCGGTCGATAGGGTTCGGGTCAACCGACGTGTCCGGAGGGGGACTTCATGGGGTTCAACGGTTCGCTGATCCTGGCTCGCACCCGTGCGAGCGCGACCGAGCTGCTGGCGGTGCCGGAGTCGGTCGAGATGTGGGTCGGCGACCCGGTGGACTGCCCGGACGGCTGGCGGGTGCTGACCGTGCGCCCGTACGGCGAGGAGCTGGTCGACGATCCGCTGGTGGCCCGGCTGGCCTGGCTGACCGGTGCGCCGGTGCTGGTGGCCCGGGTGTACCGCAGTGACTACGCGGTGGTGCGGGGCTGCGCGCCGGGCGCGGAGGTGTGGTCGCTGGAGCTGAACGTCCGCTTCGTGGTGGAGCAGGCCGTCTGGGAGGCGTTCGGCTGCACCGAGGAGGACGAGGGGATCACGGCCGAGGAGTGGGAGGAGTGCGTCTCCGAGGTCACCGAGCGCTGGGAACGGGAGCGGGCCGAGGCGGCGCAGGCGCTCCGGGGCTGGGCGGACGCGGCCGGGCTGCCGGTGACGGAGGATCAGGCGGCGCGCGCCGTCGAGGCGGAGGAGGTCTACGCCGAGGACGCGGTGTGGGAGATGTTCCAGCGGGTGGGCGTCGCCGTCCCGGCCGAGTAGGTCAGCGGCCGAGCATCCGCAGCACGGCGGGCTTGGTGTACTCGTAGCGGGCCATCTGCTCGTAGTCGAGCAGCCAGGCCCGCCGGCCTGGCGGGGTGATCAGCAGTTCGCGGTAGAGCTCCTCGAAGGCGGTGGAGACCGCCTCCAGGGAGAACCGGCCGACCACCCAGTCGCGGCCCCAACGGCCCAGCTCGGCGCGGCGGTCCGGGTCGTCGGCGAGGGCGCGGATCTGCGCGGCCAGCAGCTTGGCGTCCGGCGGGTGGTCGCCGTGGCCGTACATGCAGCGCGAGGCGTGCGGTTCGACCAGCGGGCCGGGTTCGTGGATCGCGGTGTAGCCGGCCGCGCCGTGCACGACGACCGGCTTGCCGAAGGCGAGGCCGCGCAGCGCGGAGCCGCCCATGCCGAGGACCAGGTCGGCGGCCTGGTAGGCGGGCCGCGGGTCGGCCCGCTGGCCGGTGAACACGATGGCGGGGCGGCCGAGTTCGCCGTTCAGCCGGTCGGCGAGCGCGCGCAGCCGGGGCTCGCTGGCGCCGGTGCCGACCACGGCGAGCACCAGGTTCGGGTCGTCGAGCAGGCGCACCGCGTGCAGGGTGCGCTCCACTCCCGCGTCCTTCTCCAGCCCGTCGACCAGCCGGGTGACGATGCACAGCAGCAACTGCCCGTCCGCGGCGCCGACTTCACGACGGAACTCGGCGCCGTCCACCGAACCCGGGGCGTCCTGGACGGTGTTGACGGGTGGTTCGATCAGCCGCAGGTCGCGGTGGCCGAACGCCCGGCCGTCCGGGAGCAGCGCGCCGAGGCCCAGCACCAGCGGCTGGTGCCGGGGCATGCCGCGGAGCATCCGGATGCCGTAGAAGGTGGTGACGACCGGCATCCGGCCGAGCCGACCTGGCCCGAAGTAGGCGTTTCGGGCGGCGCGCACCTCCCAGGCGTGCACCAGCTGGCTGCCGTGCTCGTCCGCCAGCTCCTCCAGCCGGCGGCGGATCTCGACGTTCGGGGTGGCCGGATCGCCGGCCACCACCAGGTCCAGGTCCTGCTTCGCGGCGAGGTCCACCAGCGGCGCCGGGCCGTCCACCCCCTGCGCGAACAGCACCGGTTGGTGCCCGCGGTCGCGCAGGGTTCTGGCGATGTCGACGGCGTTCAACTGGGCGCCGCCGAGGGCCAGGTTGTTGAGGTGGACCAGGACCCGGACCGAACGCACGCTCATTCCTCCCACTGGTGCGGCACGAACACCGGCGCGGCCAGCACCACCGCGCGCGGCGGGGTGTCCAGCATCGGGCCGAACACGTCGAACTGGCCGGCCGAGTGCCAGCTCATCAGTGTCCCGCCGTCAGTCTTGCCGATGCTGTACACGCCGGTCCACAGCGTGTATCGGCCACGCGGCAGCGGCAGCCGCGGGATCACGCAGGCGACCGTGCGCTCGCCACCGGTCAGCCGCACCTCGTGGCTGATCTGGAAGATCGGGCTGGAGGTGCCCTCGCTGACGCCCAGGTGCAGGGTGGCGTCGCCGCGGTAGTCGCCGCTCAGGGTGAGCTCGACGGTCACCGGCTCGTCGGTGTGCAGGCTCTCCCCGTCGTTCTCGCCGCGCACCTCGTACTTCAGCAGCTCCAGCGGCTCGCCGCTGCGCGCGGACGCCTCCGACTGCTGCTCGATCGAGTCCCGGTACCCGGCGAGGGCGTCGCGGATGCCCGCGTCGACCCGGACGGTGCCCTGCTCCAGCCAGATGCCGCGGCGGCAGATCGACTGCACCGCGGGCAGGTCGTGCGAGACGAAGACGATGGTGGTGCCCTGCTCGGCGACCTCCCGCATCCGGTCCAGGCAGCGCTGCTGGAACACCGCGTCGCCGACCGCCAGCACCTCGTCCACCAGCAGCACGTGCGGCTCCAGGTAGGCCGCGACCGCGAAGCCCAGGCGCATCTGCATGCCGGACGAGTAGAACTTCACCTGCCGGTCGATCGCCCCGCCGAGTCGGGCGAACTCCACGATGTCGTCGAACCGGCCCGCCACCTCACGCCGCTTCAGACCGAGCAGCGCGCCGAACAGGTAGATGTTCTCCCGGCCCGTCAGGTCCGGGTGGATGCCGGCCCGGATCTCGATCAGTGCGCCGATCCGGCCGCGCACGTCGATCACCCCGGCGTACGGGTACATCACCCGGGTCAGCATCTTCAGCAGGGTCGACTTGCCCGAGCCGTTGGAGCCGATCAGGCCGACCGACTCGCCGGGCTCGATGTGCAGGTTGATGTCCCGCAGCGCCCAGCGCCAGTCCTCGCCGCGGTCGCCGCGCAGCCGGCGGGCGGCCTGCTCCACCTTGTCGCGCAGCAGCATCCGCTGCTGGTCGGCGCGGAAGCGCTTCCACACCTGCTCGGTGCGGATGGTGCCCAGGGGGTACTCAGGCGACATCGGCGATCCCCGTTTCGAGCTTCTTGAAGATCAGGTAGCCGCCGGCCAGGAAGACCAGCGAGCTGGCCGCGGCGATCAGGGTCAACTGGGCGTTGGGCGCCTCGCCGAACAGCAGCGCCTTGCGGTAGCCCTCGATCACCGCGCCGAGCGGGTTCAGGCCGACGTAGACCTCCTGCAGCCGCAGCGGGATCTTCGCCAGCGGGTACGCCACCGGGGTCGCGAAGACGCCCATCTGCGTGATGATCGGCAGCAGGTGCCGCACGTCGCGCAGGTACACCACCGCCACCGACAGGATCAGCGCCACCCCGTAGGTGAAGGCGAACTGGATCGCCAGCAGCGGCACCGCCCACAGGAAGGTCGCCGCCGGGGCCGTCCAGAACACCAGGAACATCAGCGCCAGCACCCCGACGCCGATCACCATGTCCACCGTGGCGACCAGCATGGTCGCCAGCGGGAACACCTCGCGCGGGCAGTACACCTTGTTCAGCAGGCTCAGGTTGTTGGCCAGGCTGAGCGCGCCCTGGTTCATCGTGTTGCTGAAGAACTGCCAGACGATCAGGCCGACGTACGCGAACAGCGTGTACGGCGCCGCCCCCGTGTCGATCTTCACCGCGCGGTGGAACACCAGGGTGAAGATCGCGCACAGCGCCAGCGGTGTGAGCACCGCCCAGGCGAAGCCCAGCACCGCCTGCTTGTACCGGGCCCGCAGGTCGCGCTCGGCCAGCGCGCGGACCAACTCCCGGGCCGCCCACAGCTCCTTGGCCACCTGCACCGGCCGCAGCCGGCGTTTGAAGACCAGCTCCGGTGGCGGCCCCGCCGGGAGCGCCCTCACCGGCGGAGCGAGTTCGCCCCGTTCCTCGACGACCTGCGCGCGCTGTCCCCCCACGGACTCCCGCCCTCTCCGGAGGCTGTGGTGTGCCTCTGGTGCCCTGGGCCGGGCTACTGCACACACCGGCCGCTCTCGGCGACCACGATGGCACAGTGTGTGCGAGCCAGGGGCAGGTTCGGTGAAGATTGCACCAGCTCAGGCCGGTACAACTCCCGCGCGGTCAGCCCCGGTTCGCATCGGACACCAACCGGTCGAGGGCGGACGGCATCTGCTCCACCCCGCCCGCCCGGCTCGGCGAGGTCCGCCCCGCGCCGTCCAACAGCACCGTCGGCAGCTCGTTGATCCCCTCGCGCGCGAACTCCCTCGCCGCGCCGTCCACCGCGCCGCCGACCTCCGCGGAGCCGTACGCCGCCCGGAACCGCGCCTCGTCCACGCCGTGCCGCACCGCCCACGCGGCCGCCGCCTGCTCGGTCGTCAGGTCGAGGTGCTGCTCGCGCACCGCGTCGAACACCGACTGCTGCAGCCGGTCCACCTCGCCGAGCCGCTCCAGCGTGTAGAACAGCCGCGCGTGCGCCCGCTGTTCGGCCTCGTCCGGATCGCCCGGCCACACCGCGGGCACCCGTCGCAGCGTCACCTCCCGGCCGTGCTGCGCGGCCCAGCGGGTCAGCGGCTGCTCCAACTGCGCCGAGTGCGGGCAGTCGTACCAGAAGAACTCCACCGCCTCGTGCGTCCGCTCGGCCCGCGGCCCCGGCTGCGCGGGCTCCAACGGCCGGGCCTGCACCGGCGCGTGCTGCTGCGACACCCCCGGCGGCTGCCCGACGCCCGGGTACGAGGGCCGGGCGAGCAGCCGGTTCGCCGGACCGTGCGCGTCGAGCGGCCGGGCGGGCGCCGCCTCGGCGGCCGCCGGCGCGGACAGCAATCCGCCGGCGACGACGAACAGAACCGTGTTCCGGAGCAGCGACTTCACGCTCCGCAGCCTGACATCCCGGACCTGCGCCGATCCAGGCCAGGCGGTCCGCAGCGACGCAATTCGCCGGATCGGAGCAGCGCTTCGATCGCCAAGCGCCCGCACCCGAACAGATTTTACCGAAGTATTACCACGCAACTCGGATCGACATTTCCGACATGGCGTCAGCAACCGCCCAATCCGACCCCGGTGGCGCGGAAATGCCGGTCCGGCGAGTCGTCCGGCCGTGCCACCCTCATCGACGGCCGATGATCACCGGCCGCCGAACCATTCACATCGAAAGACGGGGGGAACCGATGCCAGCCACATCCACGCAGGCCACGACCCGATCCAGACGCATACTCGCCGCCACCCTGGCCACCGCCCTCGGCACCTTCGCGCTCAGCGCCGTCGGCGCGCCCGCGCACGCCGACCCGGCCGCCAAGCCGGCCGCGCCCGCCGCCGCGCCGCTGACCGAGGACAAGGCCGTCGCGAAGGCCCGCAGCACCGGCAAGGCCGTGCCCGTCGACGCGGCGACCACCGCGACCGACACGCTGACCGCCAACCCGGACGGCTCGCTCACCCTCAACCAGAGCCTCGCGCCGGTGCGCCGCTACCAGAACGGCGCGTGGAAGAACCTCGACGCGACGCTGGTCAAGCGCGCGGACGGTGGCGTCGGCCCGGCGCTGTCCTCCACCGACCTGGTGCTCTCCGGCGGCGGCAACGGCCCGCTGGCCACCATGAAGTCGGGCGCCGCCTCCTTCTCGCTCGACCTGCCCAAGGGCCTCGCGGACAAGCTCCCGGCCCCCGTCCTGGACGGCTCCACGGCGACCTACGCCCTCGCGCCCGGCCTGGACCTGAAGGTCACCGCCGACACCCTCGGCGGGTTCTCCGAGGTCTTCGTCGTCAAGGACGCCAAGGCCGCCGCCAACCCGGCGCTGAAGAAGCTCTCCTTCGCCACCAAGGCGAACGGCGTGGACCTGGCCACCGACCAGGCCGGCAACCTCACCGCCAAGGACAAGCACGGCAAGGTCCTGTTCTCGGCGCCCGCGCCCGACCGCGGCGTGTGGGACTCCGCCGCCGACCAGGCCGCGCCGACCGTGACCGAGCCGAAGAGCGGTGCCAAGCTCGACGCCGTCTCCGGCTTCCCGGCCGCCTCCAGCCACGCCGAGCCCGGCGCGCACGCCCACACCGGCAAGCTGACCAGCGAGTACCGCGACGGCGCCGTCACCCTGACGCCGGATCAGGACCTGCTGGGCGGCAAGGACACCGTCTGGCCGCTCTACATCGACCCCAGCTACGCGGGCGGCTCCCTCTACGACTGGACCTACGTCAGCTCCGCGTTCACCGGCACCAGCTACTGGCACACCAGCGACTCCACCGGCCTGCGGGTCGGCTACAACGGCTGGCAGTCCCCGTACTACGTGGGCCGCGCCTTCGCCCGCCTGGGGGTGCCCAGCAGCATCTACGGCGCCCAGGTCAGCTCCTCGACCTTCTACGCCACCGAGACCTGGTCCCCGTCCTGCTCGGCCCGCAACGTCGAGGCCTGGTGGACCGACGGCATCCTCAGCACCACCAACTGGAGCAACCAGCCGTCCTGGCGCTCCCAGCTGGACACCAAGAACGAGGCGCACGGCTACAGCAGCAGCTGCCCCGCCGCGGGTGTCGGGTTCAACGCCACCTCGCTGATGCAGAACGCGGCCAACGGCCACTGGGGTGACGTCACCATCGGCCTGAAGGCCTCGGACGAGGGCGACGCCTACGGCTGGAAGAAGTTCCAGCCGTCCAGCATGAGCATCTCGACCACCTACAACCACACGCCGAACCAGCCGGGCTCGCTGTCCACCTCGCCCAGCACGGCGTGCACCGCGAGCACCCCGACCGTGGTCGGCAACGGCGACGTCGTGCTGAACGCCTCGGTCAGCGACCCCGACGGCGGCGACCTGGGCGTCATCTTCACCCTCGCCAACTCCTACACCTGGAAGGTCGTCGCCTCGACCACGTCGAGCTTCCGGGCGACCTCCGGCACCACCGCCTCGTTCGTCATCCCCCGGTCCACCCTCACCACGGAGGCGAACGGGGCGATCACGAACTTCGCGTGGAACGTGAAGGCCGACGACGGTCAGGTGATCGGTCCCGAGAGCGCGCTCTGCAGGTTCACCTTCGACCCGACGGTGCCGGGCGCCCCGAGCATCAGCCAGCCGTCCGGCAACGAGACCGTCGGCACCGGCGCGAGCTTCACCTTCACCCGCAACCCCGGCGGCACCGCCCCGTCCAGCTACCTGTACCAGCTGAACGGCGGCGCGCCGCTCTCGGTCAACGCCACCAACGGCAACGCGACGGTCTCCGTCAAGCCGACCCGGCGGGTGAACACGCTCAGCGTGACCGCGATCTCGCCCGGCGGGAACGTCGGCGACACCGCCAACCTGGTGATCAACGCCAAGGCTCCGGCCGTGGCCGCGGCCAACGACCTGACCGGCGACGGACGGCCCGACCTCGCCGTGGTCGGCGGACAGGCCAACCTGCCGGCCGGCCTGTGGCTCTCCACCGGGACGACCACCACCACGCTGAACGCGGCCGCCGACAACATCGGTGCGAAGGGCACCGGCGTCAACACCGCCGGCAGCTCCGCCGACTGGACCGGCACCCAGGTGATCACCGGTCACTTCGCCACCGGCGACGGCTTCAACGACTACCTGGCCTACAACCCGGCCACCGGCCGCGCCAGCATCGTCTACGGCAACGGCGACGGCTCGGCGCTGAACCCGGTCTCCGGCTCCCAGGTCAACGTCGACGCCGCGGCCTTCACCGCGAGCGTCGGCGGCGCCAAGGCCGCCCAGGTCGCCAACGCCGGCACCCTGTACGAGACCGCCGCGGGCGCCAACCCGGCCCTGCCCGGCCTGCTGATGGTCTTCAACGGCCAGCTCACCCTCACCGGCGGCACCGGAACCCCCGGCGCCTACGCGGGCGCCGACACCAGCGTCCCGCTGACCACCGCCAGCCCCAACGGCAGCGGCGACTGGACCAGCTGGACCATCACCACCGCGCTGGTGAACAACCTGCCGGCGCTCTACGCCCGCAACACCGCCACCGGTGAGCTCTGGTACTACAGCCCGACCGTCCTCACCAACCTGGCCGCCATCCAGATCCTGGGCACCAGCCCGACGCCCACCGCGCCGGTCCGGGTCGCCGCGAGCGGCTGGACCGCCCTCACCGCCCCCGTGCTGCAGGCCGCGGACATCAACGGCGACGGCACCGCCGACCTGTGGTCCGTCGACGGCAGCGGCAAGGCCGCGCCGAACCTGTTCAACGGCACCACGCTGTCCGGCACCGGCAACCAGGGCCTGTTCACGCCGTCCCACAACTGGCAGCTGAACGACAGCACCAACAACGGCGCGACCGCCACCACGGCGGCGGACAGCACCGGCAACTCCCCGCTGACCGGCCAGTCCGGGGCGACCTGGAGCACCTCCGACATCTTCAACCCGGACGTGCACTTCAACGCCACCGGCAGCGGCGTGATGACCGCCGGCAGCATGATCGACCTGACCCAGAGCTTCACCGTCTCGGTCTGGGCCAAGGCCGGCCCGGGCGGCGGTGTGATGGTGTCCCAGGACGGCAACCAGAACTCCGGGTTCATGGTCTACGCGGAGGCCCCCGGCGGGCAGTGGAAGTTCTGCATGTCGCGGATCGACAACGGCGGCTGGAACTACGACTGCGCCAACGCGGGCGCCGGCGGCGGCATCGTGCAGGCCGGCATCTGGACCCACCTGACCGCCACCTACAACCGGCTCTCCAACGTGATGGCCCTGTACATCAACGGCCTTCCGGTGGGCTCGCTCACCCACGCCCCGGTCGCCGGCTTCAACGGCAGCTTCCGGGTGGGTGACTTCGGCTCCACCAACGGCGGCCACTTCGCCCAGTTCAACGGCGCCATCTCCAACGTCCAGCTCTGGAACGGGACCGCGCTCAGCCCGACCCAGGCGGCCCTGCTCTCCGGCACCCCGGGCTACGTGCTGTTCCCGGCGGACGACACCTCCTACCCCAGCGGCTCCAACTGGAGCGCCGCGCACGGCAACCTGTCCTTCACCGGCGGGCAGCTGAAGATCGTGCAGACCGGCTGGGCCAACGGCAACACCTGGACCGCCGGCGTCACCGGCTACCCGGGCGCCGTCCTCACCCTGCAGCGCGACGGCAACCTGGTGGTCTACCCGAACGCCGCGAAGACCTTCGGCACCGCCCTGTGGTCGAGCAACACCTACAACAACAGCGACGACTGCATGCTGCTGCAACCGGACGGCAACCTCGTCATCTACCGCATCGACGGCGTGCCGATCTGGAGCTCGGGCACGTACAACTGATCAACCGTCAACTAACCGATCCGGCCGCCGCCCTGACAGGGCGGCGGCCGGCCGCGTTCTCACCGCCGGCCCCGGCGGGCGCCGACCGTCCGCAGCAGTGCCTGCCAGCCGTCGGCGACCGTCGCCAAGTCGAAGCGCTCGACGGCGTGCGCCCGCGCCGCGTCCCCGTACACCGCCCGGTCGGCGGCCAGCAGCTTCTGCAGGGCGGCCGTCAGCGCGGCGGCGTCGCCGCGCGGGGCCAGGAAGCCGGTCTCGCCGTCGCGGACCACGTCGGAGACCCATCCGACGTCGGTGGCCACCGCCGGGACGCCCGCCAGGGCGGCCTCGATCAGGACGCCCGGGACGCCCTCCGAGTCGCTGGTCAGCAGCAGCGCGTCCGCCGCGCGGTAGAGCGCCGCCGGGTCCGCGAGCCGTCCCAGGACGTGCACCCGCTCCCCCGCGCCCGCCGCGACGGAGGCCCGCAACGGGCCCTCGCCCGCCAGCGCCAGGTGCACGTCGCCGGTCAGGCCCGCGTGGACGGCAAGCGCGAGATCCGGACGTTTCTCGCCGCTCAACGCCCCGACCCAGGCCACCAGTCGGCCGTCCGCCGGCAGGCCGAGCGCGGCCCGCGCCGCCGCCCGGTCCCGCTCCCCCGCCGCCGGCCGGAACGCGGCGGCGGAGCGGGCGTTCGGCAGCGTGTGCACCCGGCCGGCGGGCAGCCGGAAGCGGTCCCGCAGCACCTCCGCGGCCTGCGGCGAGATCGCCGCCACCGCGGCGGCGCGGTGCAGGAACGCGCCGACCCGCAGGCGGCGCAGCGGCGAGGCCGTCCAGTGCCGGGGGTCGCCGATGTTGACGTAGACGAAGGGGGTGCGGGTGCCGGCCAGGCCGACCGCGCAGGCCTGCAGCGTGGAGGAGCCGTGCGCGACCACCACGTCCGCGCTGCGGGCGGCGGTGCGCAGCGCCCGCAGCGTCGCCGCCGCGTAGCGGGCGGGCCCGAGCACGGTCCCGGTGGCGGAGGCGTCTGCGTCGGGGTGCGGGTGCAGCGCGACCAGCGTCGAGGGCTGGCCGCGGCCGAGGAGTTCGGCGTGCAGGTCGCGGGCGAGGCGCTGGGCGCCGCGGGCGCGGGGGTCGGTGATCACGTGCAGTACCCGTGGCTCGGCCATGGCGCCGACCCTACCGAGCGGCGGAACGCGTGCGCGGGCCAAACGGCGAAACCCCGGGCCTCAACGGGCCGGAGTTCGCCGTGTTCTGACGCCCGGTCGGGTTTCCTCCGCTTTTCGATGGCGCGGCGCGGGCCGGGGCTGGGATGCTGAGCGGCGGTCTCGGGGTGGCCCGGGGCAGGGGGGTGGCTGCGGTGCGTGTGGTGTATGTGATCGACAGCGTGAGCCGGGTGGGCGGCGCCGAGCAGGGGCTGGTGGCGATGGCCCCGTTGCTGGTGCGGTCGGGGGTGCGCCTGGAGGTGGCGTTCCTGAAGGAGTCGCCGGGCGGGTTCCAGCAGGAGCTGCGGGCGGCGGGTGCGGGCGTCCTGCCGGTGCTGCGCGGGTCGCGGGCGGCGCGGGTGGCCGCGCTGCGCGCGGAGTTCCGCCGGCTGCGGCCGGACCTGGTGCACACCACGCTGTACGAGTCGGACGTGCTGGGGCGGACGGCGGCGCTGGCCGCGGGGGTTCCGGTGGTGTCCAGCCTGGTCAACTCGGCGTACGGGCCGGAGCACCTGCACGCGCGGGGCCTGAGCCCGTGGAAGGTGCGCGCGGCGCAGGCGCTCGACGGGGTGACGGCGCAGGGGGTGCGCCGGTTCCACGCGCTGACCGAGCACGTGGCCGAGTCGATGGCGGCGCGGCTGCGGCTGCGGCGGAGCCGGATCGACGTGATCCCGCGCGGCCGCGACCCGGAGCTGCTGGGGTCGGTGACGCCGGAGCGGCGCTCGGCGGTGCGCGGTGCGCTGGGGATCGGGGAGGGCACGCCGGTGGTGCTGGCGGCGGCCCGGCAGCAGTACCAGAAGGGCCTGGACGTGCTCTTGGAGGCGTGGCCGGCGGTGCGCGCCGAGCGGCCGGAGGCGGTGCTGCTGCTGGCGGGCAGCCGGGGGTCGGAGACGGCGCGGCTGGAGGAGTTGGCGGCGTCCGCCGGCGGGGTGCGGTTCCTCGGTCCGCGGGACGACGTGTTCGACCTGATGGCGGCGGCGGACGCGTTCGCGGTGCCCTCGCGCTGGGAGGGGCTGGGCAGCGCGGCGATGGAGGCGATGGGGGTGGGCGTGCCGCTGGTGTGCGCGGACGTCCCGGCGCTGCGGGAGACGGTGGGCTCGGCCGACTACGCGCTGCTGGTGCCGCCGCGGCACCCGGCGGAGCTGGCGGCGGGGGTGCTGCGGGTGCTGGCGGACCCGGCCGAGGCGGCGGTGCGGGCGAAGGCGGCCCGGGCGCGGTTCCTGACCAGGTTCACCCTTCACCAGGTGACGGCGCGGATGGTGGAGTTCTACGAGCGCGCACTGGGCTGACGGCGGGCGGGCGGTTCGCTGACGGACCTTCGGACGGCGATTGATGACCATTCGTCAGGTTGTGTGCGTGCGTCCTGAATACGTCCACCGGATGGTCCCAGTATCGCCAAAGTGCTTGCGCCGCAGGTCCGGGGCCGGAAGCATCGATCCGCGGGGGAGGCTTGACTCGGGGGAGGCGGGCCTGACGTCAGTGCGGTCGGTTTTCGGGGGGTCGACGGTCCGTGCTCCCGGGCCGGGGCCGTACCGGTGCGCGCCGCCTGCCCGGCGGGTGCGGCCCGTTCGTGTGCCCGGCGTTGGCACCGATGACAAGGCGAGGGGAACCAACCGGTGGAACCGGCAAATCTGTTCACCGTTCTGCGGCGGTACTGGCGACTGCTGGCCGGCTGCACGCTCGCCGCGCTGATCGTGGGATTCCTGCTGACCCCGGCCGGCGACGCCGTGGACAACGGCAAGTGGCAGTGCAAGGTGGCGATAACGCCGGTGGCGGGCGCGGCCGACACCGTCCGGGCCGACCAGGTGCTCTCCTACGCGCAGGGCTCCGCGGTGACCACGGCCGCCGCCCAGCAGCTGCACATCACCGACGTGGCCGGCCTGTCGGCCCGCCGGACGGTCACCGCCGCCTCCACCCAGATGCTGCTCTTCACCACCACCGGCCCGACCCAGCAGTCCTGCGCCGAGCTGGCGGCGGCCCTCTCGCAGGCCACCATCACCGGCTACAGCGAGGAGTCGAAGAAGAGCGCCGACGAGTCGATCAAGCGGCTGCGCGCCCAGGCGGACGCCCAGCAGTCCCAGTTGGACGAGCTGCAGAAGACCTTCAGCAAGTCCAACCAGAGTGACCAGGCCAAGCTTCAGCCCCAACTCTCTACCGCCACCGCCTCGTTGACCAAGACCCTGGGCGCCATCGCCGACCTGCAGAACTACAGCCAGACCGACGCCATCCAGCAGTGGGGCTCGATCGACGCCAAGGAGCTCGGCGGCAACCTGCTCACCTCGCCCTCGCGCACCGTGCGGCTCGCCCTCGCCGTGGCGCTCGGCCTGGCGCTCGGCGCGGTCGCCGCCCTGATGCTGAGCCGGATGGACACCCGGCTGCGCACCCGCGACGGCGTCGAGGAGGCGTTCAACCTGCCGGTGATCGGCGAGATCCCGGTGCTGTCGGCCCGGCTGCGCCGGGTCCGCGGGCCGCTGGTGGTGGCCCGGCCGGAGTCGCCCGTCACCGAGGCGTACCGCTCGCTGCGCTCGACGATGCTGCTGACCGGTCCGCAGGCGCTGGCCGCGCAGATCGGCGAGGGCGGCCTGGACCCGGCGGAGCGGCGCGCCCGCCGCGGCACCGAGCCGGCGCCGGTGGTGCTGGTGATGTCCGGGCGCTCCGGCGACGGGCGGACCACCACGGTGGCCAACCTGGCGGCGGCGCTCGCCGAGACGGGCCGTCAGGTGCTGGTGCTGGACTGCGACTTCCGCGAGCCGGAGCTGCGCGGGCACTTCGGGGTCGGCGACGGCCCGGGCATGGCGGAGCTGCTCAGCGGCGAGCAGCTGCCCGACCCGGTGGACCTGATCCGGCGCACCAGCGTGCCCGGGGTGGCGCTGATCACCGGCGGCCACACCACCACCTACCCGGCGGCGCTGGTGCTGCGGGCCGGCGAGGCGCTGCGGCTGGTGCGCCGGCACGCCGACGTGGTGCTGATCGACTCCTCGCCGCTGCTGAACGCCAACGACGCCTACGACCTGGTGCAGCACGCCGACGCGGTGCTGCTGACGGTGATGGCGGGCAACGTGAAGCCGGAGGAGGCGGACCGGGTGTCCGAGCTGCTGGCCCGCACCGGCGTGCCGGTGGCTGGGGTGGCGCTGCTGGGCACCGAGGGCACCGCGGGCCGGCGCAAGCTGCTCGGGCTGCGCGGCCGGGCCGGGAGGGCGGCGCAGTCCCCGGCCGCCCCGGTGCTGCCGCGGCCGGCCGCGGTGGAACCCGCGGAGCCGCCGGCCCGGCACCGTCCGCAGTACGGCGAGCTCGACGAGGGCGAGGAGCACCGCGGCTCGCCGCGCTGGGCCCGCCGCCCGGTGGAGCTCCCGCCGGAGGAGACGGTGGAGACCACCATCCAGCTGCGGACCGTCAACGAGCTGCGGATGGGCGACGAGCGGTGACCGGGCGGACCAGGGTGCTCTGGCTGGCCAAGGGGCTGGGCCGGGGCGGCGCCGAGCAGCTGCTGGTCAACTGCGCGCGCCACGCGGACCGTTCGCGCTTCGACATCGAGGTGGCGTACGTCCTGCCGTACAAGGACGCGCTGGTGCCGGCGCTGGAGCAGGCCGGGGTGGCGGTGCACTGCCTGGGCGACGCGCCGGGCGCGCTGTGGCCGCTGCGGCTGCGCGCGCTGCTGGCCGAGCGGCGTTACGACCTGGTGCACACCCACATGCCGGTGCCGGCGGTGGCGGCCCGGGTGCTGACGGTGGGTCGGCGCTCGCCGCGGCTGGTGCACACCGAGCACAACGTCTGGGAGCGCTACCGGCCGGCCACCCGCTGGGCCAACGCGCTGACCTACCGGCGCAACGCGGCGGTGATCGCGGTGTCGCACGCCGTCGGCGACACCATCGCCCGGCGCCGCCCCGGCGACTGGCTGACCGTGGTGCACCACGGCCCGGACCTCGGCGACGCGCCCTCCGGTCCGGCGGCGCGGCGCGCGGCGCGGGCCGAACTCGGCCTGCCGCCGGACGCGTTGGTGATCGGCACGGTCGGCAACCTGACCGCCAAGAAGGACCAGGCGACGCTGCTGGCCGCCTTCGCGCTGCTGCGCCGCGCGCACCCGGACGCGGTGCTGGTGCTGGTCGGCGCGGGCCCGCTGGAGGCCGAACTCCGCTCCCTGGCGGGCGAGTCGGTGGTCTTCGCGGGCTCCCGGGCGGACGTCCCGGCGCTGCTGCCCGGCTGGGACGTGTTCACCCTGAGCTCCCGCCAGGAGGGCCTGCCGGTGGCGCTGATGGAGGCGATGACCAGCGGCCTGCCCGCGGTGGTCACCCGGGTCGGCGGCATGCCGGAGGTGCTGGACGACGGCGAGCAGGGCCGGCTGGTGCCGGCCGGCGACCCGGCGGCACTGGCCGCCGCGCTGGGCGAGCTGGCCGCCGATCCGGGGCTGCGCGAGCGGATGGGCGCGGCCGCCCGGGAGCGGTCGAAGTCCTTCGACGTGGCCGGGGCGCAGCGTGCCATCGAGCGGGTGTACACCCGGGTGCTGCCGAGCTGAGTCCGGAAGGGACGACGTACCGACGTGGGAAGTGATCTGACGTTCCGTCAGCTCGGTGAGGCGGACGTGCCCGCGGTGCTGGAGCTGCTCACCGCCTCGCTGGCGGGCGGCCCGACCGGGGAGCGCAGTGCCGGGTTCTTCGCCTGGAAGCACCGCCGGAACCCGTTCGGCGAGAGCCCGGGACTGGTGGCCGAGGCGCCGGACGGGCGGCTGGCGGGGGTGCGGCTGTTCCTGCGCTGGCAGTGGCAGGACGGCGCGGGGCGGGTGGTGCGGGCGGTGCGGCCGGTGGACACCGCCACCCATCCGGACTTCCAGGGCCGCGGGATCTTCCGCACCCTCACCCGGCGGCTGCTCGAACAGGTCGACGGCGAGGCCGAGTTGGTCTTCAACACGCCGAACGGCAACAGCCTGCCGGGCTATCTGAAGATGGGCTGGCGGGAGCTCGGCCGGGTGCCGATCGCCCTGCGGGTGGCCCGGCCCGCCGCGTTCGCCCGCGGCGCCCGCGCGGCGCTGGCCCGCCGCCCCGGGCGGGTCGGCCCGCTGCGCTGCGAACTGCCCACCGCCGCCGAGTGGTTCGGCAGGCCGGACGCCCGGCTGCCCGAGCTGCTGGCCGAGCGGGCCCGGGCGGACGCGGCCGATCCGCGGCTGAAGACGGTGCGCACCGCCGAGTACCTCGCCTGGCGGTACGGCGCCGCGCCGGGTCTGGACTACCGGGTGGTGACCGTCGAACGCGGCGGCGAGCTGGTCGGGTTGGCGTTCGGCCGGCCACGGCGGCGCGGGCCGCTGGCGGAGTTCACCCTCGCCGAGCTGATCGTCCGCCCCGGCGACCGGGCCGCGGCGGCCGGGCTGCTGCGCGCCGCCGCGGGCGCCGGCTGCGACCACGCCGCCACCCACCTGGCGCCGGGCACCGAGGCCGCCGACGCGGCGCTGCGGGCGGGTTACCTGACCGCTCCGCGGGCCGGCATGACGCTGGCCGCCCGCACCCCGGGCGGCCCGCTGCCGGAGGGCCGGTCGCTCACCGACTGGCGGTTCGGCCTCGGCGACCTGGAGGTCTTCTGATGCCGTCCCCGCCGGACCTGCTCCGCCGGACGGCCGCACTGCGCGCCGCCCTCCGCCGGAGCAGGCCGACCCTGCTCGCGGGCTCGCTGGTGACCGGCTACGTCACGGTCTTCGTGCTGGCGATGGTGCACACCAGCTACGACACGTGGGGCGCGCTGCTGGTCGCCCCGGCGCTGATGGCGATCGGCACCCCGATCCTCGGCCGGATCGCCGCCAACAACCCCGAACGCGGGGTGTTCAAGCTGCTGTTGCTGGCGATGGCCGCCAAGCTGGCCTGCGCCTTCCCGCGCTACCTGATGGCCTTCGTGCTGTACGGCGGCGCGGCCGACGCCAAGATGTACCACCAGCGCGGCACCGACCTGGCCCGCTACCTGGACACCGCGGACCTGTTCGGCGGGATCCACTACGACCTGGGCATGAAGGTGGCGGGCACCGGCTTCGTCATCATCGTCACCGGCGTGGTGTACGCGGTCACCGGTCCGACCCTGATCGGCGGCTTCCTGGTCTTCTCCTGGCTGGGCTTCTGGGGGCTGGTGTTCTTCTGGCGGGCGCTGCAGATCGCCTTCCCGGAGGCCGACTCGCGGCGCTACGCCAAGCTGGTGTTCTTCCTGCCCTCGCTGCTGTTCTGGCCGTCCAGCATCGGCAAGGACGCCTGGATGATGTTCTGCCTGGGCCTGACCACCTACGGCGTGGCGCGGCTGCTGGACCGCCGGTTCGGCGCGTTCGTCTGCATCGCGCTCGGCTCGCTGGGCACCGCGATGGTCCGCCCGCACGTGACCGTGCTGGCCGGTGCGGGCCTGACCGTCGCGTACGTGCTGCGCAAGCGGCCGCAGCAGGTCAGCGCGCTCGGGCCGCTGCGGGCGATCCTGACGATCGCGGTGCTGGGCCTGGGCGTGATGCTGATGCTGCAGCAGGTCTCCACCTTCTTCGGTACCAACGGCACCGACGGCGACGCGGTCAACCACGTGCTGTCCGAGACCTCCCGGCGCACCTCGCAGGGCTCCTCGGTGATCAACGCGCAGGCCGCGGACGATGTCGCGCCGGCCTTCAGCCTGAACCCCGCCGGACTGCCGGTCGCGGTGATCAGCGTGCTGTTCCGGCCGTTCCCGTTCGAGGCGTCCAACCTGCAGAACCTGATCCAGTCGGTGGAGTGCTTCGCGCTGCTGATCATGTTCATCCGCGGCTGGCCCCAACTGGCCCGGATTCCGAAGCTGTTCGTGCAGCGCTCGTACATCGCCTTCACCGTGGTGTACACCCTGCTGTTCTGCTGGGCGTTCTCCACCATCAACAACATGGGCATCCTGTCCCGCGAGCGGGTGCAGGTGCTGCCGTTGGTGCTGGTGCTACTGGCGGTGCCCAAACCGGCGGTCGCCAAGCGGGTGGTGCGCCGCCGGGCACCGGTGTGGCGGGTGCAGCCCGGGCAGTGGGGGGAACGCGGGCAGCCGGGGCCGCCGCCTGAACTTCCGGTCCGCGTCGGCGGACCGGAGCCGTCCCGAACCCAGGGGGGATCCCACTCATGACCGACCTCGCCCGCCCCGCCGCGCTCGACGGCGCCCCGGCGTTCCCCGAGGGCCTGCCGCTCACCCGCGTCCAGGTCCCGGCCCGCCAGGAGCTGCTCGACCGGCTCGCCGCCGTCCTCGACAGCGGGATGCTCACCAACGGCGCCACGGTCCGTCAACTCGAGGAACGCGCCGCCGAGTTGATGGACGTTCCGCACGTGGTCGCGGTCTCCAACTGCACCGCGGGCCTGATGCTGGTGCTGCAGGCCGCGGGGGTCGACGGCCGCCGCCCGGTGCTGATGCCCGGCTTCACCTTCTCCGCCACCGCGCACGCCGCGCACTGGGCCGGCGGCACCCCGCTGTTCGCCGAGTGCCGGACCGAGGACGTCACCCTCGACCCGGCCGACGCCGAGGCCCGGCTGAAGGCCGCCGACTCCCCCGCCGCGATGATGGCCACCCACGTCTACGGCACCCCCTGCCAGACCGAGGAGCTGCAGCGGATCGCCGACGCCGCCGGCGTCCCGCTGGTCTACGACTCCGCGCACGGCCTCGGCTCCCGCCGCAAGGGCGTGCCGGTCGGCAACTTCGGCCTGGCCGAGGTGTTCTCGATGAGCCCCACCAAGGTCGCGGTGGCCGGCGAGGGCGGCCTGGTCGCCACCCGGGACGCCGCGCTGGCCGCCACCCTGCGCACCGCCCGCGACTACGGCAACCCGGGCGACTACGACACGCTCTTCCCCGGCCTGAACGCCCGGATGAGCGAACTGCACGCGGCCGTCGGCCTCACCTGGCTGGCCGGCCTGCCCGAGCGGGTCGTCCACCGCGGCGCCATGGTCGCCGAGTTCGCCCGCGCCACGGCCGGCCTGCCCGGCCTGCGCCTGGCGCTGCCGGAGGAGGGCGACGTCTCCACCTTCAAGGACCTCACCCTGATCCTGGACGCCGAGGAGTTCGGCCTGACCGCCGATCAGCTCGGCCGTGCCCTCAAGGCCGAGGGCATCGACACCCGCCGCTACTTCTTCCCCCCGGTGCATCGCCAGAAGTCGTACGCCCACCTCGGCCAGGCGGAGGACCTGCCGCGCACCGACCGGCTCGCCGCGTCCGTGCTGACCGTCCCGCTCTGGTCGCACATGGACGCCGCGGCCGTTCGCCGGGTCGCCGACGCGGTGGTGCGTATCCAGCCCTTCGCGGCGGAGCTCCGGGCGGCCGACCGGGCCCGCTGAGGTCGTCTGACCGAAGCTCGCAAGGCGGTTCGGCCGTTACGCGGATCAGGTGAACTCGGTTGGACCACAGGGAGGTTGGAGCGTCAGGATGTCGGCCATGTTCAAGGGATTCCGCAGTTTCCTGCTGCGCGGCAACGTGGTCGACCTGGCGGTCGGCATCGTCATCGGCGCGGCCTTCACGGCCGTCGTCACCGGCTTCGTCACGGCCTTCCTGACCCCGCTGATCGGTGTCGCCTCCGGCGCGGTCGGCGACTTCAGCAAGGAGTCGTTCACCGTCGCCGGGGTCACCTTCCCGTACGGCGCCTTCCTCAACGCCATGATCAGCTTCCTGCTGGTCGCCGCGGTGATCTACTTCGCCGTGGTGGTCCCGGTCGGCCGGCTGCAGAACCGCTTCAACCCGGTCAAGGAGACCCCGGTCGCCAAGGCCGACTGCCCCGACTGCCTCAGCACCGTCCCGGCCGCCGCCACCCGCTGCGCCCACTGCACCAGCGAACTGGCCGGGCGCCCGGGCTTCCCGGCCCAGGCCGCGGCGCTCCGCTGACGCCCGCCGCCGCACCGACCCCGGCCCGGACGGCACCCGCCGTCCGGGCCGGAACGCGTCCGCGACCGGGGTGGCACGTTCCTTAACAAAACCTTGGCGGAGCCTTACCGCTTGCCGATCGCCGGATGGCCGAAAATTCGCCGCCCTTTTGTCCGTTCCCACCGACTTCGCCCGCTTTGAGCCGGCGAAGAGTGTGTAAACAGTTGAACTCCCCGCCCTCTCACTCTCCTCAGCAGGCGCATTGTGGGCTTACGGTATGCCCCATGACCTCGCCCCGCTCCTACGACGGAGTCGGCTACCCCCCTCCGTCCTTCTCCTCCGGCACGCCCATCTACGACAGCCTCGTCGCAGAGCGCGGCATCCCGCAGATCGCGCCGATCAACGTCCCGCCGGCGCTCCCCACCTCCTCCTACTCCTCCTACGGCAGCGGCTACGCCGGCAGCTACGGCACCGGGTTCGACACCCCCGGCTCCCACCTGCCCGCCCTGCCGCCGGCCCGGCTCGCTCTCGGCCCCGGCCCGAGCAGCGCCCCCGCGCCCGCCCAGCACATGCCGGCCCAGCACGGCTACGGCCAGTCCCCGCAGCCCGGCTACGCCGCCGCCCCGCAGCCGTTCGTGCCCGGCCAGCGCCCGGTCGCCCCGGCCTACCCGCAGCCCACGCAGGCGTACCCGGCGAACAACTTCGCCGCCGCCCCGCAGAGCTTCGCGCCGAACTTCAACTCCCAGCAGTTCGGCGCCCAGACGGCCCCGCAGCAGTCCTTCGCCGACCAGTCCTTCGGCGGGAACACGCTGCGCCCCGCCGCCCCCCAGCCGCAGGCCTACCCCCAGTACCGCCAGTACCCCCAGGCCGGCTGAGACCCGACGTCCGTCTGGGCCCACGGAGGGAAGCCCAGCCGGGAGCAAGGTCAGCGCACACGTCCCGAAGGCCGCCCACGGAGCGAAGTCCCGCTCCCCGGGCGGCCTTCCGCGTGTCCGCGCACACCTAGGATGGGCCCCATGGCAAAGGTCGTCTCCCTCCACCTGTACCCGGTCAAGTCGATGTACCGCCTCACCCCGTCCACCGCCGACGTGCACCCCTGGGGCCTGGTCGGCGACCGCCGCTGGATGCTGGTGGACGCCGACGGCCGCGCGATCACCCAGCGCGACGAACCCGGCATCGGCCAGTTCCGTCCCGTCCCCGGCCCGGACGGCGGGCTCACCCTGACCGCCCCCGACGGCGCGGTGCTCACCGTCCCCGCCGCCACGCTCGCCGCGGCCGCCCCGGAGGCCCTGGTCGACGTCTTCGGCACCCGCTTCTCCGCCGCCGAGACGCCGAAGGAGGTCGCCGCGTGGCTGGCCGAGCGCCTGCCCGTCGGCCTCGGCGAGGTGCGCCTGGTCCACCTGGACCGCCCGGAGACCAGCCGGCAGATCGACCCGAGGTACGCCGCCGAGGGCGAGACCGTCTCGATGGCCGACGGCTACCCGCTGCTGCTCGCCACCACCGGCTCGCTCGCCGAACTCAACGCCCGGATCGCCGAGGACCACCCGGACGACCCGGTGAAGGCCGCCGCCCTCCCGATGGAGCGCTTCCGCCCCAACGTGGTGGTCGACGGCACCGCGGCGTGGGCCGAGGACGGCTGGCGCCGGGTGCGGATCGGCGCGCTGGAGTTCCGGGTGGCGAAGCCGTGCGGCCGCTGCCTGGTCACCACCACCGACCAGGAGACCGGCGTGCGCCGCGGCCCGGAGCCGCTGCGCGCGCTCGGCCGCCACCACCGGATCGGCAAGAAGCTGGCCTTCGGTCAGAACCTGGTCCCGGTCCGGCCCGCCGGCGTGACCGGCGAGGTGCTCGGCACCCTCGCCGTCGGCGACGAGCTGGAGATCCTCGAAACCGCCTGAACCCGCACCGGGGCCACCCCCGGAACCACCCCCCGCCTCGGTCGTTGAACCGGGCGACGGTCCACCGCGTCCACCGCGCGCGCTACCGTGGGGTGATCGCGCCGCAGTGTCTCGACGAAGGCAGGGATGACAGATCGTCATGGCTGAGCTCAGGGTCCGGGTCACGCAGGACAGCGCCTCCCGCTGGCGGCGGCGGAGCGGGGAGTACGAGACGCTCCGCGAGGCCCTCGAGGTGGCCGAGCCGGGCGACACCCTGACGCTCCGTCCGGGGACGTTCCGCGAGGCCGTGGTGGTCGACAAGCCGGTGACGGTGACCGCCGCCGACGGCCCGGGCAGCGTGCGGATCACCGCGCCGGAGAGCGCCGTCCGCGGCGGCACCGCGCTGACGGTCACCGCCGCGGCGACCCTGCGCGGCCTGACCGTGGAGGGCTCGGACCGCTCCGCCCCGGCGGTGCTGGTGGCCGGCGCGGAGGGCGCGGTGCTGGCCGACTGCCGGATCGAGACCGTCTCCGCGGTCGGCGTGGAGATCGTCGACGGCGCCCGCGCCCAGCTCACCGGCTGCGTCGTGGAGAACCCGGCGGGCCTGGGCGTCCGGCTGCGCGGGCCGGTCCAGGCGGAGCTGCTGGACTGCGAGGTGGCGGCGGCCGGCCAGAGCGGGGTGGCGGCGCTGGGCGGCGCGAAGCTGCGGCTCGAGCGCACCCGGGTGCACCACGCGGGCGGCGCGGGCGTGCTGCTCGCCGACCCCGGCACGCTGGCCGAGCTGACGGGCTGTGAGGTGTACGAGGTGCGCGGCTCCGGCGTGCAGGCCGAGTCGCAGGCGGTCGGCCGGCTCGCCGACTGCACGGTGCACCGGGTCTCCGGCAACGGCCTGAGCCTGGACACCGGCGCCGAGCTGGAGTTGACCGGCTGCCGGGTGCACGAGGTGCCGGAGAACGCCGCCGACCTGCGCGGCGGGTCCAGGCTGACGCTGCGCCAGGTGACGGTGCAGGGTTTCGGCCGGGGCGCGCTCTCGGTGTGGGACGGCGGCACCAAGGTGCTCGCCGAGGGCTGCCGCTTCCACTCCGCGCAGGGCGACTACCCGGCGCTGTGGGTGAGCGACGGCGCGGCGCTGGAGCTCGTCGACTGCTCGCTGGACGACCTGCCGGACGCGCTCTTCGTCCTCGACCAGGGCTCCTCGGCGAGCGCCCGGGACTGCTCGTTCACCGCGATCCGCTCCTCCGCGGTGTCGGTGAGCGGCGGGGCCAGCGCCGACCTGGCGGGCTGCCGGATCCAGGGCGCGGGCACCGGCCTGTGGTTCCGGGACCACGGCTCGGGCGGCCTGCTGACGAACTGTGAGATCGCCGAGGTGGCGACCGGGGTGATCGTCACCAAGGGCGCCGACCCGGTGCTGCGGGACTGCACGGTGCGTGGCGCGAGCGACGCCGGGGTGTACGTGTCGGCGCAGGGCCGCGGCGAGTTCGAGTCGGTGCGGGTCTCGCAGGGCGGCGGGTTCGGCTTCCACGTGATCGACGGGTGCCGCACCCGGCTGATCCGCTGCCGGGCGGAGCGCAACGCCCGGGCGGGCTTCGAGTTCTCCGAGCCGGGCCCGCTCGCGGAGGGCTGCACCTCGGACGACGTGGCGCCCGCCGCGCCGGTGCCCGCGCCGCGCGGCACCGACCCGGCCGCCGCTCCCCCGCTGGCCTCGCTCGTCCCGGCCGTGCTGACCTCGCACGCCCCGGCCGCGCCGGCCGCCTCGGCGATCGCCCCGATCCCGGACTGCCGCCCCGCCGAGGAGGCGCTGGCCGACCTGGACGCGCTGGTCGGCCTGGCCACGGTGAAGCAGGAGGTGCGCACCCTGATCGACATGATCTCGGTGGGCCGGGCCCGCCAGCGGGCCGGCCTGAAGGCGCCCTCGCCCCGCCGCCACCTGGTCTTCACCGGCTCCCCCGGCACCGGCAAGACGACGGTGGCCCGGCTGTACGGCGAGATCCTCGCCTCGCTCGGGGTGCTGCAGCGCGGCCACCTGGTGGAGGTGGCCCGGCTGGACCTGGTCGGCGAGCACATCGGCTCGACGGCGATCCGGACCGCCGCGGCGTTCGACAAGGCGCGCGGCGGGGTGCTGTTCATCGACGAGGCGTACGCGCTCGCGCCGGAGGACGGCGGCCGGGACTTCGGCCGGGAGGCGATCGACACCCTGGTGAAGCTGATGGAGGACCACCGCGACGAGGTGGTGGTGATCGTGGCGGGCTACACCGCCGAGATGGAGCGCTTC
Source organism: Kitasatospora sp. NPDC002522 (assembly GCF_053595195.1). Taxonomy (NCBI): domain Bacteria; kingdom Bacillati; phylum Actinomycetota; class Actinomycetes; order Kitasatosporales; family Streptomycetaceae; genus Kitasatospora; species Kitasatospora sp. NPDC002522. The sequence goes on from NZ_JBSFXE010000025.1 coordinate 79,480, forward strand.
CTCGCCGCCAACCCCGGCCTCTCCTCCCGTTTCTCCCGCACCGTCACCTTCCCCGACTACACCGCCGGGGAGCTGCTGGAGATCGCCCGCGCCCAGGCCGCCGAGCACGAGTACCGCCTCGACGAGGCCACCGAGGCGGCCCTGCAGGCGCACTTCACCACGCTCGACCGGGGCGCCGGCTTCGGCAACGGCCGTACCGCCCGCCAGGTCTTCGAGACGATGGTCGAACGCCACGCCAGCCGGGTCGCCCACCTGTCCGACCCGACCACCGAGGACCTCCAGCTGCTGGTCCCCGCCGACCTGCCGACCTGACGCCGGCCCGCCGCGCGGCCGGTGGGATGATCGCTGCCGTGCAGCCCTGGAACGATCTGACCACCGCCGAACAGACCCTGCTCCGCCGCGCCGTGTACGGGGCGGGCCTGGCCGGCACCGTCCAGCACCACGGCACCGACCTGCGGTGGGCCGGCTCCCCCGACGCGCCCCCGCGCAGCCTCACCCGGGACGAACAGCTCGCCCTGGTCCCGCGGTTGGCCGCGGTCGCCGCCGACCTGGCGGGCCGCGGGCTGCTCACCGTCCACGCCCGGCAGGGCCGCTACGCCGAGCCCGCCGACCCCGCGCTGACCGGCGACGCCCTGCACGCCGCCCTCGCCGAGCCGGACCACTGGCTGTGGGACCCGAAGCGCGCGCACGGGCACGACCTGCGCGCCGCCGAGGCCGCGGACCGGCACTGGCGGGCGGACGTGTACCCGGTCGGGTCCGCCGACGGGCTGCCCGACTGGGACGAGCTCTCCCTCGACCAGCAGCGGGTGCTGGTCTGCGCCGACGAGTCCAGCGGCATGCTCACCGGCCCGTTCGGCATCTGGGAGGACCTGCCGACCGAGCTGACCGGCGCCGACCGCACCGCCTGGGTCGAGCGCCAACTCGCCCCGCTGGTCCCGTTCGTCCGCGACGGCTGGATCGAGGTGCAGCACCACGCCGCGGAGCGCGGCGACGCCTTCACGGTCGTCCCGCTCGACCGCCTGGCGGACGCCTTCGCCGACCCCGCGCTGCGCCACGACGACGGCGACGACTGGGGCGTCGGCCTCACCTGCACCTTCACCTACCGGGGCATAGCCGTCTGGCGCGCCGGCTGGAGCAGCGCCTGGGGCCGCCGCCTGCGCTTCGAGCAGCCGTCCGACTGACGCACGGTCAGCTACGGATCAGCCCGCGTGGCGGACCCGGAAGCGGGCGGGGCCCGCCGGGTCCCGGTCGGCGACCTGGACGCTCCGGGTCACTCCGTCCAGTCGCCGCTCGCCAGGAAGGCGTCCAGTGCGGCGCGGTACGGGGCGGGGTCGATCCGCTCGGCGGCGAGCCAGTCGGCGGAGTAGTACTTGTCGAGGTAGCGGTCGCCGGGGTCGCAGATCAGGGTGACCACGCTGCCGGTACGGCCGTCGGCGCGCATCTCGGCGACGATCCGCAGGGCGCTCCACAGGCCGGTGCCGGTGGAGGCGCCGGCCTTCTTGCCGAGCACGGCCTCGAGCAGGTGGACGGCGGCGACGGAGGCCGCGTCGGGGACCTTCATCATCCGGTCGATCGCGCCGGGGACGAAGCTGGGCTCCATCCGGGGGCGGCCGATGCCCTCGATCCGCGAGCCGGTGGAGCACTGCGCGTCGGGGTCGTGGCGGACCCAGCCGTCGAAGAAACAGGAGTTCTCCGGGTCGGCGACGCAGATCCGGGTGTCGTGCTGCAGGTAGTGGACGTACCGGGCGATGGTGGCGGAGGTGCCGCCGGTGCCGGCGGTGGCGACGATCCAGGCGGGTTCGGGGTGGGGCTCCATCCGCAGCTGGGCGAAGATCGACTCGGCGATGTTGTTGTTGCCGCGCCAGTCGGTGGCCCGCTCGGCGTAGGTGAACTGGTCCATGTAGTGGCCGCCGGTGTCGGCGGCCAGCTTGGCGGCGACCTCGTAGACCTCGCAGGAGTTGTCGACCAGGTGGCAGGTGCCGCCGTGGAACTCGATCAGCTCGATCTTGGCGCGGCTGGTGGTGCGGGCCATCACGGCGATGAACGGGACGCCGATCAGCTGGGCGAAGTACGCCTCGGAGACGGCGGTGGAGCCGCTGGAGGCCTCGATCACCGGCTTGCCGGGGCGGATCCAGCCGTTGCACAGGCCGTACAGGAAGAGCGAGCGGGCCAGGCGGTGCTTGAGGCTGCCGGTGGGGTGGGTGGACTCGTCCTTGAGGTACAGGTCGATGCCCCAGTCGGCGGGCAGCGGGAAGCGCAGCAGGTGGGTGTCGGCCGAGCGGTTGGCATCGGCCTGCACGCGGCGCACCGCGTCCTTCAACCAGGCCCGGTACTCGGCGTCGGAACGGTCCACGTCCAGGATCTGGCCGGTCATCGCGCACACTCCTCGTCACCACGAATCAGGCAACCCAGTGTAACAGTTGATCACGATAAGTGACCGTTACGGAAGCCCCAGCTTCCCCTTATGGGGCGGCCGGGGCTCCCGCGACACCAGGTGCCGTCAGTCCGCGGCCACCGCGCGCAGGATGTCGAGCCGGGCGGCCCGGGCGGCCGGGCGCAGTCCGGCCAGCGCCCCGGCGAGCAGGCCGACCAGCAGGACGACCGCCAGGCGTCCGGCGGGCAGCGCGAAGGAGCCGGTGCCCGCCGAGTCGGCGGCGCGGGTGAGCGCCCAGCCGAGGAAGGCGCCGAGGGCGAGGCCGCCGGTGGTGCCGAACGCGGCGACCAGCACCGACTCCCACCGCACCATGGCCCGCAGCTGCCCGCGGGTCTGGCCGACTGCGCGCAACAGGCCCAGTTCCCTGGTGCGTTCGTGGACGGCGAGGGTGAGGGTGTTGGCGATGCCGAGCAGGGCGATCAGCACGGCGAGCGCGAGCAGGGCGTAGACCACCGAGAGCATCATGTCGACGGCGCCGGCGGAGCTCGCGGCGTACTCGGCGCGGGTCTGCGCCTTCGGGCTGCCGTAGGCGTCGGCGGCCCGCTGCACGGCGGCCTTGCCCTGACTCAGCGTCACCCCGGGCCTGAGGGCGACGGCGACCATGGTGTCGGCGTCCTGCACCCGGTGCGGCTGCCAGGCCTGACGGCTGATCAGGTAGTCCCCGGCGACGCCGCCGCCCTGGTAGAGGGCGCGGACGGTGAAGGCTGCCGGGCCGTCGGTGAAGCGCATCGGGACGGTGCTGCCGAGGCTCCAGCCGCGGGCGGCGGCCTCGGCGCGGGAGACCGCGAGGCCGTCGGCGCCGAGCGCGTCGAGTGAGCCGTCGATCCGGCCGAGGTCGACCACCTGGGCCAGCGCGGCCGGGTCGGCGACGTCCAACTGCCGTCCGTGGCCGTCGACCTGGGCGACGCCCCGGCCGAGGCCGACGGCGGCGCGGACCTCCGGCAGGGCGCTCAGCGCCGGGGCGAGCTTCGGGGAGACGCCGCTGCCGCCGGCCCCGGTGGCGGGGGCGGTGACGGCGAGGTCGCCGGCGAAGGAGCGGGAGACGCTGTCGTCCAGGGTGGCCTTCACGGAGGCGCCGAAGACGGTGAACAGGGTGACCACGGCGACGCCGACCATCAGGGCGGTGGCGGTCGCGGCGGTCCGCTTGGGGTTGCGGGCGGCGTTGCGGCGGGCCAGCGCCCCGGTGACGCCGCGCAGCCGGGGCAGCGGCGCGCCGAGGGTGCGGACGGCGAGGGCGGCGGCGACCGGTCCGAGCACCACCGTCCCGGCGAGCACCGCGAGGGCGCCGCCGACGGTGAGCGTCAGCGAGGGCCCGCGGGTGGCGCCGACCACGGTGGCGGGCAGGCCGCCGAAGACCAGCAGCGCGCCGAGGCCGGCCCGCAGCCAGGCGCCCCGGCCTTCGGCGGCGCCGTCCACCGCGGTCTCGCGCAGGGCGGCGAGCGGGGCGGTGCGGGCGGCGCGCAGCGCGGGGGCGAGCGCGGAGCCGACCGCGACCACGGTGCCGGTCAGCAGCGGGAGCACGATCGTGGCGGTGTGCACGACGGTCCCGCCGGTGGGCAGGGTGAAGCCGATCGCCGCGAACAGCGCCTTGAGTCCGGCGGCGACGCCGAAGCCGCCGAGCAGGCCGAGGCCGGAGGCCAGTGCGCCGAGCGCGAGGGCCTCGCCGAGGGTGGTGCCGAGCACCTGCCCGCGGCTGGCGCCGAGCGCCCGCAGCAGGGCGTTCTCGCGGGTGCGCTGGGCGGTGACGATGGCGAAGGTGTTGTGGATGGTGAAGGTGGCGACCAGCAGCGCGATCCCGGCGAAGACCAGCAGCAGCGTGGTGAACAGGCCGAGGAAGCGGCCGGAGACGTCGGCGGTGGACTGCGCGGTGGCGTCCGCGCCGGTCAGCGCCTCCACGCCGTCGGGCAGCAGCGGCCGTACCCGCTCGACGAGTTGACGCTGACTCAGGGTGTCGGAGCGCAGCCGGACGGTGCTGACCTGGCCGCTGCCCCTGGGCGTCAGGTGGGCCTGGGCGTCGGCGAGGGTGAGCGCGGTGAAGGTGCTCGGGCCCATGCCGTCGGCGTCCGCGCCGAAGGTGGCGATGCCGACCACGGTGACCCGCACCGGGTCGGGGGTGCGCAGCACGGTGGTGGAGCCCAGGTGCAGGCCGCCGGTCCTGGCGGCGCCGCGGTTGACCACCACCTCGCCGGGCGCGGCGGGGGCGCGGCCCTCGGCGAGCCGGTACGGGTTGAGCTGGGAGTCATTGATCCAGTTGCCCGCCAGGGTGGGCGGGCCCTGGCCGCCGATCGGCGTGCCGTCGGCGCCGATCAGTTGGCCCGCGCCCTGCACGGACGGTTCGGCGGCGCTCACCCCGGGCACGGCGCGCAGCTTCGCGGTCAGCGCGTCGTCCAGCGGGGCGCGCACCCCGCCGGGGACGTTCGGCGCGTCCAGCACCTCGGCGCTGCGGACCACCGCACCGGTGCCGGCGTTGGCGTCGGCGAACAGGGTGTCGAAGTTGGCGCGCAGGGTGTCGCCGAGCACCATGGTGCCGGTCAGGAAGGCGACGCCGAGCACGATCGAGGCCACGGTGCCGAGCAGCCGGCGCCGGTGGGCGAGCAGCGAGCGCGCCCCGATCCGTACGCTCGCGTTCACCGGGCGCCCGCCTCGGCGCGCGGGCCGTCGAAGCTCTTCATCCGGTCGAGGACCCGGTCGGCGGTCGGCGCGTCCATGGTGTCGACCAGCCGGCCGTCGGCGAGGAAGACGACGGTGTCGGCGTAGCCGGCGGCCGCCGGGTCGTGCGTGACCATGACCACCGCCTGGCCCATGGTGTCGACGGCGGAGCGCAGCAGGCCGAGCACCTCGCCGCCGCTGCGGGAGTCCAGGTTGCCGGTCGGCTCGTCGGCGAAGACCACCTGCGGCCGTCCGGCCAGCGCCCGCGCCACGGCGACGCGCTGCTGCTGGCCGCCGGAGAGCTGGGACGGCCGGTGGTGCAGCCGGTCGCCGAGGCCGACCACGTCGATCAGCGCGGACAGCCACTCGGGGTCGGGGGCGGCGCCGCCGAGGTCCAGCGGCAGGGTGATGTTCTCCCGCACGGTCAGCGTCGGCACCAGGTTGAACGCCTGGAAGACGAAGCCGATCCGCTCCCGGCGCAGCAGCGTCAACTCCTTGTCGCCGAGCGCGGACAGCTCCGTCCCGCCCAGGTAGGCGTGGCCCGCGCTGAGCGTGTCCAGCCCGGCGGCGCAGTGCATCAGCGTCGACTTGCCGGAGCCGGAGGGCCCCATCACGGCGGTGAACCGCGCGGCGGGGAACTCGACGCTGACCCCGTCCAGGGCGCGCACCCGGGTCTCCCCGCCGCCGTACTCCTTCACCGCGTCCTGCACGCGGGCGGCCGCGACGGTCATCGCTTCACCCCGGGCGCGTCCTGACCCTCCGTCAGCACGGCGCGGCGCTCGCGGTACTCGTCCGCGTCGATCTCCCCCTGCGCGTACCGCCGCCCCAGCACCGCCAGCGGGGCGTGCTCCCCGCCCACCCGGCCGCACCAGCCGCCGCGCCGCCACGCCGCCCGGCGCAGCGCCGTCACCACCAGCACCACCACCAGCAGCCAGAACAACGGGAACACCAGCACCCACGGGCCGGGCCACGACCCGGGCCCATCGGCGAGCAGAGCGGTCATCGGAATCCATCTCCTTCGAGCAGCGGAACCATCTCCACCACCGTCCCGCCGTCCACCCCTCGCCCGCGTCCCCCACCGGGCGACACCACCGCTACTCCCGGCGGACTACCGGGCCTCGTCCTCCCGGCCCGGCGCGACGGACGCCTCGGACCGCTCGCCCCCGCGTGACCCGCCGTCAGGGCGGACGGTCCCGGTCAGCCCAGCCAGCCGGGGCGGACCAGGCCGGACTCGTAGGCGGTGACCACCAGTTGGGCGCGGTCGCGGGCGCCCAGCTTGATCATCGTGCGGCTGACGTGGGTCTTCGCGGTGAGCGGGCTGACCACCAGCCGGCGGGCGATGTCCTCGTTGGACAGGCCGAGGCCGACCAGGGCCAGCACCTCGCGCTCGCGGTCGGTCAGGACGTCCAGCCGGGCGGTGGACGGCTCCTTCGAGCGGGCCGCGAACTCGCCGATCAGCCGCCGGGTGACGCCCGGCGAGAGCAGCGCGTCGCCGGCGGCCGCGACCCGGACGGCGCGCAGCAGGTCGCCCGGCTCGGTGTCCTTCACCAGGAACCCGGCCGCACCGGCCCGCACCGCCTCGAAGACGTACTCGTCCAGCTCGAAGGTGGTCAGCACCACCACCCGGACCTCCGCCAGCGCCGGGTCCGCGCAGATCCGCCGGGTCGCGGCGAGCCCGTCCAGCCGCGGCATCCGGATGTCCATCAGCACCACGTCCGGCCGCAGTTCGGCGGCGAGCGCCACCGCCTGCTCGCCGTCGTCCGCCTCGCCGACCACCGCCAGGTCGGGCTGGGCGTCCAGCAGTGCCCGGAACCCGGCCCGCACCAGCGTCTGGTCGTCCGCCAGCAGCACCCTGATCACGGTTCGGCTCCCTTCGACGCCGCCTGCGGCAGCCAGGCCGCCACCCGGAACCCGCCGTCACCGCGCGGTCCCGCCACCACCCGCCCGCCGAACGCGCCGACCCGCTCGCGCATCCCGACCAGCCCCGTCCCGCTGCCGCCCGCGTCCCCGCCGCCGGGCGGCCCCGGATCCTCCACCCGCACCTCCAGCCCGTCCGGCCGCCACTCCAGCACGACCTCCGCGGTCCGCGCGGTCGAGTGCCGCAGCACGTTGGTCAGCCCCTCCTGGACGATCCGGAACGCCGCCAGGTCCAGCGCCGCGCCCAGCGGACGCGCCGCACCCGCGGTGCGCACCGCCACCGCCAGACCCGCGTCCCGGGCCTGCGCCACCAGCTCGTCCAGGCGGGCCAGGCCCGGCGCGGGCGAGAGCGGCGCCGCCGCGCCCGGCCGGCGCAGCGTCCCCAGCACCTGCCGGACCTCGCCCAGCGCCTCCTTGCTGGTCGCCTTGATCGTGGTCAGCGCCGTCCGCGCCTGCTTCGGCTGCGCGTCCAACAGCTCCAGCGCGACGCCCGCCTGAAGGTGGATCAGGGAGATCGAGTGCGCCAGGATGTCGTGCAGTTCGCGCGCCATCCGCAGCCGCTCCTCGTCGCTGCGCCGGGCCCGGGCCTCCTCCTCGGCCGCCCGCACCGCCGCGATCTGCTCCCGCCGGAACCGGGCCAGCTCGGCCCCGGCGAAGACCAGCAGCAGCCAGGCCGTCACCCCGAGCTCCTGCCAGCCCGCCACGCCGCGGCTCTGCGCCCGCAGCCACGCGTCCGGCACCACGTAGCTGATCAGCAGGTGCACCAGGTAGAAACCGCCCGCACTCAGCCAGGCCGCCCGCCGGTGCCCGTGCTGCACCGCGTGGAAGAACGCCACCACCATGCTCAGGAACACCGGCCCGTACGGGTACCCCGCCCACAGGTAGACCGACGTCACCGCCGCCGTCCCGGCCACCGTCGCCGCCGGGTACCGCGTGCGCAGCACCAGCAGCGCCGGCCCCGCCAGCAGCAGCGCGTACCCCCAGGCGTCCAGCGCGACCCGGCCGCTCTGGTGCTTCGCCGCCGCCGACGTCCCGACCACCTGCGCCACCGCCACCACGACGGCCAACGCCACCGGCCACCCCGCCTTGGCCGACCGCACCCAGAACGGCACCCACGGCCGGCCCACACCACTCATACCGAAAGGCTAGCCACCACCCCCACCACCCCACGTCACCCTCCCGAACCGGGCGCGCCTACTCCCCAGGGAGTACAAAGCCCCGCCAGGGGCCCGGGGAACGGCGGGAGTGTGTGGCGGCGAGGGTGACAGGGCGCTGCGAGGTCTCGGCGCATAGAGGTCTCCGAAGACCCCCAGCCAAGTCGAGACCTCACCGCCACGCACTCCCGCCGCTCCCCGGGCCCCTGAACACCTAGAGAATCGGCACCGCCTGCCCCGTGACCCGCACCCGCACATCGTGCGCGTCGAGGTCGACGGTGAGCAGCCCCGGGCGGCCGAGGTCCTCGCCCTGGTGGAGGGTGAGGCGCGCGGTGGCGAGGTGGCGCAGCTGTCGCAGGTACGCACCGAAGGCCGCCGCCGCGGCCCCGGTCGCGGGGTCCTCGACCACACCCCCGACCGGGAACGGGTCGCGCACGTGGAAGGTGAACTCGTCCTGCTGCCACACCAGTTGAACGGTGGTCAGGTCGAGTCGGCGCATCAGGTCGCCGAGCGCGTCGAAGTCGTAGTCGAGCGCGGCGAGCCGCTGCCGCGTCGCGGCGGCCAGCACCAGGTGGCGGGCGCCGGCGTAGGCGATCCGCGGCGGCAGCGCCGGGTCGAGTTCGTCCACGGCCCACCGCAGCGCGACCAACGCCTCGGCGAGGTCCGCGGCGTCGACCTCCTCGACCGACGGCGGGACGCTGGTGAGGGTGGCGGCGAGGACACCGCCCGGCCCCTCGGTGACCTCGATCGGGACCGGTCCGGCCTTGGTCTCGAAGAGCAGCGAGCCGGGGCCGATCCGCTCGGCGAGGGCGACCGCGGAGGCGATGGTGGCGTGGCCGCAGAACGGGACCTCGGCGAGCGGGCTGAAGTAGCGGACGGTGTAGGCCCGGGGGGTGCCGGGCACGGGCGTGAGGAACGCGGTCTCGGAGTAGCCCAGGGCGGCGGCGAGGGCGAGCTGCGCGGAGTCGTCGAGGCCGCGCGCGTCGAGGACCACGCCGGCCGGGTTGCCGCCGGCCGGGTCGGTGGTGAAGGCGGCGTAGCGGAGGGGTTCGGCGGCTGGTGCGGTGTCGGTCATGCCGTGATCAACGAGCGGCGGTCGGCACTCGATTCCCTTCCGAGGACGGGCGGCACGGTCGACGTTCCCCTCCCTTCCCGAGGACGGGCGGCGCGGTCGGCGTTCCTCCGGCGGCGGTCCGGGCTCGCACCCCGGCCCGCCGTCGGAGGATCGCCGATCGCGGTCCCTGCGACCATCATCCGAGCGCGTTCCCACACAACGCTCGTGGCCAGTCTGCGAGGCCTGACAAGCCGAGGTCAACGGACTGTCGTGCACCGCGCTTGGACTTTCGTGGACGCCTCCTGGAGCCTCAACAGCAGGTCGCGGAGCACCTCTTGACTTCCCGCGACGGCGGCTGCCACGGTGTGGACGGCGCCGCCCCGGCCCGGGTCCGCACACCCGGTGAGCCCCCGCGCCGTGTCCGCCACCCCCACACCGGCGGGCCGCGTCACCCACCCTCGCACCCCCACCGGCGCACCGCCGCGCCACCAGTCAAGGAGATCCCGTGTCAGCTCCTCCTCCCTCCACGCACCGCCGCCGGGGCCTGCGCAGCCTGCGCCGGCCGCTCGTCGCCGCGCTCGCCTCGACCGTGCTGGCCGCCTCGGCCGCCACCCTGACCGCCCCGGCGGCCTCGGCCGCACCGTCCGGTTCGTTCACCGTGACGGTCGGCGCGAAGGGCTCGTACACCCACCCGACCGACACCCCGGCGGTGCCGTACCTGGACAAGGACGGCACCTTCTACTTCCAGCAGTCGGCGGCGCTCTACGGCTCGACCGAGGCCCGCTACTGGGACTTCTTCACCGGCACCGACTTCGACACGGCGTCCCGCTCGGCCGCGATCAGCAACGCGGTGAACCCGGCGAACAGCAGCGACAAGAACAACGACACCACCTGGCGGTGCAACAACTCCCCGACCGGGCTGACCGCGACCGCGGCGACCGGGTCGACCAGCTACTCGCAGAAGAACTTCTGCGACCTGTCCGGGATGTGGGTCGACCCGGACACCGGCGACTGGTACGGACTGGTGCACAACGAGTTCACCCCGCAGCCGTTCGGCGACGGCCTGCACTACGACGCGATCGACTACGCGGTCTCCACCGACCAGGGCCGGACCTGGACCATCAAGGACCACGTGATCACCTCGCCGTTCAGCACCACCCGCGGCGACACCACGGCCTTCCCGAACCAGACGTACTACTACGGCGACGGTGACCAGCGCCTGCTGGTGGACACCGCCTCCGGGTACTTCTACGTCTTCTACGGCTCCCGCGTGGTCGACAAGTCCGGCGGCTGGAAGGCGTTCTACGAGCACGTGGCGCGCGCCCCGATCTCCGGCAAGATGGCGCCCTCCAGCTGGCAGAAGTGGTACGACGGCGCCTGGAGCGAGCCCGGCGCGGGCGGCCGCGAGTCCAACATGGTGCCGGTCGACTCCACCAACACCACCGGGTACACCCCGGTGTCCGGCGAGTACAAGCCGTCCACGGCGGGCACCGCCGCGCAGCAGATCGCGGCCGGGCAGATGGCGCCGACCTCGCCGCTGTTCGTCATGGACGTCACCTACGACGCCTACCTGGGCCTGTACATCGGCGAGCCGCAGGCGGTCGACCAGAGCGGCAACGCGCCGCAGCAGTACTACGCGACCGACGACCTGGCCAGCCAGAAGTGGTACCTGATCGGCGACACCGGCAGCTACCACACGGCGTCCTGGTACCGCTGGTTCCTGGACGGCGCGAACCGCACCTCCAACCAGATCGTCGGCAAGTCCTTCCGCAGCTACTGCGCGTTCGGCTGCTCGGGCGGCGCGTCCGGCGAGTACCTGAACGTGACGCTGGACTCCACCGCGCCGGCCGCCGCGCCGGTCGACGTGACCAAGTCGTACCGGATCGCGAACGGCGCCGGCCGGGTGCTGGCGCAGGCCTCGGGCGGCTCGGCGGCCACCTCGGCCGCGTCGCCGACCGGCAGTGCGCTGGAGTCGTGGAACTTCGCGGCCAACGGCGACGGCTCGTACAAGATCGCCAACGCCTCGACCGGCCAGCTGCTCGGGGTGGACTCCTCGGCGGTCGCGGGCCGGGCGTGGGGCGCCAAGCCGGTCGTCACCGCGCAGGGCACCGGCGGTCCGACGGTGGGTCAGCAGTGGTTCGTGATCGCCGGGAAGACCACGGCGGGCGCGGCGACCGGCTCGTTCAAGCTGGTCAACCGGTACTCGGGCCTGGTGCTGGGCCTGTCCGCGGACTCCGCGCGGCTCGCCGAGACCACCCCGGTGCGGGACTGGACCAACTCCACCGGCAACGCGGTGGGCGGTGCCCGCACGGGCGCCGAGCAGGCGCTGACGCTGACCGCGACCGGCTCCGCGCCGGAGACCGTGGCGGTGGCCAACCCGGGCGCGCAGTCCACCAAGGTGAACACCGCGGTCTCGCTGCAGCTCTCCGCGACCGACTCCGCGAACAAGGCGCTGACCTGGTCGGCGACCGGCCTGCCCGCCGGACTGTCGATCAGCTCCGCGGGCCTGGTCACCGGCACCCCGACCACCGCCGGCAGCTCCACCGTCACCGTCACCGCGAGCTCCGGCACCGCGTCCGGCTCGACGAGCTTCACCTGGTCGGTCAACCCCGCGCTGGCGGGCAGCCACACCCTGACCATCTCCGGGAAGGCGCTGGACGACCCCAACCACTCCACCACCCAGGGCACCCAGCTGGTCACCTGGACCGCCAACGGCGGCGCCAACCAGAGCTGGACGCTGACCGCGCAGGCCGACGGCTCCTACCAGATCAGCAACAACGAGTCGACGCTCTGCATGGACGTCGACGGCGGCTCGACCACCGCCGGCGCGAAGATCATCCAGTGGGCCTGCACCGGCGGCACCAACCAGCACTGGACGGTCACCGCGGCCTCCGGCGGCGGCTACAAGGTCGCCTCGGTGAAGAGCGGACTGCTGCTGACCACCGCCTCCACCTCGGACGGCGCCCTGGTCACCCAGCAGGCCGACACCGGCTCCGCGCTGCAGCGCTGGACCATCGGCTGACGCCCTGATCCCGACCACCGGCCCGGGAACGGCGCACCCCGCCGTTCCCGGGCTCCCGGCCGTCTCGGGCCCCCCGACCGTTCGGGCACCCACGCCCGGCGAACGTGTGCCCGGAGATCGGCGCTAGACTGCCGCGTCCGGTCAGACACACCCGCAAGGAAAAGATCATGGTTGAGGCTCCCCCCAAGGTCGTTGTGGTCGTCCCCACGTACAACGAGCGGGAGAACCTGCCCATCCTCGTCGGCCTGCTGAACGAACTCGCCATGCCGAACCTGCACGTGCTGGTGGTCGACGACAACTCCCCGGACGGCACCGGCGAGCTCGCCGACAAGCTGGCCGCGGACGCCCCCGGCACCCTCTCGGTGCTGCACCGGACCGAGAAGGACGGCCTCGGCCGGGCCTACATCGCGGGCATGACCCGGGCGCTGGAGGACGGCGCGGACATCGTCGTGCAGATGGACGCCGACCTGTCCCACCCGTACACCGCGATCCCCGTGATGGTGGAGAAGCTCGCCACCTCGGACGCCTCGGTGGTGCTCGGCTCCCGCTACGTGCCCGGCGGCTCCACCGCCTCCGAGTGGCCGTGGCACCGCAAGGCACTCTCCGCCTGGGCCAACTTCTACGTCAACACCATCCTGAGCCTGGGTGTGAAGGACGCCACCGCCGGCTTCAAGGCCTGGGAGGCGCCGGCCCTGCGCTCGGTCGACCTGCCCTCGGTGCGCAGCAACGGCTACTCGTTCCAGGTCGAGATGAACTACCGCGTGGTGAAGCAGGGCCTGCGGATCGCCGAGGTCCCGATCCGCTTCGAGGAGCGCGTCGAAGGCGCCTCCAAGATGAGCCTGGGCGTCCAGCTGGAGTCCGCCCTCGCCCCCTGGAAGCTCCGCTTCGGCAAGAGCTGAGCACTCGTCAGGGGCGCCCCGCCAGACGCGACCCGCAGGGGCGCGGGGAACTGCGCGAAGCGACAGGCACCCCACCGCAAGACCGGCCCACGGAGTTCAGTCCTCTCCGTGGGCCGGTCTTGCTGTGCGCGCCAGGTTGCTCACGCAGTTCCCCGCGCCCCTGTCTACACCTCCGTGGTCACCCCCCGCGGACGGCTTGCGGGTCCTCCAGGTAGGGCTCCCAGGCGAGTTCGCCCGCGCCGACCAGCCCGGTGTGCGTCACCTGCGCGGGGACGATCGGCACCCGCCCGCTGCGGCCCCACAGGCAGCGGTCGGCGACCACCGCGGCGAGCCGGTCGGGGGCGGCGGCCAGCAGGTCGAGGTGCAGGCCGCTGAGCACGATCCGGTCCGGGTTGAGGATGTTGACCAGCCCGGCCAGCCCGAGGCCGAGGCGGTCCACCAGGTGGTCGACCGCGTCCCGGGCGCTCGGGTCGTCGGCCAGCTCGCGGGCCTGCGCGAGCAGCGGGCGGGCCGGGTCCGGCAGCCGCTTCGCGGCGGCGAACAGCGCGTCGGTGTCGGTCTCGGAGTTGAGGCACCCGCGGTTGCCGCAGGGACAGGGACGGCCGAGCGGGTCGACGGTGAGGTGGCCCACCTCCAGGGCGAGGCCGGCGCTGCCGGTGTGCAGCCGCCCGTCGATCACCAGCGCGCCGCCGACGCCGCGGTGCCCGGAGGTGACCAGCAGCAGGTGGCGGGCGCCGCGGCCGGCGCCGTGCCGGTGTTCGGCGAGGGCGGCCAGGTTGGCGTCGTTGGCGACGGCGGTGGGCAGTGCGGCCCTGGCCCGCGGGCCGAGGTCGACGCGGGCGACCTGCTCGGCGAAGAGCGCAGCGACCGGGGTGCCGCCGGGCCAGCCGAAGTGCAGCGCGGCCAGCGCCGTGCCGTCCGGCTCCGTGACGGGGTTGGGCAGGGCCAGCGCGAAGGCCAGCACCCGGCGCCGGGAGGCCCGGGCGAGGGCGGCGCCGGCCTCGGCGACCGCGCCGAGCAGCCGGGCGGGCGAGGTGTCGGCGGGCAGCGGCAGGTGCCGGGGGTCGACCAGTTCGCCGCCGAGGCCGACCGCGGCGACCGAGATCCCGTCGGAGTGCAGTTGCGCGGCGAGCACGACCGGCCCGTTCTCGGCGACCGCGAGGCGGTGCGAGGGGCGGCCGCGGCCGCCGCCGGCCGGGCGGGAGTCGACGCTGATCAGCCCGAGCGCCTCGAGTTCGCCGGTGACCGCCCCGGCGGTGGCCCGGGTGACTTCCAGTGCGCCGGTCAGCGCGGAGCGGGTCGGCGCCTGGCCGGTGTGCACCAGGCGCAGCGCGGGTCCGAGCAGGGTGCGCCCGCGGTCGGGCGCGGCCCGCCGGGGGGAACTCGGACTCGTGAACGGACTTGAAGGAGAGTGCGGCACTCCCCTATTCTGACTTTGTGCCGCTACTGAACAAAACAGAAGCCCGCCCTGCCCCCACGACCTCTCCGTCCGGCCGCAGCTCCTCCTGGTCGGCGGCACGCACCGCCCTCACCGCCTTCTTCGCGGTCGACGGCTTCCTCTTCGCCGCCTGGGTGGTCCGCATCCCGGACGTCCGCGCCCAGGTGGCCGCCTCGCACAGCGCCCTCGGCCTGGCCCTGCTGTGCATCTCGGCCGGCGCGGTCGCCACCATGGCGCTGGTCGGCCGGGCCTGCCTGCGCTTCGGCTCCCGGCAGGTCACCGTCGCCTCGCTGGCCGTGCTCAGCCTGGCCGTCGCCCTGCCCGCGCACACCCACTCGGTGCTCGCCCTGGGCGCCGTCCTGCTGCTGTTCGGCGCGGGCTACGGCGCGGCCAACGTCGCGATGAACAGCGCCGCGGTCGACCTGGTCGCCGAACTCCGACGCCCCGTCATGCCCAGCTTCCACGCCGGCTACAGCCTCGGCGGACTGCTCGGCGCCGCGATCGGCGGCCTGCTCGCCGGCCACCTCACCGCCGCCTGGTCGCTCGCCGCCGCGGGCCTGCTCGGCCTCGCCGTCACCGCACTGGCGGGCACCGTCCTGCTGCGCGCCCCGGCCGCCGCGCCGCGCGCCGCCCGCGGGCCCGCCACCTCCGCCGTCCGGCCCGGCCGGCACGCCCGTCTGCTGGTCCTGCTGCTCGGCCTGACCGCGCTGTGCACCGCCTACGGCGAGGGCGCCCTCGCCGACTGGGCCACCCTGCACCTCACCGACGACGTGCACGCGAGCGCCGCGCTCGCCGCCGCCGGGTACGCGGCCTTCGCCTTCGCGATGACCGCCGGACGGCTCACCGGCACCTGGCTGTCGGTCCGCCTCGGTCAGACCCGGGTGATGCTCACCGGCGGCCTCACCGCCTGCGCCGGCATGGCCCTCGCCGCCCTCGCCCCGTCGGTCCCGTTCGCGCTCGCCGGTTTCGTCCTGGTCGGCCTCGGCCTCGCCAACGTCTTCCCGCTGGCCATCGCCCAGGCGGGTGCCACCGCGGGCCCGCAGGGGGTCGCCACCGCCTCCACCCTCGGCTACGCGGGCATGCTGATCGGCCCCCCGGTCATCGGCTTCCTCGCCGACGCGACCTCGCTCCCCACCGCCCTCCTCACCGTCGCCGCCACCTCCGCCCTGGCCGGCCTCCTCGCCCTCACCGTCCAGCGCCACCGCGACAGCTGACGCGCTCTCACCTGTTCACCCGGGCACCGGCAGCCGCTGCTTCCTGCCGCCGCCCGCCCACCGCCTCGCTGCATCGCTCCCCGACTCCGGAGCCCCGCGCAGCGGATCTCCTGCAGCGCAGCCCGGAGCGGGCGAGGGGCGCGAGGGCCGGGCCGGCGCCTCGCGCCCCTCGGGCTCAGGGCGTCAGCCGTGGGTGACGCACTTGTTGGCGCTGTTGGACCACAGCCCCTGGAGGTCGAAGGTCCCGGTGGAGAGGGTGACGTAGGCGTCGAGCTGGACGCAGGCGTCGCCGATCTCGCCGCCGCCGCCGTTCCAGCCGATGGAGGGCCAGAAGTCGGTGACGGTCTCGGCGTACTCGTGGGTCTCGGTGGACTCGATGCCGGAGAGCATCCGGCCGTCGGTGAAGGTGGTGCAGGCGCCCGCGCCGCTGTCGGGAATGTAGGGGAGGTTGGTGTAGGCGAGGGTGCCGTACGCGGAGCTGGTCTTGTCGTGCCAGGCGCAGAAGCCGGTGTTGGGGAAGCCGTCCGGGTGGGTGCCGGTCGGGGAGACCACCACGTACTGGGCGTTGAGGTTGGGGGTCTGGGTGGTGTTGCCGAAGTGGGCGGCGGCCTTGCCGGCTTCGGCGCCGATCTGGCCGGCGGTGGCGGTGCCCGGTGCGGCGGCGGCGTTGTCGAACCAGACGCCGGCCAGCGGGGTGCTCGCCGGGTGGTTGACGTGGATGCCGCTGGTGCCGCAGGTGGTGGTGCCCTTGGCGACGCCCTCGCAGTACTGGTTGAGGATGGTGCCCCAGGTGTCCTGGCTGCCGTAGAGGCCCTTGAACATGTTCTGCATGTCGGCGGCGACACCGGCCGGGTCGGAGGACCACTGAGAGCCCCAGAAGACCAGGTAGACCTTCGGGTCGGGCGAGACCACGCCCTGGCTGGCGCTGGAGCCGACCTTGAGGGTGTTGGTCGACCGGGCGTTGGGCTTCGATTGCGCGTCGGCGTGCAGCGGCTTGAGGCCGTGGTGGGCCGGGGCCGGAGCGGCGTCGGCCTGGGCGCCGACGGTGAGGGACAACGCCGCGACGGTGGCGGCGGCCAGCGCGGCGAGGGGGCGGATACGCACGGATGTCCTCCCGGACGAGAGTG
This sequence comes from Kitasatospora sp. NPDC002522, assembly GCF_053595195.1. NCBI lineage: Bacteria > Bacillati > Actinomycetota > Actinomycetes > Kitasatosporales > Streptomycetaceae > Kitasatospora > Kitasatospora sp. NPDC002522. Next base: position 96,388 of record NZ_JBSFXE010000025.1, read on the forward strand.
AGGGTGTGGGGGCCGAACTGTGCGTGGCGAAGCGCGAGTCACCCAATCAGCCGGGGCGGGAGGCGTCCAGAGGGATGGCCGCGATCGGGTGCAGATTTTGCTGTGCCTATGCCAAGGAGGCGGAAATTCAGCCGCCTTGACGGTGTGTCAGGACAGATTCTGCGGCATCGACGGGCAGCCCGGCCGACCCGGACCGACCGACCTCCCGGCCACGGGCCTCCTCCGGCCCCTGCGAGAATGAGCCCGTCGCCCAGCCGTCCGGAGGTTCCTCCCATGCGCGTACTCGTCACCGGCGCGTCCGGCTTCGTAGGCGGAGCCGTCGTCCGCTGCCTGGCCGCCGCCGGCCACGAGGTGTGGAGCCTCGGCCGGCGCCCCGACGCCGCGTCAGCCCTCCCCGTGCAGCGCGCCTTCCGGGGCGACGTCCGCGACGAGGACGCCTGGCGCCCCGCCCTGGCCGGCGTCGACGCCGTCTGCCACCTCGCCGCCCTCACCCGCGGCCGCGAGTCGCTGAACACCCCCGAAGCCCACGAGTCCGTCAACGTCGGCGGCGTCCGCGCCCTGCTGGCGGCCGTACCCGCCGACCGCCCGCCGCGGATCGTCCTCGCCTCCACCGCCGCGGTCTACGGCGCACCCGAGCGCCAGCCCATCGACGAGCGCACCCCGCCCGCCCCGGGCAACCCGTACGGCGCCTCCAAGCTCGCCGCCGAACGCCTCCTGACGGCCCGTCCGGACACCGACGCCGTCATCCTCCGCTGCTTCAACGCGGCCGGCACCGGCGACACCGACGAGACCCGGATCATCCCCCGGGCCCTCGCGGTCGCCGCCGGCCGCCACCCCCACCTGGAGCTGAACGGCGACGGCAGCGTGGTCCGCGACTTCGTCCACGTCGAGGACATGGCCGACGCCTACCTGCTGGCCCTCACCGCCCCACCGGGCCACCACGTCTTCAACGTCGGCGCCACCCCGGCCTCGATGTCCGAGATCATCACCGCCGTCGAACGCCTGACCGGCCGTCGGATCCCCCTCCACCACCGCCCCGCCCAACCCGAGGCCCCCCGCCTGGTCGCCGACACCACCCTCCTACGCACCACCCTCGCCTGGCACCCCCACCGCTCCACCCTCGACCGCATGATCACCGACGCCCTGCACTCGACCGCCGACTGACCCGGCTGACCGGATCAGCCCTGCCCCGAGCCGGCGTCGCCGAGCACCCCCGCGGCGCGGGCCAGGACCGTGGCGGTGAGGGCACCGGCGTGGAGGGCGTGGGCGGCGGTGGAGGGGAGGCAGCGGGCGCGTTCGGGGACGTACTCGGTCATCACGACGCCCGCGTGGTCGGTGGCGACCTCGTCGTAGGAGACCGGATGGCCCAGGGCCTGGAGAGCCGTGCGCAGCTCGCGCGAGCGCGCGGCGTCCACCACGGTGTCGGCGCTGCCGTGCACCAGGCGGACCGGTACGGGGACGGCGCCCGTGCGGAGGTCGTCGAGCGGGGCGGTGCCGGTGGCGGGCGCCGGGGAGTCGTAGGCTCCGGCGATGCCCACCACCGCGCTCGGCCGCCAGCCGTCGATGCCGTCGGGGTGGGTGCCGACGCCGACCGCGGCCTTGCCGCCGAGCGACCAGCCGGCCAGCACGATCCGCCCGCCGTCGCCGCCGAGGTCCGCCGCCCGCCGCCGGGCGAAGTCGACCGACTCGCGCAGCTGCGCGCGCCCGCCGTCGGCGGCGTCGGGCCGCCAGTCCGGCACCAGCACCACCAGGCCGAACGCGGCGGCCGCCCGGGCGACCGGCGCGAGGACGTCCCGCTCGTCGGGCCCGCGGCCGTGCCAGAGCAGCACCACGGGCAGCAACTCGGCGGCACCCACCGGACGGTGGACGTCCATCAGCTGCCCGCTCGCCCCGTACCCCAGCCCCGCAACGACCTCGACCATCACCACACACTCCCCCCACACACGAACCAGAACACACCGAACCCGAACGCACCGAACCCGAACCCGAACGCACCGAACCGGAACAGACGAACCGTCAGGAGACGGTCACGCGGTCACTCCTCGCCCCGCCGCTCACCCGGCAGCCGCAGGTCCCAGCCGACCAGGGCGCGCAGCTGTTCGGCGGTGACGCCGTCGGGCACGGGGCGGGGGGCCTCGTGGCGGATGGGGGGCTGCCAGCCCTGTTCCGGGTCCCAGCTGCGGACCTGGCGGGCGGGGGCGCCGGCCACCACGGCGTAGTCGGGGACCTCGCCGGCGACCACGGCGTTGGCGGCGACCACGACGTTGCGGCCGATCCGGGCGCCGGGGAGGATCACCGCGCCGGTGCCGATCCAGGAGCCGGAGCCGATCGACACCGGCTCGTTGCGCGGCCACTGCTTGCCGATCGGCAGCTCGGTGTCGCGGTACTCGTGCGCCTGGTCGGTGATGTAGACGTCGGGCCCGGTCCACACGTCGTCGCCGAGCACGATCTGCTGGTGGCCGACGATGTGGCTGCCCCGGCCGATCACGCAGCCGCCGCCGATCCGGACGATCGGGTCCGGGCCGAGGTCGAGCCCGGGGAGGAAGCCGGCCGAGATGGTGACCCGCTCGCCGATGATCGAGAACGGGCCGATGGTGATCCACCGTTCGTTGAACACGGTGCCGAGCGGGAACGCCAGCTTGGTGCCGTCCCCCAACGCGCCGAACCGGTACGGCCCCGGGTTGCGGTTGCTGACCGACCCGGCGTCCTGCACCCACCGCCAGCCCCGGTGCACCACCCGCCCCGCCATCCGGCGGGACCTCCCCCGGACGGACTCCACCAGCCCACGGACCATCGACATGCCGCCACCGTATCGGCCCGCCCGACCCGAAATCCGGCAACGGGATCAACCTCACACCCGCCGGTAACTTCCGGGTCGGCGGCCGGACCTGCGGCGGCTCAGCGCACCCAGCGGGCCGGGCGCTTCTCCAAGAAGGCCCGCATGCCCTCCTGGGCCTCCTCGGAGGAGAACAGCCGGGCGGACTGGGCGACCAGTTCCTCGGCGTGGCGCTCGAAGGACTCGCGGACCGCGGCGTTGGCGAGCCGCTTGGACTCGGCGAGGCCCTGCGGCGAGCAGAGGCGGACGGCGTCCAGCAGCGTCTTGAGGACGGCCGACGGGTCGTCGGCGGCCTCGGTGACCAGGCCGATCCGGGCGGCCTCGGCGGCGTCGAAGGTCTCGCCGGTGAGGTAGTAGCGGGCGGCGGCGCGCGGGTCGAGCTTGGGGCGCAGCGGCAGCGAGATGACGGCGGGGGCGAGGCCGAGGCGGGCCTCGGTGAAGGCGAAGGTGGACTGCGGGCCGGCCACCGCGAGGTCGCAGGCGCCGACCAGGCCGAGGCCGCCGGCCCGGACGTGGCCGTCGATCAGGGCGATGACGGGCTTGGGGCAGTCGACCAGGGCGCGCTGCAGGTCGACCAGGCCGCGCGGGCCGACGGTGGGGTCGGCGCCGGTGGCCTCGGAGAGGTCGGCGCCGGCGCAGAAGACCCGGCCGGTGTGGCCGAGGACGACGGCCCGGACCTCGGGGTCGGCGGCGGCGTCGGCGAGGCCCTGGGTGAGTTCGGCCATCAGCCGGGTGGAGAGGGCGTTGCGGTTGTGCGGGGAGTCGAGCTCCAGGGTGGCGACGGAGTCGGCGGTGGTGCGACGGACGAAGGGTACTTCGCGGGTCATCGGGTGTGGCCTGCTTTCCGGCTGAGGGTGGGTCGGACGGCTCGGCAGCACGATTCCACGCGCACCCCCGTACTGACCAGTACTCCAGGACCGGCGTCACTCCGTACACACCCTCAACTTCCTTAAGGTCTAGACCTATTGACAGTTAAGCGTCAACTCGCTTGAGTGCTGGACACACCGCTCGTTTCCCCCACATGGAGTGGCCGATGTCCTTCCCCCGTAGTTCCACCCACCGCGCGGGCGCCCACCGCGCCCGGGCCGGGTTCTCCCGGCTCCGCCTGCTCAGCCTGCTGGTCGGCGTCGTCACGGCGCTCGGCTTCGCGGTGCTGGTGCCGATGTCCTCCACCGCGGCCGCCGCCTGCGTCGCGCCGTACTCCTCGAGCCAGGTCTACACCGGCGGCATGTCCGCCTCGTACGGCGGCCACAACTGGGGCGCCAAGTGGTGGACCCAGGGCGAGACCCCGAGCACCGGCGGCTCGGGCGTCTGGGCCGACCAGGGCGCCTGCGGCGGCGGTGGCGGCGGCACCACGACCCCGCCCACCGGCTGCAGCTACCCGAACTGGGTAGCCGGCCAGCAGTACGCGACCGGCGCGATCGTGAAGTACAGCAACGGGCTGTACTACATCGCCACCCACGACAACCCGGGCTACGACCCGACGATCTCCACCTGGTTCTGGAGCCCGTACACCTGCAGCGGCGGCGGCACGACGACCACCGCCAACCCGGGTGGATTCGTGGTCACCGAGGCCCAGTTCAACCAGATGTTCCCGAGCCGGAACTCCTTCTACACCTACGCGGGCCTGACCGCCGCGCTCAGCGCCTACCCGGCGTTCGCGAACACCGGCTCGGACACCGTGAAGAAGCAGGAGGCGGCGGCCTTCCTGGCCAACGTCAGCCACGAGACCGGCGGGCTGGTCTACATCGTCGAGCAGAACACCGCCAACTACCCGCACTACTGCGACACCTCGCAGTCGTACGGCTGCCCGGCCGGCCAGTCCGCGTACTACGGCCGTGGCCCGATCCAGCTCAGCTGGAACTTCAACTACAAGGCGGCGGGCGACGCGCTCGGCATCGACCTGCTGAACAACCCCAACCTGGTGCAGACCGACGCGGCCGTGGCCTGGAAGACCGGCATCTGGTACTGGATGACCCAGAACGGCCCCGGCACGATGACCCCGCACAACGCGATGGTCAACGGCGCGGGCTTCGGCGAGACCATCCGCTCCATCAACGGCTCGATCGAGTGCAACGGCGGCAACCCCGCCCAGGTGCAGAGCCGGGTCAACGCCTACACCAACTTCACCTCGATCCTCGGCGTCCCGACCGGCTCCAACCTGAGCTGCTGACGGCCTGACGCAACGGCACCGCACGACCGCGGCGCGGGTGACCCACCGTCACCCGCGCCGCGGCGCGCCCGGGTTCAGCGCCGCACCAGCGCCGTCATCCCCCAGCCCGCAGCGGCGAACACGGCGGCCAGCAGCGCCCAGCCGGGCAGGCCGTGCGCGATCACCCCCGAGGTGATCAGCACCGGGCCGAGCATCAGCGCCCCGGACATCCCGGTGTTGAACACACCCTGGTAGGCGCCGTGCGCGTCCTCCCGGGCCAGGTCGTAGCTGAGCGCCCAGGCGCCCGCCTGGCTGTACACCTCGCCGAGCGCCTGCAGGCCGACGCCCCCGGCGACCACCAGCGCCGCCGCCCAGCCGGGGAGGCCCGCGGCCAGGGCCAGCACCAGGCAGGCGGCGGCGACCAGCAGGGCGCCGCGCCGGAAGACCCGGGCCGCGGCGGCCGACTCTTCGGTGCCGCGGGTGGCGCGGACCTGGAGCACGATCACCAGCGCGGTGTTGACCAGCAGTGCCCCGGCGACCATCCAGCGCGGCGCGTCGGTCTCCCGCACCACCCACAGCGGCACCCCGACCTCGATCATCACGAACTGCAGGGTGATCACCGCGTTCAGCCCGGTCAGCGCGAGGAACCGCCGGTCGCGCAGCGCCGGGTTGGGCCCGCTCGCCGCCTGCGCGGCCTGCGCGGCGGTGCGCGGTGCGACCGGGACCAGCAGCAGGTACAGCACCGCGATCACCGCGTAGGTGGCCGCGTCGGCGAGCAGCGCCGCCAGGTACGCGCCCCGGGTGTCGGCCTGCAGCACCAGCGCGGCCAGCACGGTGCCCACCGAGATGCCGACGTTGGTGACCGACCGCAGGTAGGCCCGGCCGGCCACCCGCCCGTCGACGGGCAGCACCTCGGCGAAGAGCGCGCCGCGCACCGCCGCGCCGCCCCGGTCGGCGACCGCGAGCAGGCAGGCCAGCACCGCGAACGCGGCCAGCCGGTGCACCAGCACGTACCCGGCCGCGCACACCGCCTGGACGAGCAGCAGCGCGATCAGCACCGGCTTGGGCCCGAACCGGTCCGAGGCCCGTCCCGCCGGGACGCTCGCCGCCACCCCGCACGCGCCCGCCACCGTCAGCACCACGCCGACCTCGGCGACTCCGAAGCCCAGCACCCGGGTGAAGAACAGCACCCCGAGCGTCATCGACAGGCCGTTGCCCGCCGTGTTGATCAGGGTGATGACGGACAGTCGGCGCAGCACCGGGTCGGCGGGCAGCAGCCGGGCGAGCCGGTTCGGGGCAGGGGGCGGTGGCGCGGCCGGGTCGGCCGCGAGTGCGGTGGCGGTCATGCCCCGATCAGATCGTCTGCCGACCGTCCGTGGTATTGATTTAGCCCCGGCCTGAATCCTCGGGCCGGTCGAACGCGAACGGGGGGCCCGCGGTGGCACTGCGCTTCCGGCTCGGCCTGGCGGACCTGGCCGCGGCCTACTTCGCCTGCTCGCCGCTGCAGGAGGCGGTGCTGTCGCTGCGGATGTGGACCCACCCCGGGCACTACCCGCACGGGCCGGCCTTCGAGGCGATGCGCCCGGCCTTCGAGGCGCTGCCCGCCGCGCCGCTGCTGCGCGCCCTGGTGGCGGGCAACAAGTACGTGCCGGACTTCCTGACACCCCGCCCACACGTGCCGTTCCCCGACTTCCGGGCCGAGCTCGACCTCGTCCGCGCCTTCGAACCCGCCTTGCTGGCAGGCGAGTTGGAACGCACCTACCTGCCGCACGACCGGGTGCTGCCGAAACTGCTGGCCGAGCGGCTCGACCACCCCGAGGCGCTGATCGCGGAGATCGCCGACGCCCTGGAGCAGTACTGGACCCGGGTGCTGGAGCCCGACTGGTGGCCGCGGGCCCGCTCGGTGCTGCGCGCGGACATCGTGCACCGCTCCCGGGTGCTCGCCGAACGCGGCGCGGCGGGGCTGCTCGCCGACCTCGACCACCGCCTGCACTGGGCGGACGGGGTGCTGACCATCGATCACGACTGGTTCGACGACCACCTCGACGTCGTGGTCGACCGCCGCGGCCTGGCGTTCGTGCCGACCTGCTTCGCCCGCGGCGCGATCACCGCGATCGGCCCCGACCGGACGCCGTCGATCACCTACCCGGCCCGCGGCCAGCGCACCATCGCGGCCGCCGCCGAGCCGCCGCCCACCCCGCGCGCCCTGGAGCAGCTCCTCGGCGCCCCCAAGGCCCGGCTGCTGATGCTGCTCCACGAGCCCACCGCCACCACCGAGTTGGCCCGCCGGCTCGGCGTCACCCCCGGCGCCGTCAGCCAGCACCTCGCCGTGCTGCACGCCACCCGCCTGGTCAGCCGGGCCCGCCACGGCCGCCTGGTGCTGTACGCCCGCAGCCCGCTCGCCGACCGGCTCCTCGGCCCCTGACCGTCCGTCAGTCCCACTCAGGTATAGACCTGTTGACGAGTTGGTCCAGTCCACCTACCCTGCCAGTGGCTGGCTCCCCGGCACCCCTGTACGGAATCCCCCACACCACACAGGGAGTACCGATGCACGTCCGGTTCAGGCACCGTTTCAGGGCCCGCGTCATGGCCCTGCTCGCAACGCTGGCACTGCCGCTCGCCCTGCTCACCGCCACGCCGGCGCACGCCGCCGACAAGCTCACCGCGTCCTTCACCAGCGCCGACAACGGCTCCTGGTGGAAGGGCACGTACATCGTGAAGAACGCGGGCGCCACCGCCGTCACCGGCTGGACCCTGGAGTTCGACCTGCCGCCCGGCGTCACCATCAGCGGCAGCTACAACGGCCAGACGACCGTCACCGGCTCGCACGTGTCGGCGACCAACGCGTACTACAACGCCACGGTGCAGCCGAACTCCACCACCGAGCCGTACAGCTTCTGGTTCATCGGCAACGGCCCGATCGCCGCGCCGACCAACTGCCGCGTCAACGGCGACAAGTGCGACGGCACCGCGGACGTCCCGCCGGGCGCCCCGGGCGCCCCGCAACTGGTCTCCGCCACCGCCCACAGCCTGGCGCTGAGCTGGACCGCCGCGGCGAAGGGCGACTTCCCCGTCGCGTCCTACGACGTGGTGAGCGGCTCCACCGTGCTCGGCACGGCCACCGGCACCTCCACCACGCTGACCGGCCTCACCCCGGCCACCGCGTACAGCCTCACCGTGCGCGCCAAGGACACCCGCGGCAACACCGGCCCGGTCAGCGGCGCGCTGAGCGCCTCCACCGTCGACCCGGCGAGCGACACCGTCCCGCCGACCGCGCCCGGCAACCTGCGCTCCACCGCGGTCACCAGCACCAGCGTCGCGCTGGCCTGGAACGCCGCCACCGACAACAAGGGCGTCGCCGCCTACGACGTCTACCAGGGGGCCACCCTGGTGCAGACCGTCACCACCACCGCGGCCACCGTCGTCCAGCTCTCCCCGGCCACCGCGTACACCTTCACCGTCAAGGCCCGCGACGCCGCCGACAACGCCTCCCCCGCCTCCACCGCACTGACCGTCACCACCGGCGACCTGGCCGGGCCCGGGAAGTACACCCGGGTCGGCTACTTCACCCAGTGGGGCATCTACGGCCGCCAGTTCTTCGCCAAGAACCTCGACACCTCGGGCAGCGCCGCCAAGCTCGACGTCGTCAACTACGCCTTCGAGAACATCGACCCGGTCAACCTGACCTGCCTGGCCGGCGTCACCAAGGGCACCACCGCCAACCCGCAGGACCCCGACCAGGGCACCGGCGCGGGCGACGCGGACGCCGACTACTCCCGCCCGTTCAGCGCCGCGCAGTCCGTGGACGGCGTCGCCGACGACGGCTGGGCCCCGCTGCGCGGCAACCTCAACCAGCTGAAGAAGCTCAAGGCCAAGTACCCGAACCTCAAGGTCGTGGTCTCACTGGGCGGTTGGACCTACTCCAAGTACTTCTCGGACGCCGCCGCCACCGACGCCTCCCGCAAGAAGCTGGTCTCCTCCTGCATCGACATCTGGATCAAGGGCAACCTGCCCGCCTACAACGGCGCGGGCGGCCCCGGCACCGCGGCCGGCATCTTCGACGGCATCGACATCGACTGGGAGTGGCCCGGCTCCCCCGACGGCCACGCCGGCAACCACTACTCCGCGAACGACAAGGCCAACCTGACCCTGCTGCTGGCCGAGTTCCGCCGCCAGCTCGACGCCCTCGGCGGCTCGCACAAGCTGCTCACCGCCTTCACCCCCGCCGACCCGGTCAAGGTGGGCCAGGGCTGGGACCTCGCGCAGATCTTCAACTCCCTCGACATCGCCAACGTCCAGGGCTACGACTTCCACGGCGCCGGCAGCGACAACTCCTGGGAGCCCAACCGGACCGGCCACCAGGCCAACCTGTACGCCGACCCGGCCGACCCGTACAGCTTCCACTTCTCGATCGACAGCGCCGTCAACACGTACCTCGCCGCCGGCGTCAACCCGCGCAAGCTGACCATCGGCTTCCCGTTCTACGGGCGCGGCTGGCAGACCGTCACCGACGGCGGCGTGCACGGCGCCTGGCAGGCCGCGGGCGGCGCGGCGCCCGGCCAGTTCGCCGAGGAGGCCGGCACCCGCGGCTACAACAACCTGATCACCAGCGTCCCGAACCTGACGGTCTACCACGACCCGGTCTCGGTCTCCACCTACGCCTACACCGGCAGCGGTGGCCAGTGGTGGACCTTCGACGACACCTGGTCGATCGGCCAGAAGACCGCCTACCTCAAGTCCAAGAACCTGCTCGGCGCGATGATCTGGGAGATGTCCGGCGACACCCCGTCCGGCACCCTGATCACCGCCCTGGACAGCGGCCTGAAGTAACCCCCCCGTCAGGGGCGCGGGGACCCCCCGAATCCCAACCCCCGCGCCCCACCCAGGGTGCTGCTCAGCGCGGCGTGCCGCTCGCGCCGTCGTACCGCCGCAGCCCGCGCTCCTCCGCCGTGAACAGCAGGACGCGCTCTCCCGACTCCACCGCACACACCGCGAGGCAGGCGTCGTCGTCCGGCTCGCCGACCGGCTCCCCCAGCGGCTCACCGGTCGCCCCGTCGTAGCGGTACAACCGGTCCGAGGCGACCGCCAACGCGGCCTGCTCGCCCACCTGGTAGGCGCACAGTCCCAGGGTGTTGCCGAGCTGGACCATCGGCCGGCCGAGCTGAGTCCCGCTCTCCGGGTCCCAGATCCGGACCGAGTGGTCACCGGACCCGGTCGCCAGCACGGTCCGGCCCTGCGCCTGGTAGGCGACGAGGTGCTGGATCTCCGCGCGGTGCGCCCGAACCGGTTCGCCCACCGGGTTCCCGGTCGCCGGGTTCCAGCGACGCAGCACGCCTTCGGCGTCCCCGCAGGCCAACCGGAGGGTGCCGTCCGCCGCGGTGTACACCGCCAGGGACCACACCTGGGCCTTCCCGGTCCCGCGCAGCTTGGCCCCGGTCTGCTCCCCCGTCGCCGGGTCGAGCTGCTGGACGAGGCCGTCGCTCCACCCCGCCAGCAGGGCCCGCCGGCCGTCGGCTCCCCGGAAGGAGGCGACGGCGGTCATACGGGGCGGCCTGCCCCACAGCGTCCGCCGCTCGCCCCACGTGGCGGGGTGGACCTCCTCCCCCGTCCGCAGGTCGTACTGCGTCACCGTGCCCCGCAGCCCGCGGAACAGATCGAGCGTCACCAGGACGGCCGCGTCGACGTGGGAGCGGCGGAGCCCGCCGCTTCCCTCACCGGTCCCGAACTCCCGCAGCACCGTGCCGTCCACGGCGTTGTACACCGCGACGTCCCGGCCCGGCGCCGGGCTCGACCGCACGACCACCGGCCGGCCGTCGAGCTCGGCGCCGAGCAACTGGATCCCCGAGACGGTCAACTGACCGTCCCACTCCGCAAAAGGGGCCGCCATCCGCACGTTCTGCCAACCTCACTGTCTAGGACGTTGAGACCGGCACCGTGCGTGGGGCGGCCCCTGAACTGCGACGCTACCAGCCGAACCAACCGGCAACGGTCTTGCCCACGTTCTGGCCGACGCCGGAGCCGATGATGCCGCCGACGATGGCACCGACCACCGGAGCCGCCGGCGCCAGCGGGCCGAGCAACGGGGCCACCGCCGTGCCCATCTGGGCACCCGCGATCGCACCGCCGATCCCGCCCACGAAGCCGCCCGCATCCTTCGCGGCCGTCTTCGCCTTCTGGCCCTCCGGTGCCGTCGCCACGTCGTAGACGTCATAGGCGATGGCCGCACCGGTCGCGGCCCGGCCGCCCCACTTCAGGACCGGCCCGACGTACGGCTTCGCCAGCTCGACCCGCTCCCAGAACGTCGTCTCCCGGTCCGTGAAGCGCGGCCAGACGGGCTTGCCGTCCTCCCCGGGGAAGACCTTCACACCCGCCGGGTACTGGGGCGGCCGGCTGGCCGACTGGCAGTTGCCGCAGAGCGGCTTCTCGACCATGTAACGCATCTCGGTGCTGCCGTCCTGCATGGTGACCTCACGCGTCATGAGCACCTTGTCCTCGGGCGTCAGCTTGTCCTCCTTGACCCACGAGACGGCCTTGGTGAACCTGGACTCCGGGTCACTCTGTTCGAGGCCCAGCTTGTTGCAGGCGTTGACCTCCGCACAGTTGCCGTCACCGCGTTGTGCCGCGGAGACCTTGCCGGTGTTCATGTTGTACGACCCGGTGATGGTCTGCTTCTTGCCGAAGTCCTTCGTCGACATCGCCAGCGCGTTGCGGGCTTCGACCGCCTCGGCCAGCAGCGCCTCCTCGTAGGCGTACTCGAGCAGCCAGCGGATCATCCCCCACACGCCGAGTCCGCCGAGCGTCCCGGACGCCGTGCTCCCCGCCTCGATGTCGTCGGTCCGCAGGCCGCTCGGATCGCTGTGGGTGACGGGGTTGCTGCTCGCGTAGGTGTAGCCGCCGAGCTGTTGGGCGTCGCTGGCCTCGAAGACCGGGTCGACGCTGATGAACCGTCCGGTGAGCGGGTCGTACTGCCGCACGCCGAGGGTGGTGAGCCCGGTGGTGCCGTTGGTCGGCGCGTTGAGGAAGCCGCGGTTGTCGAACCAGGAGACCGAGGCCCCGCGCTGCCCGCCGTACGGGGTGAACTGACGCCACGTCGGCGTCTGCGCAGTGCTGTCCAGGCTCAGACCGGACGTCCCGTGCGGGTCGGCGATCTCGAACCGGTAGTTGGTGCCGAACCCGGAGCGCACCGCGGTTCCGCCGCCCGGCAGGGTGGTGTAGCGGGTGCCGGTGACCGCGCCGCCGGACAAGGTCAGCTGCTGACCCGGCAGGTAGAGGACGGTCGAGCTCGGGTCCTTCTGCATCAGCACCTGGCCGTCAGGGCTGTACACGTAGGTGGTGTCGCCCGTCGTGCCGTGGACGGTGTTCAGGCGTCCGGCGTCGTCCCAGCTCAGCGTCTGCGCCCCGTTGCCGGGGGTGGTCCGCTGGGTGGTGTTGCCCGACGTGTCGTAGCCGAAGGTGGAGCCGTTGCTGCTGGAGGTCAGGGTGTGCGCCTGACCCTTGCCGTTGCCGTTGTAGGTGTAGGTGGTGGCGACATCCGCGCCGCCGGTGGTGGAGTGCTCGGTCTGGCCGATGCGGTTGCCCAGCGCGTCGAACTGCCAGTCGGTCCAGTACGCACCGCCGCCTATCGCGTCGCCCACCTGCGAGTGGTTGAGCGCGGTCGGCGCCAGGGCGCAGGAGTCGGTGGCCGTCCACGCCTGGGTCAGCCGGTCCAGCTGGTCGTAGCTGAAGCACTGCGTCTCGGTCGTGGCGCCCAGCCGGGTCGACGTCTGACGGACCGTGTTCCCCGCCAGGTCGTAGTCGTAGTGCTGCTTGTCGACGTCGCTCGGCGTCCCCGTGTTGGAGCGGGAGGTGAGCTGGTCGGTCAGCTGACCGGTGTGCGGGTCGAAGGTGTTGGTGATGTACGCCAGGTTCGAGCCCGTGCCCAGCGTCGACTGCTCGATGCGGCCGAAGGCGTCGTAGCTGGTGCCCTGCGTGTAGCCGGTGGTGCCGGAGGTGGCGCCGTTGGGCAGGTCGAACGCGGTGGCGTACGTCCGGGTGACGGTCTCCAGCGGAAGACCGCCGCCGGCCGGGGACTGGTCGGTGTAGGGCAGCCCCTTGATCGTCGTGTAGACGTGCTTGAAGGTGTAGCTCTTCGCCAGCAGGCCCTCGGTGGACGGGATGGTGATCGTCTCGCCCGTCGACTTGCCCATCGTGGTGAAGCCGGACGCCTGCGTGGTGTACGCCTGGCCCTTGTCGTAGGAGGTGGCCGTCGTCGGCTGACCGATGGCGTTGGTGACGCCCGCGACGTTGTTGTCGTTGTCGTACACCCACGCGGCGAGCTGGTTCGCCGAGCTCTTGGTGGCGTAGGTGGCAGCGAAGGTCCCGGTCTTGCGGTTGAGCGCGTCGTAGGTGGTGCTGACGCTCTTTCCGCGCGAGTCCGTGGTCTGCACCAGGTTGCCCACGCCGTCGTACAGCATGCTGCTGCCGCCCGCGTCGGGGTCGGTCTTCGCCGTGGCCTGGCCGAGCAGGTTGTTGGTGGTGGTCCACACCGAGCCGTTGGCGGTGACGGTGCTCTGCTTGCCGTGCCCGTCGAAGCCGTAGGTGATCGCCTGACTGGTGCCGCCACTTACGCTGTAAGTGCCGGTGAAGGTGTCCGCCGGCGCCGTGACGGTCGGACGGACGCTGTAGTCGTCCAGCTCGACCGTGCGGCCCAGCGGGTCCTTGACGGTGGTCTTCACCGTGCCGCCGCTCGGCGGGATGACGATGGTGCGGTCACCCGCGAAGACGGTGGTGGTGACCTCCTTCGGCTGCGCGTACTGGTACGAGGTGTCGACGATCGTGCGGCCCATGCCGTCGTAGGTCGGCACGCTCTGGTTAGGGATCGTCGAGTCCTGCGGCACCGAGGCGACCGACAGGGACGGCGAGTTGTTCGGGTCCCAGTACGCGTTGTTCTTCTTCCGGACCCAGCCGCGCGAGTCGTAGAACGACTCCGTGATCAGGCGTCCCCCCTTCGGCGTCGGCGCCTGCGTCTGCCGCACCCGGCCCAGCGAGTCGTTGATGCTGTACGAGGTCACGTAGCCGAGCGAGTCGTTCAGCGTCTGCGTCGTCGTGCCCGACACACCGGTCTGCGAGACCGTGTAGGTGTACAGCAAGTTGGCCGGGTCGCTCGTCACCCGGTTGTTCTGCCACACCGAGGTGAGCCGGCCCAGCGCGTCGTAACGGGTCGTCGCCACCACACCGTTGAGGTCCGTCGCGGTCAGGGTGAGCCCCCGGGCGGGTGTCCGCGTGCTGGACGCGGTCTGGCCCTTGGCGTTGGTCTCCGACTCCGCCGTGGTCAGGCCGACCGCGTTGACGGTGTAGCCGTTGGTGGAGAAGTTGCCGTTGCCGTTGTAGGTGACCAGCGGACGTCCGTAACCGTCGTACGTCGCACGCTTGATGGTCTGCCAGGCGAAGGCACCGCCGGAGTAGTCGGAGGCCTTGCGCTCCATCGTGATGTTGCCGACCGTGGGCGCGTTCGCCTGCGGGAAGGCCGTCGAGTAGGTCGCGTCGTCGTAGAAGGTCTGCGACGCCGAGACCACCTGCGCCGGACGGTTCACCGAGGACGGCGCACCAAGCGTGTTGTACGAACCCGGCACCGAAGGCTTGGCGCCCTGGGTGAACCCGGAGCACGCGACCGAGTCGGTCTCCTGGGAGGCCGCCAGGCCGACCAGGTTGAGCGCGGTGTTCGCCGGGGCGTACGTGTTCGTGGTGCAGGTGTCGTAGGCGGGGTCGACCGGCACGGTGTGCGTGTACGTCGCCGTCATCGCACCGAAGTTCACGTCGCCTGCGACCGCGTTGTAGGCGTTGTCGGACTCGGTGTACCGCCAGGTGGTGGAGCCGCTGGACGTGACGGCCTGCCGGGTGAAGGTCTCCGCCGGCTTCACGGCGTTCGCGGTGAGGTCCGGCAGCCCGCTCCGCGTGCGGGTCGCCGTTGCGGGCGAGACCCAGTACGAGGTGACGGTCGAGTTGACGGCCGCGCCGCCGTCGCCGTTGTACGCGGTCGTCTCCAGCTCGCGCCCGGCCAGTTGCCGGGCGTCGGTGTGCACGCCGCCCTGCGAGTCGGTGACGCTGACGCTGCGATTGCTGCTGGACGTGAGGTAGTCCCCGTCCATGCCGCGGTAGTAGTCGGTGACGGACTTGGTCTTGCGGTCGTTGGCGCCGTCACCGGTCCGGGTGATGACCGTGCCGTAGCCACGGAACTGGCCCCAGCTGCGGTACTTGGCCCGGACGACCTCGTTGTCGTCGTAGTGCCACGCGGCGCCGCCCGTGTACTCGTACGTGGTGGCCTTCTGCAGGGCGCCGCCGGTGGCGTCGGCCTCCAGCACCTGGGTGACCGCGTACTTCTGGAACCAGTCCGTGATCGGCGCGACATAGAACTTCGGCGTCCAGCTGACGGGGTAGCAGGAGTTGGTGTTCGCCGAGGCGTTGGCCGAGGCGACATACGACGCGGTGCACGGGTTGGGCAGGCCGTAGGTGATGCCGGTGACCGCGCCCATCTCGGTGGTGATCGAGGTCAGCCGGTAACGGAACATGCCCGGGTAGTTAGACGTGTCGACGCGGTTCTGCATCGTCGTGCCGCCGAACTTCACCGCGGGCAGGGTCAGGCTGCCGGAGCCGCCGGCCGAGGTGTCGTTGCCCGTGTGGGTGACGGAGGCCAGCCAGAGGGTCGGTGACGTGCCGTCACCGGTCGGGGGCTCGGTCTGCGCGAGGTCGTAGGTGTCGACCGGCTTGTACTGCGAACTCGCCGTGTCCCACTGCTGGGTGACGATCTGCTTCAACCGCACGGTCGAGAACATCGACGGCGACTTCGGCGAGCAGGTCGCACCCTGGTTGCAGATCAGGTCGAACGGCACGTCCGGATACTGGGTACCCGCGTTGGCGGCCGAGATCGGGTCGCAGGTGGTGGAGACGCAGCGCGAGCCGGTGACGAAGGACACCTGGTCGGGGACGGTGCCGTAGGCGCCGCCGTCCAGGAAGCCGTAGTCGATCCGGGCGAGGTACGAGTCGCGCACGTACTTCGTGTTCGACGCGCCGTTGTTCTGCCCGTAGTAGTTGGTGTCCTGGGTGTAGTAGTACGCCATCGCGGCGCCCCGGACGTCCTTCACGTAGTCCAGGTGCCACTTGTACGCCATCGTGCACACCGACGCGTCGAAGCCCGAGGCGTTGTAGCACGGGTCACCGGAGTGCGAGGAGTACACCGGCATCGAGTCGACCGAGTTGGTGACCGCCTTGCCCGACGACCACCCCGGCAACTGGTTGCGCCCGAAGTAGAAGACGGTGCCGGAACGGTCCGTGACCGTCCAGTAATCCGTGTTGTAGGTGCCCGTCCCGTTGTTGGACCCGGTGACGTGCGCGACCTTGGAGCCATCGTCGCTGCCCGGGGTGAACGTGCCCTTCGACGCGTCCCACACCAGGGACGTCGAGGAGCCGTTCAGCGACAGCGTCAGGACCTGACCCGCATAGCACTGGTCGCTGGTGGACTTCGGCGACGCCGAGCCCTCCGGGTTCTCCGAACACGGGGTGAAGGTCTGCTGGATGAACGAGTCCGGCGTCGACCAGCCGTCACCGACCCACGAGGCCTGCGCCTGCGTGCTCGCGGTCTTCCCGTCCACCACCGCCGAGTCGTAGGCGAGACTGACCTTGGGGACCAGCGGGCTCGACGCTCCGGGCGTGGTGACCGGGTAGGAGTACGTGAACGAGCCGGCCGAACTGCCGCCGGTCCACGAGCCGCTCGGGCTCAGGGTACTCGCCGCGTACGAACCCGCCGAGTCGTCACCTCCGGTCGAAGCCGAGGCCGCCAGCACCATCGGCGCGGACATGGCCGAAGCCTGCACCGCCGAAGTCGTGCTGCCGGTCCACACCGCCGGAACGACCTCCGACGCGGTCTCCGACGCGCTCGCCTTCACCGCGCCGGAAGTCCCAGCGCCGAGGTCGACCTCCGCCGACACCGACTTCCCCGCCGCGTCACGATCCGTCTTCAGCGGCGTCCGCACCTGACACGCCGCCACCTCCGGCGTGGTCAGCGCACACGCCGGCAGCGACACCAGCTGAAGCCGCGACGCGTAGTTGCCGCCCAGCGCCTCCGCGAACGCGGAGTAGTCGACGCCGACCCGCACCTTCCCGTGCGCGTCACCGCCGTCCACCGTGAACACCACGCCGGACACGCCGAGTTGAGCACTCTTCGCCTGGTCCAGGACCTTCACGTCCACACCCGGCGCAGCAGCGGAGGAATCCGCCTTCACAAACACCGGCGTCCCAGCGGCCTGCGACTTCGCACCCGGAGCAGCCGACGCCGCCCGACCGGAAGCCGCCTTCGGCCACGCCACCGCCTTCGGCTGGAAGGAACGCTTCGCGTCATCCTGAACGGTGAGCTTCTTCGGCTCCGCGTTCCGAACTCCCTTGACCGCGACCGCTCCCGCGGCCTTCGGCGCGACCAGGTCAGCGTGCGCCGCGAATGCCGGCACGGAGACCGCCGACGCGCTCAGCGTCACCGCGGACACTGCGGCCAGCCAGGCCCACCGTCTCCCCGCCGCCACCTCGAACAACCCCACGCGTGGCGGTCGTCCGCCACGTATGCCACCGAATCTGAGCATGCAGAAGTCACATCTCTGTTCTCGAGCCGCACGAAGGCAGCCCCCACCCCCGGTTCAAGATCGACCGGCTCGGCGACGACTATGTCAGGCGTGACGGAGTGCGGTCATCTCGGTACGGACGACCGGAGAACAGTTTGACGAAAACTTTACCATCCAAAGGCTTAACTTTTGACGGAGCGTCAGCGTCCGGCGACGGACGCCAGCTTCCGGGCCGCCCGGTAGTCCCGCATGAGCTGCGCGAACGTGGTGTGCCCCTGGGTGGTCCGGGCGAACGCCCGCCACGCCGGGTTCACCAGGCAGACCGCCGCGTGGAACAGGTGCGGCCGCTTTTCGAACGCCCCGAGCATCACCTTGCCCGCACGCATCTCCACGCCCAGCCCGGCCTTGATCGCGAACGCGTAGTTCAGCGCCTGGCGCCGCACGTCCGCCGTACCCGAGGCCTCGGCGATCTGCACCGCCCACTCGCCGGCCAGCCGGCCCGAGCGCAGCGCGTACGAGATGCCCTCGCGGGTCCACGGCTCCAGCAGTCCGGCCGCGTCGCCCGCGACCAGGACCCGCCCGCGGGAGAGCGGGGAGTCCTCCGCCCGACACCGCGTCAGGTGCCCCGACTCGACCAGCGGGGTGAAGCCGGACAGCCCCAACCGCCGGATGTAGGCCGCCAGGTACTGCTTGGTCGCCTCGCCCTCACCGCGCGCCGAGATCACGCCGACGGTCAGCGTCCCGGAGTCGGTCTTCGGGAACACCCAGCCGTACGAGCCGGGCAGCGGCCCCCAGTCCAGGTGGATCCGCCCCGCCCAGTACCGGCTCACCGACTCCGGCACCGGGATCTCCGCCTCCAGGCCGAGGTCGATCTGGTCGAACTCGACGCCGACGTGGCGGCCGATCCGGCTGGCCGACCCGTCCGCGCCGACCACCGCCCGGGCCTCCACCTTCCGCCCGTCGGCCAGCGTCACGAACACGGTCCGCGCGTCGCCGCCCGACTGCTCGACACCCGTGGCGGTCACACCGGTCACCAGCACCGCGCCGGCCTGCTCGGCGGCCTGCACCAGACGCAGGTCGAACTCGTCGCGGTTGACCACCCCGAACAGCATCCGCCGGGACCGCCGGGTGCGGGTGAACCGGCCGTTCAGCGCGAAGGTGACGGCGGAGATCCGGTCCTGCAGCGGCAGCTTGAACTCCGGCGGCAGGGTGTCGCGGGACGGGCCGATGATGCCGCCGCCGCACGTCTTGTACCGGGGGTGCTCCGCCTTGTCGAGCAGCAGCACCCGCCGCCCCCGGGACGCCGCCGCGTACGCGGCCGAGGAACCGGCCGGGCCGGCCCCGACCACCACCACGTCCCACACCCCGTCAAGCAGCTCCGCACGTTCGGCTTCTGCGTCGTCGTCCAGCGCGGCCGATGCCGTCTCCACCGCGTCCGCGGACGGCTCGACGGGCTCCAGGTCCTGGGTGCTACCGGTGTCAGTCACGGTCGCTCATCCTAATCGGCCGTCCCCTCTCCACGGCCAGTACCCGGCCGGTGCTTCTTTCCTCGTGCCGACTGCCGGACGTGATCACACAACCGCAGGTCAAGGCCTTGCCAACTGCCCGCGCCAGCCGCTTCAGTTGACCCCATGCCGCATATCGCCCTCCCCTCCCCCGCCCCCGGCGTCCGGGGCCTCTTCTCCGTCAAGCCCGAGACCGGCCGGCGCATGAACGAACTCGCCGAACAGCTGCTGCGCGGGAAGTCCCCGCTGACCACCGCCGAACGCGAGCTGATCGGCACGTACGTCTCCTCCCGCAACGAGACCCGCTACTGCACCGACGCGCACGGCGCGACCGCCGCCGAGCTGCTCGACGGCGACACCGCCCTGGTCGAAGCCGTCAAGGCCGACCTCGACACCGCCCCCCTCTCCGACCTGATGCGAGCCCTGCTCCGTCTCGCCGGCCAGGTCGCCGTCAGCGGACTCGCCGTCTCGCCCGAGGACATCGCCACCGCGAGGGCCGCCGGCGCGGACGACGAGACCATCCACGACACCGTCCTGATCGCCGCAGCCTTCTGCATGTTCAACCGCTACGTCGACGGCCTCGCCGCCATCACCCCCGACGACCCCGCCGTCTACCGGGCCACCGGCGCCTACCTCGCAACGAACGGCTACCTCGACATCTGAGAGTGACCTGCACTATCCAGGGGCTCGGGGAACGGCGAGGCGAGTGCCTGACGGTCTGAAGCCGGCTGAAGGTCTCAGGAGACCTCCATGCGCCCAGACCTCACAGCGCCCCGAAACCCCAACCGCCACGCACCCCCGCCGTTCCCCGGGCCCCTCAAGAGAGCCCCCACCGCCAGGCCCGCGCCGGCGCCGAAGCAGGCCTCGTCGATCAGGCCGCGCTCGCCGCGGGTCACGCGGTGCACCGCACCCACCAGCGCCGCCCCGCCCAGGATCGCGACGACCCGTCGGTCGGCCTCCCGCAGCGACGCTGCGTAGCGGGCGAGCACCGCCAGCCCCGCCACCGAACTGCCGTACTGCAGGACGGTGTAGAGCGGAACGCCGCCGACCCGCCGGGACAGCGCCGGTACGGCTCGCACCCCGGCTCGGCCCGCGTGCGTGAACGAGTCCCACACCAGGTGGGTGGCGGCACCGACCGCCACCGCCCCGGCCGCCCAGGCCACCTCTCCTCCGGAGACCGGCCCCCGTGGGACGACCCCGACCCATTCCCCGGGCAGCGCGGCGCCCAGCGGGGCCCGCCACACGCCGTACCAGGCGCCCACCAGCCCGGCGCCCAGCACGACGTCGAGGGTCCCCGCCGCCCACCAACGGTGCGTCAAGGCGCCGTACCGGTACGTCCCCCGGACCAGCGACTCGGCGAAGAAGGGCACGTCCGGCGCCATCGACCCGGCGACCAGCCCGGCGGCCACCAGCGCGCCGCGCCGCCGCGCCCGCCGCAACCCGGGCAGCACGGCGGCCACATGACTCAACGTGAACGGCATGGGCCCATCCTCACTCCCCGCCGCACTGCCCGCCCCCTGACACCCCGTCACCCTGGGGCGCTCAGCCCGCCACCACCCCGCCGCGGCCCAGCCCCGTCGCGGCGGGCACCCCGCCCTCCAGGTAGCGCAGTTCGCCGTTCGCGCGGGCCTCCATCGCGGCGGCCAGCCGTCTCATCCGGGCGGCCGGCAGCAGCCGCGCGGCCTCCCGGAGGGTGGCGAAGTGCCAGTCACGGAGTTCACCGGCGGGAAGGCGCAGGCGCAGCACGTCGGCGGGGGTGAGGCGGCCGCCGTCGTAGACGAGCCGCAGGCCGCCGCGGCCGCGGCCGCCGCCGGGTTCCCAGTCGACGGCGAGCAGCCGCAGGTCGTCCGGGGAGAGCCGCAGGCCGAGTTCCTCGGCGGCTTCGCGGACGGCGGCGGCGGTGGGCGCCTCGCCGGGTTCGACGACGCCGCCGGGGAACTCCCAGTCGGGCTTGTAGGCGGGGTCGACCAGCAGGACGCGGTCGCGGTCGTCGAAGAGCAGGACGGCGGCGGCGACGGTGTCCCCGTCGCCGCCTTCGCTGCGGACGATCTGGCAGCGGGCGCCGCCGCTGCGGACCAGCTCGGCGATGCGTTCGGCGGTCTGCCGGGGGGTCAGGACGCCGTTGTCGACCATGCGGGCGTCGCGGGCGAGCCAGCCGCGGGCTTCGGTGTAGGCGGGGAGGTGGTCGCGGCACCAGCGGCGGATGCGGGCGTTGGTCTCGGTGTCGCCGGGGACTTCCTCGCGGGTGGCGATCCGGGCGCGGAGAATCGTTTCGACCGGGTCGAGCACCACGTGGTGCACGGCGAGGCCGCGGCCGGCCAGCGAGCCGAAGATCTCGTCGCGGTAGTCCTGCCGGAGCAGCGTCATCGGGACGATCAGCGGCCCGGCCACCTCGTCCAGCAGCGCGGCCGCGGTCTCGGTGACCAGCCGCCGCCAGGCGGGCAGGTCCTGGTAGTCCGTCACCTCGGCGAGCCGCTGCGGCGGGAGCATGCCGCGCAGGGCGGCGCCCACCGTCTCGGGGTCGAACAGCAGGCTCCCGGGGAGCAGTTCGACCAGTTCCCGGCAGGCGCTCGTCTTGCCCGCCCCGAACGCCCCATTGACCCAGACGATCACAGCATCCCGCCCTCCACCCACCCCGGCACCTTCGCCGGGCAGCCCGGGGCAACCGGCCCCCACACCACACGAGTGGTACCCACTCCCCGCGGTCCTCAAGAGACCAATGCGGGGACCGGCCCGGCCCGGGGCTAGCGGAGGCCTTCGATCAGCTGCTTCTTCAGCACCTTTCCCATGGCGTTGCGGGGCAGTTCGTCCACCAGCAGCACCCGCCGGGGCCGCTTGTGGACGGAGAGCCGCTCGGCGACGAACGCGGTGAGCTGATCGCCCGTCAGCGCGGCGTCGGCGGGGATCACGTAGGCGACGACGACCTGCCCGAGGTCGTCGTCGGGGGCGCCGACCACCGCGGCGTCGGCCACGCCGGGGTGGTCGCGCAGCGCGGCCTCGACCTCGCCGGCGCCGATCCGGTAGCCGCCGCTCTTGATCAGGTCGACGGAGGCGCGGCCGACGATGCGGTGGAAGCCGTCGGGTTCGATCACCGCCATGTCGCCGGTGCGGAACCAGCCGTCGGCGGTCCAGGAGTCGGCGGTGGCCTCGGGCCGGTTCAGGTAGCCGTCGAACAGGGTCGGGCCGTGCACCTGGAGTTCGCCGACGCTCTCCCCGTCGGCCGGCACCGGTCGGCCGTCCTCGCCGGCCAGCCGGGTGCGAACCCCGTCGAGGGGGAGGCCGACCGCGCCGGGGCGGCGTTCGCCGTCGGCGCGGGTGGCGACGGTGATCAGCGTCTCGGTCATGCCGTAGCGCTCGGCGGGGGCCTGGCCGGTGAGTTCGCGCAGCCGCCGGAAGACCGGCACGGGCAGCGGGGCGCTGCCCGACACCAGCAGCCGGGCGGCGGCCAGGGCGCGGGCGGCGTCGGGGTCGGCGGCGATCCGGGACCACACGGTGGGCACGCCGAAGTACAGGCTGCCGCGGGCCGCCGCGTACGCCGCGGGGGTGGGCCGCCCGGTGTGCACCAGTCGGCTGCCGGTGCGCAGCGCGCCTAGCACGCCGAGCACCAGCCCGTGGACGTGGAACAGCGGCAGGCCGTGCACCAGCACGTCGTCGGCGCTCCACTGCCAGGCGTCGGCGAGGCCGTCCAGCCCGGTGGCGACCGCGCGGCGCGGGATCAGCGCGCCCTTGGGCGCGCCGGTGGTGCCGGAGGTGTACAGCACGAACGCGGGCCGGGCCCCGTCCGGCTCGGTCGCGCTCCAGGCCGCGGTCGGACGGTCCGTCAGCCGGACCGGAAGCTCCGTCAGCGGATGGCCCGTCAGCCCTTCGGCGGCATCGGCGAGTCCGGTTCCGGCGAGCACGGTGGCGCCGCTGTCGGCGAGGATGTGCGCCCGCTCCTTGGGTCCGGAGTCGGGCGGCAGCGGCACCACGGGGACGCCGGCCAGCAGTCCGCCGACCACCGCGACGACCGTCTCGGGCTCCGGCCGGGCGAGCACGGCGAGCGCCGGCGCCCCGGCCGCGCGTTCGGCCACCGCCCCGGCGGCGCCCAGCAGTTGCTCCCAGGAGAGGGGCCGCCCGTCCACCACGACCGCGTCCCCGCGGTCCCCGAATGCGCCGTCCAGTGCCGTCAGCAGTCCCATGGCGCCCGACTCTACGAGGTATGGGCCGCTCGCGCACCGACGCCGCGGTCACACCCCCGGACCTGCGGCCTTACCGAACCGCTCCGTGCTCTTTACCTGATCACGTGGCCGATCGGGGCCATGCCGACCGCCCGTCTCTGCTATGGCAGTGGCCCCCCGGGGCCGGTGGGATAGGGGCACCCCGGCCGTGCGGCCGGTTCCGTTTCTCTTCGAGGAGTCTCCTTGGGTATGCACCCCGCCACCGCGGGCCCCCGACGCTCCACCACCCTGCGCGCCCTGGCGCTGCTCGCCGTCGGGGCCACCGCCCTGTCGGGGGCGACCGCCACCGCGCAGGCCGTCGGCGCGTCCGGGCACCTGCCCGCCTTCCACCTGCGTCCCGCCTCTGCCGGGCACATCGACGCGGTGGGCCGGGTCGCCCCGATATCGACGTCGGACTGCGTCTCGCAGATCGGCATCCACTGCTACTCGCCGCTGCAGTACCGCAGCGCGTACAACCTGGGCCCGCTGTACCAGCAGGGCGTCACCGGCAAGGGCCGGACGATCGTGATCGTGGACTCCTTCGGCTCGCCGAGCATCCAGCACGACCTGGAGGTGTTCGACAAGCAGTGGGGCATCCCGGACACCCAGGTCGAGGTCGTGAAGTGGGGCAACGTCCCGGTCTTCGACCCGACCAACCCGGACCACACCGGCTGGGCCGGCGAGACCACCCTGGACGTCGAGTACGCCCACGCCATCGCCCCCGACGCGCACATCGTGCTGGTGGAGACCGGCGTCGCCGAGACCGAGGGCGTCACCGGCCTGCCGGAGATGATGGACGCCGAGAAGGCGATCATCAAGTCCCGCAACGTGGACGTGATCTCGCAGAGCTTCGGCGCCACCGAGAACACCTTCCCCGGCTTCGACCAGCACAACTTCAAGTCCATCGAGGACCTGCGGTACGCCTTCAAGTACGCGGCCGCCAAGGACGTCACGGTGCTCGCCGCCTCCGGCGACAACGGCGCCACCGACGCGATGGAGAACGGCAGCGACCTGTACCCGTACAAGGTCAACTCCTGGCCGTCCGCCGACCCGCTGGTCACCTCGGTCGGCGGCACCGAGCTCACGCTGGACGACAACGGCGTGCGCACCGCCCCGGACAAGGTCTGGCACGACGACTACGGCGCGGCCGGCGGCGGCGTCTCCGGCGTCTTCGAGCGGCCGTGGTACCAGGCGGGCGTGGCCAAGGTGACCGGCGACCACCGCGGCACCCCGGACATCAGCATGAGCGCCGCCGTGGACGGCGCCGCCTGGACCTACGAGTCCTACGACCCGACCCGGGTCGGCTGGCACCTGACCGGCGGCACCAGCGAGGCCACGCCGATCTTCTCCGGCATCGTCGCGCTCGCCAACCAGCTGGCCGGCCACCGCCTCGGCCAGCTCAACTGGCGGATGTACGGCCTGGCGCAGCTGCCCTCGCAGTGGAGCGGCATCACCGACGTCACCGCCGGCGACAACTCCTGGGACAAGGTGACCGGCTACCAGGCCGTCAAGGGCTACGACCTCGCCTCCGGCCTCGGCACCATCAACGCCGATCGCTTCGTCCGCGCCCTCTCCGGCCGCTGACGGACCGTCCGCACCGACGCGAGGGGCGCGGCTCCCGGTGATCCCGGGGGCCGCGCCCTTCGCGTGTCCCTGACCCGCGGTCAGCCGGTTCAGCTCTTGCGGGCCTTGACCTCGCCGGTGAGCTGGGGGAGGACGGTGAACAGGTCGCCGACGACGCCGTAGTCGACCAGGTCGAAGATCGGGGCCTCGGGGTCCT